>CAIPTA010000103.1 GCA_903867855.1 Oligoflexia bacterium | reverse complement strand
GATTTAGATGAGAGCCCAGTTTTTGAAGATGCTAGTTTGCACTCAGCTATTTATATTTTAAAAAAAGGATCACCCCAAAGATCCCAAGTAAAATTTTTACTTATACGAAATAAAAGTGAAATAGATTCAATGTGTTCGGGGCAGCGACATCTGGATTTGGTGGGCTTCGAACAATCTGGTGACAATGGTTGGATCTTTCAGAATTTGGATCGACCTTCGATGCTTGTTCGAAAGGCTGGAAATTGTCGGCCCTTAAGTGAGTTAGGAATAAATGTTTACTCTGGTGTAAGACCTGGACTAATGGAGGCTTTTGTTCTGACTGAGGAGGAGGCCAGGCTTTTCTCAAAGGAAACTAGAGACGTTTGGATAAAGCCGCTTGCCCTTGCCGGTGATATATTGCGCTGGAGTGGAATTAAAAAATTACATTTTCTTTTAAAGGTGACCAACGATGGGCCAAGACCTCCAGAGGAAATACTGGCTCATCTTTCTCGCTTTAAAGATCGGTTAGAAAAGAGACAAGAGGTAAGCGCGCTTACTCCGTGGTACAGCCTGAGGTCATGTAAATATTTTGATAAAATGGAAAAACGAAAAATTGTTTTCCCGGATATATCTGTTAAGCAAAGATTTTCGATTTTACCTGAAAACTATCTTGTTCCAGATGGAGCCTATTTTTTTGATACTGATAATCTAGTATTACTTGCTGTTCTCAACAGTAGTCTCGCAAGAGAGTATTTTGTTTCTCGTTGCTCTAGCGTTGGCAGCCTGGAGTCGGGTGGGCGTTTCAGGTTTAAAAAAACGTTTGTCCAGGACTTTCCCCTACCGGCGAGTGCCTTAGAGAAAAGTGCTTTAACTTCTGACATTGAAGGAGAAGTAAAAAAAATTCTAATTGAAGGTGAAACTGAAAAAGCATTTAATGAGCTTGATCGACTTGTTACAAAATTGTATTCATTTGTATAGATGTTTGAGATTTTTCTAAAAGATGGTCTTTACAAAAAAAAACGCGGCGCGCCAACCTGCGTCGATTTGTTTTCCGGGGCTGGCGGTTTGAGCGTCGGTTTTGCCATGGCTGGCGGAGTTCCAGTTGGTGCTGTAGATATTGATTCGGATTCGATTGCGACATATCGAAAAACTTTTCCCAATGCCAAATTTGTATCCTGCTCGCCCATTCATGAGTGGTCTCCAAATCTCCGTAAAGGTGATGTCGACGTTGTAATTGGTGGGCCTCCATGCCAGGGGTTTTCACTTGCGCGAGGACTTCGCTTTGTAGATGACCCTAGAAATCATTTATATAAAGAATTTGTACGTATTGTTTCTCAGCTTCGTCCCAAGTGGATAGTAATGGAAAATGTTGAGGGCATTACCAATATTGGACAGGGGCAAGTTTTAAAGCAGATTTTCGAGGATTTTGAGCTAATCGGATATAACCTAGAGTGTAAAATTGTTAATATGGCCCAGTTTGGTGTTCCTCAATTGAGAAAGCGTGCCATTTTTGTCGGCAAGCGTGATGGGGGCACATTCAACTGGCCTAATTCTAGATTTTTTGATTCTCGTAAGAAAAATCCAAATGTAGGATTATTTGAATCTGATAGTCATCCATTTCAATCGGTAAACTCTGCTTTAAGTGACTTAGTGCTTCCGCAGGGGAATTATTTTTCCCACCGAGCTAATTCACAAATGCGAGGGCCCAGAAACCGTGACGCACATAATGAGCCAGCATTTACGCTGAGAGTGCGTGGCGATGAATTTGCTTTGTGCGAGTTGCCGGCTAGTTCAGCATTTATTCCCGGTCCGGTTCCAAGTGAATGCATTGAATTTCGCGAACCACAAAACTCGCTTCAAGAAATGCTTCGGTACCATGCTCCAAATTGGGTGAAGCTAGATTTGTCGAAAAAGAATTCTAAGAAAAAGCCGTCGAACTTGATTGGTACAAGACGGCTCTCAATTAGAGAGCAGGCGCGCCTGCAAACGTTCCCCGATTGGGTAACATTCGAGGGTAGAGTTACTTCTCAGGCAAAACAAATTGGAAATGCGGTTCCTCCTGTTTTTAGTTTTCAACTTTTTCGTGAAATTTTTCAACAAACCTAGGATTTTTGCAGCGACTTTGCAGCCGCGTTCATACCTATCAGCATCGCATTCTTAATTATGTCAACATTAGCCTTGAGGTTAATATTTACATTTTCGTCGAAAGCTAAGGATTTTTTACTGCCACCATTTACGAAGGTTGAGTGGAGATTAGTTTTGCCAGCAAAAAGTTTCTTATATTTCACCAATTGACCAGTGGCAAATTGACTTTTTTTATCCACGCTACATTCAATAATTAATTTTGCTTCAATTGAGCAATTACCTTGAAAATCAATAAGAGGTAACGATTCACTATTCTTAATTCTTAGGGATCCTCTGAGTTCATCTGATTTGTTTTTGTACTTAAATTCTATTATAGAGTCATTTAAAAAATTGGTCTCGTATTCGCCTGCTGTGACGATGATATCGGGGCGATCTAAATATTCAGATTTCTTTAATACCAGATCCCTAATCATATGAGTCGCTATCCCCTCCCTAAATACACAATATTGCAGACCGTGTTCGTTTCTAATTATGGCTTTTGGAGTTAGCGCTGCCGCAAATTTCCATTTTAGGGAAAGGCCGTTTTCAGAATCGTGTGAGTGTCCGGGCTTGCTGACATACTGTCTAGGGATTACGTTTCGAAGATAAAATAATTCAGGTTGTTCTATGTAGAGTGAGGGAAGTTCAATTGACATGCCCAATTCTCGGCAAGAACTTAGAAGCCCGCAAAGACTCAATAATTCGAGTGCCTTTCCGCTACTTAGACTTGCTTTCCAAGTTGATGCGGTAACTTCAGATTCAACTTTTAATACATTGGAAAATTCAGGACATAAGTCAAAGCAAGCTTTTCTAATTTTTTCTAAAATAAAAGCACTCATTTTAGATTCGCGGAGAGTTTTTTTAAAAAGTTAAGTAGGTCTTTTTGATCAAAAATGACGGTCCATCCGTAGGATCGTAAACAAGTTAATGCATATGTAGGAGGGGAAATATCGGACTCCATGTCGACAAACATTACAAGAGGTAGAGTAGATCTTCTGTTAAACTTTTCATTTTCATACGCATATTTCATGGTTAATCCGACATAAGACTCTTCTTTACACCTGCGTGGAAACTCAGGGCGCCTAAAAAATTTTGCTTTCAAAATACACAAGTTGTTACCGCCTTTATCTTTAACAACTTTTAAATTGTCATAAGCTCCCGCATTTGCTTTGGAAATATCACCATTATAGCCCTTGGTGTCAACTTTTGCTTCGGGCCCACTTAGAATTTGATATCCAGCTTCGATTAGCATTAGTTGAACATAGTCAAAACTAGGCTTTAAGTTTGTTCCATTTTTCGCTTCCAACCACCTAGACTGATTGATAATCGACTTGCCTCGTTTTTTAATGGCACCAACAAGTGATAGTTTAGTTTTGATTCCAAAACGCTTCAAATCGTCTTCAATTTGCGCACATATTTCTTCGACTTGCTTTTCTGAATGATCTCCAGAATACAAATTATGCTCCGTTATTCCTTTAATGTTACGATCTTGAATATAATCTACAGAATCAGCGGTATGGATTCTCAAGATTAATCTTCTGACTACCAAGCGTAGTTGAGGTTCGGATCGCCATAAAGCCGCTAAGCATTTTGAGACTGTCTTTTCATTTTTCAAGAAGGTTTCAATTTTCGAGCAGAACGAATTCCAATCATCAACAGCTTTGCGTGCGGCTACCAAAAAGGGTTTTTTTTTCAATACTTTTTCTGTGGTTTTGATAATTAAATTATCCAGCTCGGGGGATTCTTCAAATAAATAATTGTTCACCCTGCCCTTGATATTTAGCCCATGGATTTTAAATCCGCTTTGTTGTTTTTTTGCAATTTCACGTTCCATTTTGACCAAATCCCATTGCTTATCTGCAAGCGCGCACGTTTTATGGCCAGATTTCCACCATCTATTTAAAGTTTCGATGGAATCAACTAAAGACTTTCCTAATAGTGTTTGCTGTTTCATTTCTTTTAGAAGAGCTCTTTCCTTTTCTGCTTCGGTGGGAAGGCTATTGAGGAGATCTACAATAGACTCTAAAACATCGAATTTGGTGCTACCCAAATAGGTAGAAAAGTCAAAAGTGGCAGCTTTCATGTCCATAAACCATTGGTAGGTATAACGGCTGTCTCCCACAGTAAAATGGATGGATCTAAAATCTTTATTTGGGTGAGATAAAAAGTGTTCCCGAATGGAAATCCCTTCCACTAAAGTTTCTCTTACTTCATAGGTTTTATTGGGCTCTGGAGTACCCTTTTTATTTCCTTTGTAGCAGGTTGTTTGGCACCATATCTCAAGTTCCCGGCCATTTTTTTGCATTGCTGAAATGTGGTGATCCCATACATCGCTTGAAATTGATGACGAATACTGCTTCTGCGACGAGAGACTGGGGTCTTTGATTTCAGCATTTCGTTGAAGTTCATTAATAAATTGCTGAAGCACAAAATGAATAGTGAACTCAACCTGTGAGTTTCTAGCTGAAGCACCTTTTTGGACACCCATGTGAGATGCCATTCCGCCCCTTTTTCTTTCTGAACGCTGTAAAGTTATCTATCGCTATTTAATAAAGCTCATCGGTTTATTGGGAACTGCGCATTAGACGTCGGGCACTGTTTATGAAGGCCAAGTTACACGGCATGAGGTGCTTGCCTGGCAATAGAATTTTATTGATCGGCTCGGGGCGCTAAATCTAAATCACGCTCCAAGCAAAAAAGTTGAATAAATTTGTATAATATTAATGTCTGCAAATTTTTCTAAGTATTTGATTCTCTATCTCAGATTATCCGTTTAATTTCAGGTTCGAGTCCTGCTGGGCCCACCAGAATTTTTCCTACTTACTTTGTTGCCATGCCTTCCAGGCTCGGAGCTCTCGGCTTCACCGCATGCTCCTGCATGCGGCCCTTCGGGCGCTGTGCGTGCAAATCGGCAATCCTGCCGATTTGTCCTGCCTCGCTACGGCGGCGACAGTAAATTTATTGTAGTTTCTGCGGGTGAGGTAGGTTTCTCGAAGCATTCAGGCGAAGAGCCCTTTGGGGTGAGGGGCAGGAGTCCTGAATCAAGTCCATCTGTATTCAAGGGGGCAAATAAAAATGAATGATCATTCTATCCAGATACGGGATGTAGATTTTAACAATGAAGTAGAACTGCACGAACTCGCTTATTTATACGCCGCAGTTCCATTGGATTGGGATGCGTCGTATGCCGTTCAACGAGAGGCAGAAATAAACTTCAGCTGGCTTTTAGAAAAGCGCGACACCTTGAAGTGTTTACTGGCCACTCTTGGATCAAAGATCGTTGGTATTCACGTTCTACAAACACAAAGTCAAAGACCACACACATGCTTTATAAAAACTCTATGGGTTTCCCCAGACTTTCGTGGAGAAGGTATTGGATCACGTCTTAAGGCGGCTGGAGAGCAATGGGTTAGGGAGACAGGTAGTAAAGCAATGGTCACTCACGTGATGGTAAAAAATTCAAAAATGCTAGAGATCAATAGGAGCAAGGGCTTTGTGCCCACAAAGGTTGAAATGGAAAAGAAGCTATGAGTTTCCAAGTTCAGAGCTTTATCACGATCCGAATTTGTTCTGCTGATGTTACCAAGAGTCGTGATTGGTATAGAAATTTTTTCAGTATTGAGCCCATTGAAGATCTGAAAAATTTCGTTTCGTTTAAAATTAACGGGGTCTGCTTGGATATCAGTCTAGCAGATGAAAAGTCTCCAACGTCGCAAGGTGGCTCCGTCGGGTACTGGCTCGTGGATGACTTAGACAGAGCTATGAAAAGAGCAACCGAGCTTGGCGGCGAGCTATATCGCGGACCGCTTCGAGTTGAAGAAGTGCAAAGAACTATAGTTCAGATCAAAGATCCGGTGGGAAATGTTATTGGCTTGGAAGCTGAATTTAGGGAAAAAGTTTACTAATTTTAGTTTCTATTGGAAGGTCTCGCCAAAAAGAAAAATTAGAATCGCAACAATGGCACCACAAGCTCCGTAGAGAAAAGTAGCGCTAGCCCCGAAGTGATCCCATAAAATTCCCCCTACGCAGCTCGCAATCAAGGTGGAGATTCCAGTTACTGTTCCCAAAATTCCAATGCCCGTTGCCTTTTCTTTGGCGCCAACTAGATCAATGGCCAATGCTTTCCCCACGCCATCGGTAGCGGCCATATACATTCCATACACACTAAATAAAAACCAAAATTCCCAGCGGAGCGAAGCGAAAGAAAATCCTAAGTAGACAAATGCGAATACGAGAAGCCCTGCAATCAAAATGCGCCTGCGTCCGATGCGATCCGAGAGGCTGCCAAGATAAGGGCTCAGCAAGGCATAACTGAGGTTATAGAAACAGTAGAGAAGAATTAGCTCCGTGAGGCCAATTCCCGCAGCCTTTGTTTTCATGAGGAGAAACACATCGCTTGAATTGGTGATGGAGAAGGCGCCCCAAGCACAGAGAAAATTTTTAAAAGCGGGCTTGAGAGTTGTGCGTGGAAAGAAGCTCGCCTTTGGCGTTGCTTTCTGAATGCTCTGTTTTTTCTCAGTTAGCGTGAGCACCAAAAACACAGAAATTAAACCTGGAATCAAAGCCCAATAATAAATTTTTCGCAAATCGTGATTGGCTGAAAGATAAAGAATGGCGAGTAAGGGCCCGATAGCGGCGCCAAGTGTATCCATCGCTCGGTGCCAGCCAAAGGCTGCGCCTCGCAAGTTTTCAGAAACGGCCTCCGCTAGTAGGGCATCTCTAGGAGCCGTGCGAATTCCTTTCCCTGTGCGATCGAGTGCGCGAGCAAAGAGCACGTGAGTCCAACTGCTGGAGGCACCCGTGATTGGCTTGGCCACGGCTGCAAGTAGATACCCAATTGCTACGAAGGGTTTTCGTTTCGAAATTCGATCAGACCACATGCCCGAATAGGTTTTCATCAAGCTTGCGATGGCTTCGGCACATCCCTCGATGAGACCGACAGACGCCATCGAGGCACCAAGCACGCTTGTTAAAAAGATAGGCGTGATCGGGTAAAGCATCTCGCTAGAAATATCAGCAAAGAGCGAAACCAGTCCTAGCCTGAAAACGGTTGGGTTAAGTGCTTTTTCGGGTTTCTTCATGGGTGACCCATAATTACCTCTACCCAATCACAGTGAATCTTCGGGTCCACGCCATGCGGCCGGAAAGCTGCTTCCATCCACTAGCTTGCCATACCAGAAGCAATAACCTTCTTCTTTGATGCCGTTCACCTCGGTAGTAATTTTGGTAATTACTTGGCCATTTGTGGTGAGACGGTAGGAAGTTCTATAGTTCTGCTCTTCGCTACCACTACCCTGCGAGCCACACACATAGGCATTATCTTCAAATTTTGCGTAGCTGCCCACAAGGCCAGCATACTCGCCATAATTGGGGCTATAGTCACCTGTAGAGCTATAGTAGTCGTCGTCATCCCCCAAAAAACCATTTGGATTTTTTATGTAGTCGGATGTAATTCGATCATAGGCATCATTAATGTTTTTTGTTTGGTCAATAGATTGGCCATCTATCTCTGAATAATTAGCGCCAAAGAACTCACGATTTGAGGGCTCACTTGCGCTGATTCTGGAATAGCTAAACACCATCACTGTATTTATTGGGGGAGCCTTTTTCTGTTCTTCGGTGTCCGTGGAAAAACGGCACTCACCGCGGTAGATGCCAGTAAGAGTAGAAAGCTCGGCGAGAGTTGGCGCCCTACCCTGTTCATAGGAGCTTTGCATCGAAGTATAATCTTGGCAGCCAATGAGAGAGGTGCAAAGTGCCAATAGAATAAGTGATCGAAACATAAAATATCCCTCTGCGTTTTTTGAAACTATAGAGTAACCAGAGCGATTTGCAAAGGAATCTATGATTGCCTCAACATACGATTCACCCTATAGTGCCGCTATGAATCGCACTTATCGCAGCTTCGCATGGCCCGCCCTAGTATTGCTGCTGTTGGCATTGCTGGCTTGGTTCGCGCCGGTTGCACCAATCGATCCGTGGAAAATTTTAGTTCCCAAGAAAATTTGCACAATGATATTTGCCCTCGCCTTTATTCAGGTGATTGGTTCGTTTTCATCAAAACTATTGGGGGCCCGGGCGGGAGCGATTCTTGCGGGATTCTTCGGTGGAATTATCTCCAGCACTGCCACAACGGCGGGATTGGCAAAAAAAAGTAAAAGCGACGTGAAGTCAGACGCTCAAACAGAGTTGTTAACTTTTTTGGCAGCTACTATGGCCATGTTGTTTGAAGGAGCTGCGCTGGTAGTAACGGGAACAGATGACTTTCATTTCTCAGTTATTTTAATTTTTTTGGGCCCCTTGCTCGCCACCACGATCATGTTAATTTCTCTCTCGCATAAAATAGCTGGGACTTCTGACTCAGCTAGCGGCATTGACTTTAAAGTGATGCCTCTCCTTAAGCTTTCCTTGTTTATTCTGGGCATTCTCTCGCTCTCGAAAATATTGCAACACTTTATGGGAAAAACCGGATTATTGGTTTTAACATTTCTAGTTTCTTTGTTCGAAATTCACGGCTCAGTGATCGCTAATGTACAATTGCATGATTTGGATGCTATTAGTGTAAGGCTACTTATTGGCCTACTGGCACTTTCCGTATTGGCGTCGTATCTTTCTAAATTGTTTTTGATTTCTGTCCTTGGCAGCAAGCAGCTACGAAATCGAGCCTTGCGCACCAGCCTCATTTTATTTTTGTCGTTACTGGCCAGTTGGCTGACGGCCATTTCTCTTGCCTAAATTACTGACAGGCTTGTCCGCCATTTTTCATAAAGCAGAGTACGAGGCTCACAGGATCGGTCATCGTTTTTCCACTATTTGTGGAATTGAGTGCGGGATCTGCGGCAGGCTGAAAGAGGCCGATTGAATTTGTGATCGTGTTCCCGCTTACCGTGGCAGTGAGATTGGTGAGCGGAATTAGATTTCTGAAGGCAATTAGCGCCAAAGCTGTATCAAATGTGAATAACTTCGCATTGGGATCAATGCTTATCCCTTGGCCAGTATCTCGCGTAATATAGTTGGCTACTTTTGCCGCTACATTCGGTTCCAGTACGGCATAAGCATTGTTCATCGTTACGGGAAAAATTAAAGTAACAGGCCCGTTCGTTGCGGCGGCGCCAGCCGTGGCTGGACAACCTTGCTGCGCTCCATCCCCCCAGTTAGGGCCAAGATTGGTTGGGTGTCGAAACGCCGTTTCGGAGCTCACCAGATATTTACAGCGAATGGCAAACTCCCAGTCGATATTACCATTCGCTAAAAAAGCGGGAAAGTTTCCATTGCCGATGTGGGCGGCAGGAGTATTGCAGCCCGCACCTACATCGCCGCAAGTGAACGCGGATAGATCTTGGCCGCCAAAATTGGTGAAGAAATTATCGAATGGTGTGGAGGATCCAGACGAAACAAAATAGGGTTTCTGGCTGATCGTACCATCTTTTGGCGTGTCTTCGAGAGTGCAATTGCTGCCGGATTTTTCCGCATTAGTTACGCTGTCGTAGCAGTGGCATAGGTGATCCGTTTCTGTGCCTGCATCACAATAGGGATCGAATTTTGTTTGCCATTCTGAGTTGGCGAGCTGAATGTCTAAAAAATTGTTGGGCGCGGAAAGCGGAGCCACCCGATATCCAGCACCTGCAGCGGCAACGAACGCAGTGTTGAGGCTGGCTCCATCGAGAGTAATCCACGAATTCTGAGTGCTAGAATATTGAAGTGGATTCGCTCCAGAGGTGGGGCTTCCACTGGAGCTGGTTACAAGTTGAGCACTAATCCCACTTGGAACAGTGGCACTTCCATTATAGGCGATTGATATTAAATTATATTGCGTGCCGCTGTGACTATTGGAGCAATAGTCTACCACGATATCCCCAAGCGATGTAATTTGACCGCTACCATTAATAACAACACTACCCCCCGCTGTTGTTATCCCATAAGAATCGGTGCTCAAATAAGACGACCACGCGCACACTGGCGGTGTTGAAAAGCTGGAGCCATTGTTGGAATTGTATCCACCCACCAAAAAGCCGCCAAGACTGCAACCAGGACAGGTGGGAGTGCTATCAGAGATCGTAACATTTCCTCCGTAGTAGAATTGCTCTGCATTCGTGGCTGTAAAGGAAGAAAGATCCATGCAATAGGCGGTGATTAACTGCTGGTAGGTGGTGCTTCCATTACTCAATGCCATATTGGCTTGCACCACATGATTATACTCTCCCGCGGTTTTGCAAATCGGGTTGTTTGGATTTTCTTGGTAGATGAATTGCTGATTTCCGTTTGGCAGCGCCCAGAATCCTGTTTTCCAGTCGGCCAGAGCAAAAATGCCACCGAGGGAGTCACCCTGAAATCCATATCGAGTGAGAGTATACGGATAGGCGAAAGAGCTAGGCACTGTGATGTTTCCATTTGCATCAATGGAAACGCCAGTAAGACTGCTCGAGGCGGCGCAAGAAATAACGATGTTTGATGGTTGAGTGGCCATATCTACTTCAATCGGAACATGAGCCGCTGTGGCATCTGTCATCTTACAAAAAATTGGATCCGAGCCGGCGCTGTTGGCATTGCTTAATGCGCGGTATTTGGCTTCACCCGTGGGGTTATAATCCACATGGTAGGAGGATTTAAAAATCATATCGTGAATTGTTGTTGCGGAAGGAATCGTCTCAAATAGTTTAAGGCTATTCGTATAATCTATGGGGGCGGCAGCATAATACGATTCTGCTTGTGATGCGGTTACAGTGGTTTGTGTGCCTTGAGCAAATATAGAATCAATGGAGAAGCTACCGTTGCCCAGAGATTTTAAGAGAGGATAGAGCCATCCATTATCTCCACTAGTAGTATATTCAATGCTATTGAGATCAATATTGAAGCTTGCGCTCGTGGGAAGGGTAAGCCTTTCACTCAGAAAGTGCGTATCGGAAAAAATAGTATAAATATTATTTAGGGAAATTTTGTTATTGGTGCCAAAGGCATTATTCGCCAATGCCATATAAATTCCCGCGGCCCCAGCGAACTGGCTGGCGTGCGCTGACACAATATTGCCAAACCAGGTATTGCAGGTTCCATTGCCATCATTCACTACGTTCGGAGAGCCACCACCTGACATCGTTAAACAAACACTTCCGCCGGAGCCCGTGCCAGTGGTGTGCGGATCTGGGGGGCTCGGATTGCTGAGCAGATTTTGAACCGCAGGAAAAACATCAATGAGGCTAACTTTTTGAGTATTAATAAAATTATTATTATTGGTTCCGAGTGGGTCATTTCGGTTTACTTCGGATGCCTTCGTCATGATCGTAATTTGTGGTGGACTCACACAAAAATAGAGGGAATCATTATAGCTATTATTTTCACCGCAAGGGTGTGCTCCGGGATTGCTAGAGATATTGATATCGTTGCTTGAGCTCGCATTTGCGTTGATGGTGCTGATTTGGCTAGAGGAGAATCCATTTAGGCTTAAAGGCCCCGTTCCATCATTGGGATCGATACAAGTTGGTTCAGTAATATTGTTCCCATTGCTTACAATCGTCGTAGTATCTGGCGTATAGTAAATTGTTCCACTGCCCTGAAAGCGACTGTATCGCATTTTGCAAACCACTTTGAAAGCGTATCCATTCCCGCCGGAATTTTGGTCAACGAGGGCAGCGCTTATCGCTGCGCGTGCTTTCACAATGAAATCCGTATTGAGCCAGGTGTCTAAGCGAGTTCCGAAATCGGAATAGGTGAGGGAGTCGACGCTTAATTGGTAGCCCAAAGTATCCGTGAGAAAAGTGAAAATTGCCGTTGCATCCCAGCCGTTCACCATGGTTTTCATTAGCGTTAGTGGACCCGCGAACGAGGAATTTTTTATTGCGTTGAGGTTGCAGGTTTTTTGATCAGCAGAAGTGGCGCAAGCGGATACCGCGTTGATAAGGGAGGTGGATGAGGTGCTTGAGTTAAGTGTTGCTTGTTCAATCGAGTGCGCAATCTGAGCTATATTCGCGCCGCGAAAAGAGCTATCAGCGAGAGAGCTTTTATTCATAGTTCCTAAGAATGCTTGCAGAACGCCGTCTGCAACGGGATCGCAGGTTACACCGTTATCTCCCGACATCACGATGCAGCTCTGCGATGAGCCGCCGCAGTTAAAGATGGCCTCTAGCTGCTCTCCTTCAGGAACAGAACTAATAGTGAACGTGCCATTGCTTACGCTGCAGGTTGGCCCAGTCGCACCCGTGCCCACAACGCTTGTGCTACAAGAGGCGTTAGCGCAACTATTTGTGGATGCCTGAGCAAGTATTCGAGATTGTGTAAAACGGTGTGCGCGCAGTAAGCGAGAAGCGGTGCCAGATAGAACACTTCCAGAAATAGCGAAGGTCTGTGTGGAGGCGGAAACATTATTCACCTTTACGGGAACACCATCGTTATTGCCGGAAATGGCACAGCCCGTTGCCACGGCAAGAAAGCACGCAAGAATAATAGTTTGAAAAATCCTATTTCTCATAAACAGCCCAAATCCTTTAGCTGCTTCTAGTATTTTACTGTCTGGAGATTGGCTTGTAAATGCTGGTGCGAATCAAATTGATTTCGGCACGCTTACGCATGGGGGATCTTCACCGGGGGCAGTGTTATATTCTGCACAGGATTTAACGACAGATTTGGAGAGTAGATCCACAAAATCTAGCCCGTTGCTCGTGGCTTCATTGATCAAAGCGATCTCCTCGGAATTAAACCCTGCCTGGGAAAGCGGCCCAGAGCCATTATTTGGATCCAGGCAGTGTTCGCTCCTAGAGGTAAAAAATAGCTCATGGGCTATGCCGGCTTCAAAGCGAAACATATGGCATTGGTGCTCCATCACCACAGGGCTGCCTTGAGACACTGTTCCAGAGCCGTAGATCGACGAATTGGAAATGGAAAAATTCTGCGCGGAGCCGCTGCCATGGCCACTACTGCCTCCCGACGAGCAAGCCGAAACTAGGCCTACCAAAGAAAGGAACACAACCCTGCTAAGATTCAATTCGATCTGCATTATCGATAATTATATATGCGAGGCTCCCCACTTTCCTAATGAAAGAGTTTCGGTTACCGTGTTGGGGATCCATGATCTCCATCAGCGTACAAAAGAAGCGGCGCGTTCGTCGCGGCATTATCGGCTTTCTTGTTTTGGCTGCACTCGCTGCGGTGTGGGATCGCTTACCCGTCACTCGCAGTTTGGAACAGCTATCCCTCGACTATCGCTACAAACATTGGAATCGCAGTAGCAAAGCATCTCCTCAAGTTGTTTATGTGGATATCGATGAACAAAGCCTAAAGAGTATGGCCGGTTCTTATGGCCGTTGGCCATGGCCCAGGCATGTGTATAAAGAGTTGCTGGAGTTTTTTTCCATCGGAGAGCCAGCCGGTGTTTATTTTGATTTACTTTTTACAGAGGCGCAGTTTGGCGCGAAGGATGATGCGATTCTAGCTGAGGCATCAAGTGGCTCGGGAAAAATGATAGTATCCCATGCCATGAACCTATTGCTGGAATCTCGCGATGGGCGAGATGGTGCCACGCCACTGCCCTCGGAATTTTGCACGCGCTTTCCATTAAATGTAAATGGTTCAGAAATAAAGGATGCCTCCTATTTTGATTATGCCCTCCCGAATGAGGAACTCTTTTCTAAGGTAAAAAATATCCACGCGGTAAATTTCGAAAAAGATTCTGATGGTATTTTTCGCCACATCCACTTGCTCTTTCATTACGGAACTTGTTGGATTCCATCGCTGGCTCTTAAGGCGGCATTGAGTCTGATGCCCGAGGCAACTCTTGAAATCCAGGGCAATTCTCTTTTCATTAGATCGAAGGCGGGTTCCAAAGAGGTTCCGCTAAGTGAAGATGGAACCACATCGATTCACTATTACGATATCGATAAAGGTGCGGAGCGAATTGGAATCGATGCGGTGCTGGCGTCGGCGGCAGAATTGCAACGTGGGAGCGTTTCTGATCCTAGTCAATTAAAAGTAAATCCCCTCGAGTTCAAAGATAAGATAATTATTGTGGGAGGAAGCGCGGCTGGCTTGGAAGATCTAAAAGCCACGCCAATCACTCAATCGTATCCAGGCGCGATGTTGAATACCACGATGGTATCCAATATTCTTCAGGGTGATTTTTTACGCGAGCCATCTTTCGCGGCGAATTTTGCGTGGGCCTGTATCGCTATTTTGATCTGCTATGCGGCTGCACTTTTTGCTCCCAATATCGCGCTAAAGTTAGTTGTTCCCGCGATCCTGATTCTCGCAAATAGCCTCGTTGCTTTATGGAAGTTCAAAACCGGCGGTTTGCATTTAGATATGGTTCGCCCAGCTATCCTTCCACTATTTGCGGTTTTAGATTCCTTTGCTTATTTGAGTTTCACCGAGGGGGCAGAAATAAGACGCCTTCGTTCTACTCTCATGAAATTTGTTTCCCCTGCGGTGGCGGAAGCACTGATTCGCAGTGGAACAAACCCGAGTGCCGAGGTGGGCCGTCTAGAAGAGCTTTCCGTTCTATTTAGTGATATTCGCGGATTCACCACGCTTTCAGAAAATTATAAGCCTGATTTTTTGGTGGAGTGGCTAAACCAATACTTTGCAAGAATGACCAATGTTGTTTTTGAAAAAACAGGCACGCTAGATAAATTCATTGGCGATGCCTTGATGGCCTTTTGGGGTGCGCCTAATCCGCAAAAAGATCATGCAGCCCTATCCATTTCTGCGGCTCTGCAAATGCGCAGCACACTAGCAGAACTACTGAAGGATTGGAGCAAGAAATATCAGGGCGCCATCAAAATCGATATTGGTATCGGCATCAATAGTGGCGAGGTAATCGTTGGGAATATTGGCAGTGATCAGCGTCTTGAATACACTGTGATTGGTGACAATGTGAACCTTGCTTCGCGCACAGAGGGGCTCACCAAACAATACGGTGTTGGTATTTTAGTTACCGCTCGCACTCGAGAGTTGGCCGGAGATCAGTTCTTATATCGCATCGTAGATTGTGTGCAGGTGAAGGGGAAAACGAAGGGCGTATTTCTTTACGAACCGCTCGGCGAACGTAAGCTCCTGAGCCCGGAAACCCAGCGGCAGCTACAAAGCATGGGCGAGGCTTTTGAGGCGGCTTGGCGCTCCTATGAAAAGGGTGATTTTCAGCAGGCTTTCGAAAAATTTACCAATTTTGCCCAGGCACACGAAGGGGATGGTCCAGCTCAGGTTTATCTAGAGCGTTGCCAAGATTTACTTCAGCACCCACCCAAAGATTGGAGCGGCGTTTATGTTGCCAAATCGAAGTAAGGCTATTTTTTGTGGGTTACTTCTTTGCTTAGCTGTGGCTCGCGTAGAGGCGGCCACATCCCTGTGGGTGCAGGCAGTGCAAGTGGATTTAAGGGGAGAGCCTCAGATGAGTGCGGGCTCGGTGATGCATCTGAAGCGCGGCGACGAAGTGGCCCTGCTTGCCACTCAAGGCCTATGGCTTAAAGTGGCGGTGCATGGAAAAGCGGGCTGGCTCTCCAAAATATTTTTAAGTGATCACCCTCCCATTGGCAGCGCGGAATTGAGCAAAGAGGTGAAGGTCTCTATGGAAAAAACAACCAGACGACGCTCCTCCTCTTATGCTGTTTCGGCGTCTACGCGTGGTTTGCAAGCTGATCGAAGCATTAGTCGCAGAGGGGAAGAGAATCAAAGACCAGACTATCGCTCCCTCGAGAAGATGGAAAAGTTTAAGCTGGATAGCCGCCTAATTTCTCGCTTCGCTGCGGAAGCAAGGGAAGGGTCGCTATGAAAATTCTATTTTGGATTTTCCTCAGCTCTTTCATTTTGTTTTGTTCTTGTTCTAGTGAGCCCAAGCACGCTGACGAAGAAGCCAATAAGAGTAGCTTAAAACAAAACACGGAAGATGAAGTAACGATAGGCCGCGAAATGGCGGCCAGACTTTTTGCGCGCTTCGGAAACTATGAAAATACGAAGGCGATCCAATATGTAAACTTCGTGGGTCGCACGATTGCAGACCAAGTGGGCCGACCAGAATTGGTTTACCGCTTTGCCATTCTAGATACTGCAGATGAAAATGGTTACGCCTGCCCTGGCGGCTATATCTTTGTTACGCGAGGATTGCTTTCGAAGTTACGCACAGAAGATGAGTTGGCAACAGTACTTGCTCATGAAATTGCCCACGTGAATGCGAAGCATATGTATCAAACCATTCAAGCGAAGAAAAAAATCACCTGGACAGAAACTCTCGCACGCTTATTTACTCATGGATACGGCGACTTAGGTGCCTCTCTTTCTATGATTGTAGACCAAGGTCTGAACGTGCTTTTGAATAGTGGCTACGGCATGGAAAAGGAATTTGAAGCAGATAAAATGGGAATTACTTTTGCCGCAGCGGCGGGCTACGATCCAAAAGCATTAACGGCTGCGCTCGCGAGGATTAGTAAGAGTGGTGAAACTCAAGTGCTAGAGAAAACACACCCTCCGCTTCAGCAGCGGCTAAATAATCTATCTCGATACTCTTCCGAAAATGCGTTAGAGCACGGACTCATTCCGCTCAGAGCGGAAGTGCTTAAAAAAAGATTTGCAAAATTTAAGCTGGCTCTAGATGGGAGTGCATAATGTTCAAATCTAGTTTTATCCTTTGCTGTATATTGGTGTCTACTTCGGCAAGGGCAGACCAATATCACTATCGAGATGTGTTGATTGGAGACCGCGCCGCGGGTCTCGGCGGCGCCTATGCAGGAATCTCTGATGATCCAAGCGGTATGTTTTATAATCCGGCAGGAATTGTATACAGCACAGAAAACTACTTGAGTCTTTCTGTGAATGCTTTTGCATCCAGCACAGAAACTTTTAAAAATATTGTTTCCGGTCAAGATTATACTTATTCCTCCTCTTCCTTACTCCCCTCCTTCTTCGGTTTTCTACAATCAACGGGAAAGGCGAGATATGGTTTTTTTGTAGCCATTCCTAATTCTGATAATATCGATCAGAACGATTCACTTACGGGTCTCACTTCAATTGCTGATCAGGGAAATGTTTTTCAGCGAAGATTTTATCATAAAGACGTGGAGTATCTTTTTGGTCCTTCTTATGCGCGAGAACTCTCTGAGAATTTTTCTATGGGGATCAGTCTGCCATTTGCGATCCGCAATGAGAATGTGATCGATAACCAATTTGCTATTTTTAATGCGGCAGCTGGTACCACCAACCAACGTTGGTTTTTTCAAGAGAGTTCGCGCTCTACAACCGCCTATGCAGTTCAGCCGAAGATCGGTTTTCAATTTATGCCAAAGCCTTCGTGGGCGATCGGAGCGGCGGCGAGCTATCCATTTACCTTTGCCGGCTCTGGAAAGTATTCTTCACGCTCTCTCATCACCTCTTCAGGATCTCTTCCTGATGGTTACGTGAGCCATGATATCAATTTGGATTCAGGCTCGATTAGTAATCCGCGAGTGCCGCGAGTAATGCAAGCATCGTTGGGGGTCACAAATTTTATAAGCAAACGCTTTTTGGTTTCTGGTCAATTCGATTACGCCTCCGCCGACACTGCCTATAATAGCGGAGATGTGGCTGCGATCCCCTTTTCTCTCCGCTCAACTTGGAACGCTTCACTGGGTGCAGAATGGTATTTGGCTGATTCCTTGGCTTTCCGAGTGGGTGCGTTTACGAATAGAGCGAATACGCCAGCTATAGATCCAAGCGCAACCAACCAGGCGGAGCACGTGGACGAATATTGTGGTGCACTCGGCTTCTCTTACTACCATGGCGGAACATCGCTCAGCTTTACGGGAAATTATGGCCATGGCAGTGGTTCGGGCCAAGGCGTGAGTGCCACAACTAGTGTGCAAACGGTGACAAGAAATACAATGAATCTACTTTTGAGTGGAACTTACCAAATGTAATTCGGCCTCAGAGCCCTCGGAACTTCTGCTATGGTTACCATCTTTATCCAGGGTTTCTTTTTGCAAGCCAGTCTAATTCTGGCTCTGGGGGCACAGAATATTTTTGTGCTCGAATCTGGCCTAAAAAAACAGCGTCAATTTTTAGTGGCAACTCTCTGTTCAGCCTGTGATGCATTACTCATCGCATTCGGGGTGATGGGGGCCGCCTCCGTATTTCTACGAATTCCCATGCTGAAGATATTTTTTGGAGTAGTTGGTGTTCTTTTTTTACTCGTTTATGGGGTGAGGAAGTTTTTAGAGGGTTCGAGAGCTGGATCCGTTGCCGGTGCAACCCACCATCCTGACTTATCAAAAAAACAAGTGGTGTTAAGTGCTCTCGGTTTTAGCCTGCTGAATCCCCATGTGTATTTAGACACCGTGGTTCTCATAGGCGGTTACTCTGCTAAGTTTTTGGATTTTCAGAGTCGAGCTATCTTCGGATTGGGGGCGGGAAGTTTTTCCGTGGTCTGGTTTTTTGGACTCACGCTCTTTGCTTCCTCTATGAGCGCAATTCTTTATAATCAGAAGGCGATGCGCGCGGTAAGCCTCGTTTCCGGCGCGATCCTGATCGTACTTTCCTTTAGATTGGCTTTTAATGTCTACGAATGGCTGGGAATGCAGGCGCAATAAACAAAGGCGATCTACGATGTAGACCGCCCGCCTCAGGATAAAGATTTAGTTACTGCTCGCATCTTGAACAAAATCAGAGAAAATTTTCTTCATCGTGGAAGAAGCTTCGCCGAGCTTGGAGGCTACTTTCTGAACAGTTGCGTCCGTTGGCATATTTAGGTTGGCTAACGCGGAGGCCTCTTCAGGAGAAAGATTAAGATCCTGCAGGCTTTGGCTCATATTTTCGCCAGCTGCAAACTGGATAATTTTTGCAGCAGAAGAAACGGCGATTCCATAGTCTCCCGCAAGGAGGGTAGCAGAATCTTGGGCACTATTCGATTGAGCAACAGCACCGATATCGTTGCTTTGGCCTGCAACGCTAGAGCGCTCGCCCCGACCGCCACGGCGATCGTCACCATCGTGTCCGCCACGGTTCCAGCCGCCATGATCGCGATCATCGCCACGGTTCCAGCCACCGCGGTTCCAATCATCACCGCCGCCACGTTCGTATACAAAAGTGGTGCATGCTTGAAGGGAGGCGCAACCAAAAAGAACGACGAAAAGAAGCTTGAAATTTTTCATGGGTAGAATTCCTTTGTAGTGAATTTAAGTTTTTCTGAATTGCGAACAGCAATTTTTGTGCCGTTTCAAAATAGATTTAGTGGCAGCCGGCGTCGGGTTGCCCTGAGAACAGTGTCATTCCGCCCCAATCCAAGGAAATAAATTCTAGAAGTAAAACACTCCGGTAATTAGACCTAAATACACGGCTTCCGAAGTTGTTTCTTCTCGTGTGGCAACCTTTAGTCGCCGAAAAGCAAAAGATGGGCAATAGGGTATACATGCTGGTGCTGCTGGGTTTCGTTGGCGCGAAGCTATGTCTTGCTGATACATGTCCTGAAAAATTTGGCGGATTACTGGCCCCAGAAAATCGAATCGAACTGAAAGTACTCCAGGATCTTCACGCGGATTTATTCAAAGAGCAGGAGGCGGCGAGCCCTGAACTAGTAAAAGTTTGGAACGAAACCCTACTTCGCGAGCTCGATGCCATGCCTTTGGTGGTTAGAAATCCAAAACGTATCAATGGTCTTACGGAAGTTCAGCTCACAGAACTCTTCGAGAAGGTGAAGCATCATCCTGTGGCAGATAATGATTTCTATAGCAAATATGATCCAGATAATGTGGGAATCGGATTTTGTTTTGGGCGCGCAATAACCGCCCACCTAGAGGCGCTGCTAATGGGTGTAGCGAAAGAAGATATCAAAAAACTTTGGATCGTTGGGCACATGCAAGAGGATAAAGTGGCCTGGGCTCATCATGTGACCACAATGGTTCGCGGTGCAGATAAAAAATGGTATGCCATTGATCCCAACTATTCTGCTCCAATGCCGATTGCAGAATGGTATAGGCTGCTGCAAATGCGTTACCCAAAGGAAAAGCTACAATTGTTTGCTACCAATGCAAAACGATGGAGCCCGGGTGGCGGGGTTAATGCAGATGCTATAGCTCCTGCGACCATTCACGATCCGTTTTACCACCATTTTTTTGAGGATCTCATGCAAGCTAGTCGCGACGAGGCGAACTCTGTTATAGAGCAGAGGCGCGAGTTACACAGCGTCTGCTCGGGAAATTCCTGCACAGTTCCGATTCAGCCTTAGAGCTGAATAAATTGCTGAACAAATATTTTTCCCTGTTCAATTTTCCATTCTATGTCGAGATCGAGCATCCGGAAGCGAAAAACTAATCCATGAGACATTGGGCTAGCTATGGGATTTGCCTTTCTTTGCGAGGTTGGGCGCGGGTCAAGGGATAATACTTGCTCAAAAAGCTGGAGCTGCTCAGCAAATTTTTCACCACTTTTCTTTTTTAGCCAAGCGATGCTTTCTTCCGAAAACGAAACGGAGTGGCGCTCTATTTCGTCGCCGGCCCAGCCGGAATTAGCGTTTGGAATACTGTCAGCATAAGGAAGGTAAGGCTTAATATCTAAAATCGGAGTTCCATCGAGAATATCAACTCCGCTGCAATGAATCTCGATGCTATCTTTTGCTGATCGATCAATACGATCTAATTTCACAGCGGACATTCCAATCGGATTTGGCCGATGCGGGGAGCGCGAGGAAAAAACTCCAACTCGATTTTCCAGCTCAATTCTTGGCGGAGTGATCTTGGGTCGCCACGCGCCCTCTCCGCGAGAATGAAAAACAAATAAAACCCAGATATGACTAAAAGAATCCAACTGCTCCACGGCCGCCAGATAATCCTTATCCTTATTCAGCTTGATGATGCCCCAGGCCCTATCAAGCATAAGGGATTGCCTGGGAGCACCAAATTTTTCCTTGAAGCAACTACGCATCACTCCAATGGGGGGGTAATGATCTTTCATCGCTCAGGAGTAAGCATGCGATATTGACCCTGGTGGGAAATCATCCAGCCCGGATATTCTGGGGATAGTTCGCTCACAGCGTCTAATAGTTTAATTTCACCTGCGGAGAGTTTGAGCTTAGTGCTTGCGATATTATCCACCAATTGTTCTTGAGTGCGTGCTCCGATAATTACGCTACTCACAAAATCTTTGGAAAGTAGCCAAGCGAGAGCTACCTGCGCAATGGATACTTTATGTTCTGCGGCAATCGGCTTCATCGCGTCTACGCAGCGAAAGGCTTTTGGCTTATCTACGATAGGAAAATCAAAATTGGTGCGGCGAGCTCCTGCGGGACCGCTCTCGTCTTGTGTGAACTTTCCAGTAAGGAATCCGCCAGCGAGTGGGCTCCATACCATGAGGCCTAGTTTTTGATCTCGCAGTAGAGGCACTACTTCGCGCTCTAGATCTCTGCCGGCAATTGTATAATACGATTGAACACTCTGAAATCGCGCAAGGCCTTTACGTTCGGAAATGCCGAGGGCCTTCATGATATTCCATGCGGCCATATTGCAAAGGCCAATATAGCGCACCTTCCCTGAGCGAACGATGGCATCAAGGGCATCGAGGGTTTCTTCAATCGGGGTAACGGGGTCAGTGCCATGCACTTGATATAAATCAATGTGATCCAATTGGAGGCGCTTAAGGCTCGCATCAAGCTGATTCATCAAGTGATAGCGAGAAAGCCCGGACCCATTCGGTAGCTCATTCATTTTTCCATAGGCCTTTGTGGCTACCACGAGCTCTTCACGAGGAAGTCCGAGCGTCTTGATGGCGGCACCAGTGAGAGTTTCTGATTCACCAAAGGAGTAAACATTTGCAGTATCAATAAAATTAATCCCAGAATCGAAGGCAAATTTAACTTGTTTATTCACAGCCTCTTGTTTGAGCGCACCCATATTCTCCCAAAAACCCTTACCACCATAGGTCATGGTGCCGAGCGCCAGCTCTGAAACAAAAAGACCTGTATTTCCTAGTAAATGATATTTCATTTTTTGTGCTCCTATTTAGATAAAACGTATGCCCAAGGATTGGTCTTTTCTTTAGCATAAATGGCGGTTCGAATTTGTAGAAACTTTTCAGCAAGCACTTTTGGAAGGCCGAGGGCATTTGTTTTCAGCTGCATCGATTGCGTAGTGATCAGAATATTTAGGCCGTGGGATTTAAAATAAATTTCGCAGCTACTGCAATCGGCGGGATAGCTGAGCCGAATATCTTCTAGTTCCAGTTCTTCAATTTTGTCGATGATCCCGTCAATATCGGGGGCTTGAAGAAAATCCGCTTCGAGATAATCGAAGCCTCTCGAAAAAATTTCGTTAAAATTCTGGCTGAGCAAAAGATCTACGCTTCGAATGTCGTCAACCGATTGATACCAGATTATATCTTCTGGATGATTTTCATCTTGGTTCACTCGAATGGAAACGCGAAAATCGGGGAAAGTGATGCTTCCTGTGCCCTCATCATAGGCGGGGCCTTGCTTATCTTTTCGCTTATACTGCAGCGCTGCCCGACAAAGCGACCACACTAAATCTAACTCGTTGGCAATATCCTCTTGGGCGCATTGTTTGGCAAAGCGGTTCGTGGTCGGACTAAAATTTTTCGGCGCTTGGTGGCTCGGCTTAAAGCCCAAAAGAGATTTAATAGATTTGGTGTTGCTGTTCACCAATCGAACGCCATTTGCCTCTAAGTGTTTATGGCCCATGTACTAGGGTTATACTTCTCTTTGCGCATTTTCCACAAAAATAAAAAAACCGTCTAGGGCTTATCCTAGACGGTTTCTAGCGAACTAACTCTAAATGCTAGCGAAGGAAGCTAGGTAGCGGCAGCACGAATTGAGCTGCGGCTGCAGACACATTCATGGGCTCGCGAGTTTCCGCCATATCGGCTACATCGTGGTGAGACTGCTGGATTGCATTCCCTAGTGGCATAGTGAGGGATAGTTTTGCTGCGCGAACTGCGCGATCTAAGTTCGCGATTCCGCCAGTGGATACTTTGCCTGCAAGGAAGGCCTTTTGATCCACAGTTTGTAATACCACCTGCTTCACTTGCGCCACGGTAAGTTTCGGATTGGCGTCAATGATTTTGCCGGCAATCTGAGTTACGTAAGGTGCTGCTTGGCTGGTTCCGCTCACGGTGAGGTGTTCATTTCCAGGAATGGTGGAAAGAATACCAACGCCAGGAGCTGCTACATCAACAGTTGTATTTCCATAATTAGAAAATACTGCCAGTTTCGAGGTATCAAGAGTTGCCGCAACAGTGATCGTATTATCCGCCCTAATATTGGCGGGTGCTGTTGGAGCAACGTCGTTGTTCGTTCCGTCGTTTCCAGCTGCAATCACAAAGAGCGTATCTTTCGCTGGATCAGTGAAGCTCTTTTTCATGGCGGCCGCGGTTTGCGTTAAGAAGAAATCAGCGTAGGCGTGGAGCTGATCATCCGTGATGGGCGCACCCATGATTTTTTCAATCAAGGGGCGAATCAATGGTTCGATGGCTGCGCGGCTAGTTCCAAAAGAGCAGTTCGCTACCCTTGCTTTTTCGCTAGCAATATATTTTCCTACCGCCTCAAGACCCTTGCCCTGCGCCGCTGCGAGGGCCTGAAGGCCAAGACGAATCAGCTTGTCTTTATTTCCATCCGAAGCTTTGGAGCCTTGTTGTTCTTCGAGTAGACGAGCGAACGAATTTTGGAAGCTCAGTTTGCTGCTATCGCCACCACCGATCAAACGAAGAGTCATGATCTGGGCTTCATCTGCATTCCGTGAGGATATGCCAGCCACGTGAGTTCCGTGGAGAAAGTTAGCGAAGCGTTCTAGTTCTGCTAGAAAACTGGAGTCGGCCACTTTAGCTCTGAGCCAGGCAATATCATCAGCCGTGGCTTCTCCACGTAGCGCCTTCGTCTGCAAATCGAAATAGGTATAGTCGTCTTTACCGAAGGTACCAATGAGTTTGCGATTCATCAGGCGGTCGTCATTGTCGGCAAAATTCCAACCATGAATATCGTCGATATAGCCGTTGTTGTCGTTATCTACGGCATCATCGGCATCACCTGGATTATTCCAAATTTTTTGGGCTAATTCCACGTGCTGTACATCTGTTCCGGAGTCTACAACCGCAATCACTGCTGCTTTTGCATTTTGGGTTTGCAGGGCAATTAGGCCGAGCATGATTGCACTAATATTGATGTTAAATAGTTTCATCTTTGATCCTTATTGAAGTTGTGGGAATTGTTGCAATACTTGCTGTTCGAAATCAGATTCACTCAAAGAGTTGTAATTGCATGTTTGAGCGTTCTGATGGCCGGTGAGGATGGCAAAGAGTTCATCGGAAAGAACTGGAGCAACATAGCGACCCATATAATGTTCCAAAGTTTCGGCGCCGTAAGAGCAGAGTTGTTTGTATTGCTGGGCATAGTAATTACATGCTTCGAGGCTCACCCAGTATGTTGCTATGTCGGCGAATGGTATGAAGTGTTTGCGATATTCAATTCTATCGTAGGCAGTATGCTGACGCCATTTCCCATTCGGGAAGAGCACCACGCCAAGAGCGTAGTTTGCAGTATTGATGTCATTAATGATCTGAATTGATTTTACTAGGCCGTGTGTGTCTGCCACGAGGGTTTTGTAAAAGTTAGCGAGCCAGGGAGATAGAGGGTCGTGATCGCCAAGTTCCATGGGGGTTTTTGCGCGGTCCAACGAGGGAAGAATATCGTTATTCCACTCGCGCTCGAATTGATCAGCTTGTTCGTTATCACCAGCTGCGCGTAACTCTTTAATTCCCTCTGGAACTAAAATGCTGAGAGCAAGCTTGGCCACTTTCACGTTTTGGCCCGCTTTGATGTCGGCTTGAATGGATTCTTCGGCTTGGTAGGCGGCGCGTAGACCTTGAATTGCAGCTGCATGATCTGCACCATTGCTTGGGCTTGCGTAACTGCTGGAGACGAAAGCGAGAGACAAGATCGAAACTATATAAATAGGTTTCATGGATATCCTTCCTTGGATTAGTTTGGTTGTTGCAACTATCGTAACGCAGAAAGCGAAGCTTGCAAATTTTTCATTAATTTTTATTTTAAGTTACGCAGAAATTACATTGGTAAATGAAAAATGGTTAGGGCAATTATGCGGCCGCTACCGTGTGCACACGCATAACGATTGCGTGTTTATAAATTTTTTTCATTGTAATTTTTGCAACCGTTTACGTGATTACTTGGGCTCTGTGAAGGTGTGCGACTTTGGATCGTAGCTAAAGCCGCTCTGTAGGGCTTGTTGAATATTGAGTTCGGCTTTTTGAATGTCCTCAGGGAAAGGAGCTGCAATCTTTATGAATTTGGAAAGCGGAACTGCATAGGTTCCACCAACCGACATATCTTTCGCAAACTCAGAATTTTTCGTTGGATACATTGTGCGGCCCGGCGAAAACAATGTGCCCATATTTTCATCCTGATGAAGGAACGCGATTTCTTCGAAGCCTCGATAATATTCGCCACAGGCGTCTACAAAGAGGTCGGAAATAACCACGTGCTCGGCATAGTCCGGTGCGATGCAGCTGTGGTTTCCGCCATTGGTTCTCACGAGGCAAACTCTACTATTTGCTGGCAGCTTACTGCCGTCGTAGGGAGACCATTCTTGAAGATGGTACTCTTTTAGAGTTTGTTGCGGGTGGCTTGGGTAGAGCTTGTTGCCACAGCGAACTTTTTTGCTGGGATAGTCTGCAGCCTTCGCCATGTTGTCGCTGGAGTTGGAGCTATTTCGCCAACCGACCAGCGCATCTTCCGCTTCAAGGCCAAGGGAGCTGGCCATGGCGTGTTGGCGGCTTAGGAGGATTGCGGCTAGGGCTAGGGCGATGTAAGTGAATTTCATGCCCTTAATTTACTACTCTTGATTAATTTAGTCAAGAAATGCTGGCGCACCCGTAGCGCTGCCTTAAGTAACTGAAATGATAGCTTTTAATTCCAACCCAATACCTTATATCCACGTTCACGAAGGCATTCGTTTACGAAGTTTCGCTTCACATCGTCGGGTTTCATGGCTCCATGGGCTGCGCCAGCCGTTCCCCCCACGGCCCCACCCACGAGTGCGCCGCCCCCCACATTATGGCTAAAGAGACCAAGTACCCCACCCACTGCTGCGCCAGTCACGGCGCCAACGCCAGCTCCCTTGGCGATGTTTTTGCCTTTGCTCGACTCTACATATTGGTCTGCCTGCTGTTTGCAATCCTCAATGTCCTTGTTTGCTCCCTCTTTCCCAACCGCCTTATATTTTGCGTTTGGATATAACTGCGGACTAGACGCGCACGCAAACAGAAGGAAGGTGGAAGCTAAAAGAAGAGAGGTCAATCTAACTATAGTGGTTATATGCATCTTAAAATTAGAGCATTAGCGCAAGAAAATAGCCGCCGAAAAACTGCCGCCAAAGTGCATTTTATCCAGCGATCTGATAGAAGTTGAACTCTCATGGGCAGAATAAATTTTTCTCGTTATCGATTGCTAAAAATCCTGGCTCTTACTGTGCTCCCGCTTTTCACTTTAATGCGCGTGGTGCTAATGCTTCGCCAGTGGCATGAGCTGGATCATCGAATCTTGCCCTTGATTAAGGCAATTGCCATCGGTGAAGTGTTCGACTTCGCAACGCTCTCCTTCTTATTGGCCCCGATTTGTCTACTCCTCTTTATATTGCCACGACGTTACCTGCGATCTAAGGCGCATCAAGTGAGCAGCTTTATTCTTCTCAATTTGATTTTATATGTAATTTTGTTTGGCGTGGCTGGGGAGTGGATTTTTTGGTCAGAGTTTGGCAACCGTTATAATTTCATTGCCGTTGATTATTTGATCTATACCAATGAAGTTATACAAAATATTAGAGAGTCGTATCCACTGGGCCTTATCTTGGCGGCGCTCGGCGTGGCCAGCTTGTTATTGTCGGTGCCTTTCTTGCGTAAAATGCGATTGGAAATGGGGCCAGAGCCCATTCGATCCAGAATTATCGTGCCGCTTTGCTTGTGTGTGTTTTTAGCGGCGCACTATTTCTTCCTCCAAAATACCAGCGCAGAGTTTTCTGAAAATAATTACCTAAACGAAATATCGAAGAATGGAATTTATAGTCTGTTTGCTGCCTATAGAAATAATTCTTTGGATTATAAAAAGTTCTATACCCAATTAGATTCGGAAAAATCCCTGAGTAGACTTCATGATCTATTGCAGTCAAAGGAAGCATCCTTCGTAGATTCATCACCTACTAGCTTTGAGAGGAAGATCAATAACTCTGGTTCAGAGCAACGCTACAATGTGATCTATTTAACGATCGAAAGCCTAAGTGGTAGCTTTCTCACTGCTTTCGGTAATCAGGAGGGAATTACTCCCAATCTCGATGCGCTTATTAGCAAGAGCGCTTTTTTTACAAATTTCTATGCTACGGGCACAAGAACGGTTCGCGGCTTGGAGGCCTTGAGTTTATCGCTTCCCCCAACACCAGGGAATTCTATTCTTCGCCGCCCAGAAAATGCTGGTCTATTCACCATGGGCCAAATATTTCGAGATCGTAAATACGATGTGAAGTTTATTTATGGCGGCTATGGTTACTTCGACAATATGAACGAATACTTTTCAAAGAATGAGTTCGATATTGTGGATCGT
>CAIPTA010000102.1 GCA_903867855.1 Oligoflexia bacterium | reverse complement strand
GGTGCTACCGGTAACTACAGCTTTATGATTTGCGATTCCA
This sequence comes from Oligoflexia bacterium, assembly GCA_903867855.1. Lineage (GTDB taxonomy): Bacteria > Bdellovibrionota > UBA1018 > CAIPTA01 > CAIPTA01 > CAIPTA01. The sequence goes on along the minus strand of CAIPTA010000102.1, from coordinate 5,315 downwards.
AGCGTTGATCCTGAATCTGTAGGCACTTGGTAATCAATCGGAGTTGCCGTGGGATGAAAATAAGAATAGTTAATGTCTAGCATGCTACGTTTATTCTTAAAGCGGCTATCCCATTCCAAGCCATAGTTGCGAATCTCGCCGCTATTTTGATAGCTCTGGGTACCATTGGCATAGCCGTAAATGATGGGCTGGCTCACTTTGAGAGTGAATAGATTCAGCGTTGTTTGAAATTCTGGAGTGAAGCGATAGCCAAGCTCTGTCTCATAAACTTTTGTTGTTTCTGAAGAAAGTGTGGGCATGAGGCGAAGATTCTCTACCTGTGGCTGCCGGAAACCCCAACTATAGAGCAACTTTGCATGAAAGTTTCCAATTTCCTTGAGGATCGCCAATCGTGGCACTAGGGCAGAGCCGCCAACATTTTGCGATTGATATCTGCCCCCCACCACGAAGTTCGCAAAATCTGTATCCCAATTGAGTTCAGAAAAAACGGCATCGTGGGTATAGCTCACAGACTGCAATCCACCAGGGAAAAGATTGCTGGTAGGTTCTGGCGCAGAATCGAAGGCCTCTACTTGCGAAAATTCTGCCCCAAAGTGCAAGTTAAGGTTGGAGCGAAATTGCTCCCGGGCAGTAATTTTCGCCGTATAGCCTTCGAGGGTAGTATTATAGTTAAGGGCAGACACAGCGAATGCCGCAGTTTCATTTTCATTCCAGGGCTGCTGGCGACGAAGGTGAATTTCTGGCGTGATTGTGAAGCTATCGCCGATGGGAGCAGTATAGGTAACTCCCAAGTTAATGCTATTAAAGAGCACTCCGAGTGGAGCAGTGATATTGGCGCCGTAAGCGGTGCGATCGGTGATGCTGTAATCATCGTATATGAAACGAATATTCCAGCGATCATTGGAGGCGCCCAAATTAACGAAGGCGGGCTTTTGAAGAGCATTACCGGAAAAATTATAGCGATTTCCTGTTTGGTCGGTATAGTCGCGAGTGCCGAACTGAGCCGTGCCTCCGTATATATAGGAACTCAACTTCCAGCCATCTTTTTTGCCTGCGAGTCCGATGCCTAGGGTTTTCTCTCCATAGGTAGAATCAGTGCGTCCATACTGAGCGCTAGCCGTAACGCCGGTATAATCATCCGCCGTTTTTGTGATAATATTGATAACTGCCAACTCGCCGAAGCCGCCGTGAGTGGCCGAGCCAGGGCCACGGATCACTTCGAGGCGCGCGATCGATTCTACTGGGAAATCATTACCATACTGGTAGGTGCCGTAGGAAAGTTCATTCATTTCCTCGCCATCGATAAGCACGAGTACTTTACCTTCGTTGCCATAGGCCCCACGCACTGAAATCCCGAGCACTCCTTGAGTTTCTGCATTGAAGGAAATGCTCGGCACTAGATTAAGCACGTCTTTCAGATCTCTTGCTCCGGAGAGTCGCACTTCTTCTGAAGTAATCACTGTAACTGCAGCGGGCGTTTGGTTTGCCTCTCGTTTTTCATGAGATGCACCTTGAATCTTAACCTTTAATAAATCCTCGAGACTCATATTGGCTAAATCTTTATCTGAGTCTTCTTCTGCTCTAAGAGTATTTGCAAAACAAAGTAAAAAGGTGAGGAGGAGAATTTTAGAGATCATAGTATTCAGTTTCTTCATATGGTTTTTGGGATAAAAGACTTTGGAGCAATTTGTAATATGAGGGAAATAAGCCGCATAAGGTGAGTATCTGATAGTTCTATGAACTCAATACCAATTCCACTCGGCGCGCCTACTGCATCTTTCGTTCGTACCCAGCGAACTATACCTACTCCTTCAATTGTATCTGTATTATTTGGATTTTCGAAAGAGAAGGCTATTCGCTCGTCTTTAACGGGAAATCTCTCCTTCATCTCCACGAACATACCACCTCGACCAATATTTAGGATTTTAGAATGTATTCCTGTTTCAAAACTACTGCACTTTAGGTGAAGGCTAGTTTGAAAATCAAGTCGATCAGATTTTCGTTGCCAGCGATTTTCCTTGGTGGTGAGTAAAGTATTCACCATATCGATCAGTTTTTCTGGTTTCCATGGTTTTGCTAATATGCCTTCCGCCCCCAGATGATAAATATCTTCTGGCTTCATTTCAGAATAACCGGAGATAAAAACTACGATGGGAGTCTCTTGGCCTTGGCTCTTAATTTTGTGAATTAGGTCTATCCCTGAACCATCGGGCATGCGGATATCGGAGAGCACTAGGTCACATTTCGTTTTTTGTAAAAAATCGAAAGCCTTGTTGCCAGACTCTGCCTCAAATACTTCATAGCCTTCTGCGGTGAGCTCAGTGCGCAGCACTTCACGTAGGTCGGGTTCATCATCAACAACAAGTAGTTTTTTCTTCATAGATCAGGCCTCATATTATTTAGGCTTTACTATGATTACTCAAGCGAAAAGTTTGGATTTTTCTAGTTCACTTTCGCTAGACAGTGCTACCCCCAGCAGATAGAATTTTTTGATGCCGGGCATTTTCCATGAAGTAAATATCAAAGCCTCTCCAGAGATGGTGTTTCTGGCAATCACCGATGAAAATCTTTTGGCGTGCTGGTGGCTCACCGGAGCTAAAATACACTCAGAGCTTGGGGCGCAGGGAGTTTTTCCACTGTCTAAGGATGGAAAAGAAAAAATCGTTGTGGAGATTTTACGTTTTGATTTGAATCAGTGGGTGACATGGAAATGTATTGAGCATCCATCGAAGGAATGGCTGAACACGGAAATCTCCTTTGAGCTTGTACGAAATAACGCAAATGATTGCACCTTGCGATTCCGCCATCAGGGATTTCAGGATGAGTCTGGTTCTTTTGGTGCTGCGAGCTTTCAGTGGGCTGCGCAGTATCTGAATAACCTAAAAATCTTGCTAGAAAAGAAATAAGCTATTTTTCGTCGGTGACAGCGAACTTGGCTAATCCACAATGTTGGCAGTTTTTTATCGATAGATTGGCGTCGCTGCCGAAAGCCCCGGCAAAAAAATTCTTTAAACAACGAGGGCATTTGAATACTGTGCGTTGGTACCGATTATAGGCAGCTAGCACAAGTCCGGCAGACCAAACGAGAATCGCAAAGTAACCCGCTTCGATCACAAACGAAAACACTGCAAACAGAGACCAAAAGATAAATACGATCCAAAAGAAAGCCCATTGACCACGATAGCGATCCCAAGCAGCAATATAGGAAGGAATTGCGCCATTGGCATAAATTTCCTGGTTTATATCTTGCGACCAAGTGCCATTCTGCTTTCGCTTCGAAATCTCGGCGGCACAGGCAGCGTAGTTAGCTGGAAATTTTTCCTGATTGATTCGTTCTAAAGCAGTGAGCAATTCCTTTTGTGGAAAAATAGAGAAATCTACACTGCTTTTGGTGTCCATCTTTCTATTCTAAGAGAGGGAGCGGAAATTGCAAGTGTACTGCGCTAAAGATGCACTACCAGCTCTGGCTTCGACTTTTCTGTTTGTAAGGCTGCGCTCTCATTTCCTCGGCTAGCTAGGAAATAGAGAAGCATGATCCAGCCCATCAGCCAAAAGGAACTGATGTATTTAAAATAAGCTGCGGGGGCAAGTAAGAGAATGGCACTCAATCGCGTTAGGCCAAGGAACGAAACAAGGAATAGCTCAGGGCGGCTTCGCCAAAGGAATAAAAAACCAATCGAAACCAATAATGGAATGAAACAGCTGGAAAAAAGCACGCGAAATGGCTCAGGCATCTGGCAAAAGTAATAGAGCATAGAGTCTAAATACTTCCGTTCCGTGGGGGTGGCTGGGAGCGGCTTAAAATTCAATGGTATATAGCTATTTTGTTCAGGGGTGAGGTCAGTTCTATTTCTAAGAATGTCCGCCACTAGGGGCGGCCAGCCAGAAAAATTGAGCATCACTGCCCCTACTCGAATACGATTTTCGAAAAATAAGGGCAGATTCCTAAGAATTATTTTTTGTGCCGCACTTTGAAACGCAGCAAACTGTTCTGGTGTATTCGGATGGCGCACTCCACCGTGATGAAAGGGAGCTATATCGAATAGATCATAGTAGGTGATGAGATAGTCTACATGAAAAAAAAGATCGAGATCGCCTAGCTCCTCAGGAGTGGCCGCACTTAATCCCTTCGAATGAAAAATATGGCTCAGCGGATTGATATAGGCAGTGCTCTTATAATCACTGGAATAAGCATCTAGGTTGAAGTAGTGACTCGGAATCCAAACGATGGCTGCGCTCGTTAGATAGAGGACGAAACTTAATCGCCCCAGAAACGCAAGGCTACGCTTTTGCAGCCACGTGATTGCGAACGGAAATAGGAGCACGATTATCTTTCCATCCTGGCGAACATCGCCCAAAATTAGCGCGAGAATGGCTAGGCATGGAATCTGAAACCAAGGGTCACGATTTGCTTCTGTTTTCTGGGCAATGAATCCATAGCATAGCCAAAGTAGCAGCAATGAATTCAATGTATCGCGATTTTCATAAACTCCGAAAAATGCCACTTGCGGCATAGAAAAGAGTAGGCAAAGCAATAGCAGCCATACTTGGCTCATCAACTTTGGGAAAATTCTCAACAAGAGGAAAAAAGAAAAGCAGACCAAGATCGAATTTAGGATTGAGCATAGAAATGGATGCAAAAAAATAAGCTTGCAGGCCGAAATAAAAATGGAATAGCTATTCGAGTGCCAGGGAGAAAGTTGCCCACGGTAAAGAGCGTGCAGCATAAAGAGATCATCGGGGCTTACGAGCCCAGGAAAAGTAAGCCAGAGCTGAGCTAGTTGAAACGCGGCGATATAGAGCAGGGCTATCTGCTGGGGTAGACTAAATTCCCTCGCTACTATTTTGACCCCAAATTTTCCAAAATAAAATAGTGCGCAAAGTAGGAAGGACGCAACTATCGCCGAAACGAATATCGCTACTGAATGCGGCGGAACTCGATAAAAATTGAAAAGGGGCCAAGCAGCTAGAATGAAATAAGGTAGCAAATAGCTAAGTTTCAACTTTCCCATTTGATCCAATTTTGTAAAATAGAATTCGCCGATTGCACTAGGGCCTGCACTCTTGGATCCTGCTCCTTGTTTGGAAGCACAGTCGCCAAAAGTTGCTGGATTTTCCTAAGGTGCTCAATGAAATTTTGCGGATCATGAAATAAGTAGAACTGAGCGCCAATACCCCAGAGCTCCCAACTGAGCTGACCCAAAAAAAACTCAAGTTCAATATCTTGAGCGTTTGGTAGAGAGCAATTCGTATAGATCATGAGCTGGGGAGTAAATGTCCAGAGCGATGGAATGGTGTTGATCTCGGCGATTATC
>CAIPTA010000101.1 GCA_903867855.1 Oligoflexia bacterium | reverse complement strand
GGGATTCTCCGCATCACGAGAGATAGCGATTATAGCGCCGATTTCAGTGAAGAAGATCCGGCCTCACTTCCTGATGCAATTAAGAAAAAACTAGGCACGCGGGATAAAGGGAAAATCGTGCGTATTCAGCACCATGGCTCTTTCTCTGCTGATTTTTTACTAACTCTTGCGGTGCAATTAAAAATAGATCCGAGGCAAGTATTTCGGGTCTCGGGCACGCTCTTTTTTCAAGGCCTCTTTGCGTTGTCGAAGGCGCTACCCGAAGCAATTCGTGCGCCACTCAGTTATCCAGCGCTACCGAATTTGGTGCCACAACCCTTTCGTCGCGATCTTGGCATCGATCTCTTTTCTGAAATGCGCGATTCTGATTTAGTACTCCATCACCCCTACGATTCCTTCGATGGTTTTTTGGAGTGGGTACGCCTAGCGTGTGAAGACCCTAATGTAACCAGCATTGAACAAACCATCTATCGCACGGATTCTACTTCGGGAATTGTAGAACTGCTAAAAAAAGCTGCCAGCACCAAAAAAGTAAAAGTAATTCTCGAACTGCGCGCCCGCTTCGATGAAACGAATAATCTAAAGGTTTCGGAAGAACTCCGGCAAGCCGGAGCTGAAGTACACTTTGGTTTTGGTTCCTTGAAGCTACATGCAAAAATTATTTTAGTAACGCGTAAAGAAAATGGCCAGGAGAAACGCTATGTGCATCTCTCCACTGGAAACTACAATGCGCGCACAGCTCGCCAGTATACCGACATCTCCATTCTTACCTGCAATCAACAGATTGGCGAAGATGTGCGGCACTTTTTCGATGCTGTATTTCAAAACAAAGTGCCCACACAGTTTCAACAATTAGTTACAGCACCTGCCGCGCTTCATCAGAAAATTCGCTCCCTCATTCGTAAGGAAACAGAAGCGGCAAAATCAGGAAAAAAAGCACGTATCATCGCCAAAGTGAATGCGCTCATTGATGAAAAAATAATTGAGGATCTTTACGCCGCATCCAATGCTGGCGTGGAAATCGATATGATTGTGCGGGGATCTTGCTCCCTGATCCCAGGGGTAAAAGGGCTTAGCGAGAATATTCGAGTCACGAGTATTGTGGATCGTTTCCTCGAGCATAGCCGAATGTATTATTTTAAAAACTCCGAAGTAATTTATTTATCTAGTGCTGATTGGATGCCGCGAAATTTCTTCTCCCGCTTGGAAATAGCCTTTCCAGTTTTAGATAAATATATTTATCGCTATATCACGGAAGTGGTGCTGCCAGCCTATCTCAAAGATAATGTAAAAGCGCGACGGCTCAATTCTCGAGGCGTATGGGAGAAAGTGGGCAAGTCGTCTGAGTCACACCGAGCCCAAGAGTATTTTGCGCAACTAGCCCAGGAACGCTATGCTAGCACTCCGCTCTCAGAGCACCCTTACTTTTTGCCCTATACTATTTTACAAAAATAGTTAGCCAAAATTTAGAATGTCAACTGAAAATTAAATAGCGGCACTTTTCCACTTTCTTTTCTCACCACGGATATCTGATAGATTCCAGCCAAAACATCCGCCCAAAAATGATAGGTGATTGCCTTAGATAAAGCACCATGATCCTTATGGGTGAGCCATCCTAGATAGGCGCCAGTGAGGCCTGCCGACAATCTATCCCCGGAAGAATGAGAAAAACTATAGGCTATGCTGGAAAGAGCAATAGAAAAAAATGGTGACTGTTCGATTCCATACATCTCATACTGAAAAAAACCGCGGTAGAACATTTCTTCTGGTGCAGCACTTCCCGTGGGGAATACTCCTAAGTAGGTGAAATCGTAGAGCCGCTGTGAACCCTTGTTCAGCGCCGAGATTGTGGTGAAATCGCCATTTTTAATTGCGGAGTTATAGTTATAAATCAACACAGCACCGCTGAAGATGATGGCTGGGTAAATCCAATTGTCGGATAAATTTTTCCACTGAAAAGGAGCCAGAAAAAGTTTATTGGTACTGGTTTGATCAATCGATTGGGTACCAATGGAAGCATTTGGTCCGGCAGCCTCTCGAAAAGAGTTATATACATTCACCATATGATACTTTAAGCCAAACTCTTGAAGCCAATCGGCGTAGAGAGCTGATTTGATATCCACGTCCTGGTCACCAGCGTAACCAATAGTGGTGGTGGTATTTACAGTAGTACAAACCGTCTTTTTTAGGGCCGAATTATATACACATTTTTTCTGCTTCACATTGATCTTGGAGAAGTTTGTTACCTGAGTAGGTAGCTGTTCTGGAACTCCATCCAAGGTAAGTGGAGAAAGAGCAGAATTATTGTATCCGGCGAAAAAGGTTCCGGCCTCCAAAACCGTTTGAACCGCTCCAAGAGTATAATTTCCCAGCAAGTATTGGCCCCCGCCCGGAATCACTGTATTGAACCAGCCCACTAGATGATAGTTTGGCTCCGCATCGGCCTGAGGCGCAATTGATAAAAGAAAACTGAAAAGTAGAAAAATTTTATAAAACATACTTCCCCCCCCCTATCTAAACGTAAATACAATCTGTGTAGAGCTTTTCGTTACATCGAGCCCTGCGATCACTTCTAAGAAATTGGCAAATTTATAGGATAGTCCGCCAGTGGTGTGCAAAAGACCCGCAACATCCTGCCAACGGGAAGTTTCAAAATAACCACCAAAGTGCAAGGTTGCCTTCTCAGTAACTTGGTAGCGCAGGCCCCAATGCGGCTCCAACACAGCATAACGCCCCTTCGGCTTTAGGCGCAGATCACCTAGTTGGGAAGAAAGAGTATTGTAGGTTAAGAGATAACCATCTCCTGTTGTGCCAATCAAATCTGTTTCTCCAAAAACTGTCCACCTCGGATTAAAGGCGTAGCGCACTCCTGTGGCCCATATGAGAGGATAATGAAGCGCAAATGTTTCAGAGTAGGAAATATTAGTGGAAAGAATAGTCGAATCAAACGAAACGGGTTCCTGTAATGTTTTCGGAAATCGCACCCAAGAACCCAAACTGAAATCTGGGTTTAAATCATAGAGCGCTCCTGCGGTGAAGGATACAACAGTATTAGACTTTGCAGAGGTGAGATTTGTGCTTGAACTCGCAAAGCCAATTTCCTGTTGATGCGTGTCGAGCTTAATCGTTACGCCCAAAGAAAATCCGGGGCGAATCATAAACCCGATCGGAACGCGATATTGATTAGTTTTCGCCTTCGTGTTTAAGCTAGTGGTTTGTGTATTGCCACTGCCATCGAGAATACTTAAGTCTGCAGAGAAGTTTGCAGTTTGAAACGAAGCACTCGCTCCAATGCCAAAGCTTCCCGTTGAATAACCCGCTCCACCCACTCCTACCGATTCTACTGCTTGAGTACCAGTCGAACTCAAACCGGGTTCAAGATTAAATTTTTTGGAAAGATCGCCATCAAAATCCCAATCGGGCTTTCCCGTGGCTAAAGCAGCCGGATTCTGAAAAAGCGCGGTAACTAAATCTGTGTCTGCCGCGCAAGCTCCACCGATAGCCTCACAAAAAGCGCCCTTAAAATAATCGCTGCGATATAAATCGTATTCTCTGGCTTGAGCCATGAGCGGTAAAAGAAAAAAAAGAAGAAGGCGAAGTGTGTTCAAGCAGTAAATATACCGTTTTTAGGCTAAAATCCTAGTGATAGGCAAAATTTGGAGAATATTTTCTGAGACTATTTGTTTTGGTTTGTGTGTTTTTCGGCGGACTGGGTCAAGGCATCGTGAACCCGAAGCTGCCCGAAATCCTCCACGATCATACCCAACTCGCGCTCGATTCTGGAATTAGCGCAAGCCTAATGTACTTGGGTATTTTTCTGGCGAGCTTCCTTTACGGGAGATGGTGTGATCGCGGACGAGTTTTTCGCCTTTTAGCAACGGGCTTATTTTTTTATAGCATCGTGCTCGTATGCTTTTCCCAAAGTGGCTCTCGGGAAGCCATATTTATCTTTCGTTTTTTAGAAGGGTTAAGCTTAAGTGCAATTTTT
>CAIPTA010000100.1 GCA_903867855.1 Oligoflexia bacterium | reverse complement strand
CTCCGGTTGCGCAGCCACGGCCACACTTTTGCACCTCCTCCAACCAGGAGATCACGTGGTGGCGAGCGATGATTTATACGGTGGCACTTTCCGCCAATTCGATAAAGTTTTCGCAGCCGCTGGGAAAGGTGTGCAGTTTTCGTTCGTGGATATGACGAATGAAAAGGCCTACCGTGAAGCCTTCAAAGCGAACACAAAAATGGTATGGATCGAAACTCCCACGAACCCGATGCTGAAGATCATCGATCTGCAAAAAACTTGCGCCATCGGCTGCGAAAACTTTATCGAATTGGCGGAAAGTGCCACCGTATAAATCATCGCTCGCCACCACGTGATCTCCTGGTTGGAGGAGGTGCAAAAGTGTGGCCGTGGCTGCGCAACCGGAGGCAAAGGCTGCGCCGAAAGCCTTCCCATCCGCGCCAGATTCGAGAGCCGCTACGCAAGCTTCATAGGCAGAGCGAGTGGGGTTCTTCGTGCGGGAATATTCATAGCCCTTGTGTTCGCCAAGGGCGGGCTGCACATAGGTGGAGGTTTGGAAAATCGGAGTCATGATCGCGCCAGTGGAGGGATCTGGTTCCTGGCCCGCGTGGATGGCTAGGGTGCCGAACTCGTATTGCTTTTTCATACTGTAATGCCTTTCGATTTCAGCCAATCTGCATTGTAGAATTTGCCGAGGTATTTTGCGCCAGAATCTGGAAGGATCACGAGCATGCGACCACCAGGAAGTTGAGCCGCTGCCTTCAGAGCGCCAGCCACTGCCATTCCACAAGAGGAGCCAGCGAAAATGCCTTCTTCTTTGGCGAGACGATGCAGGGTAGTGATCGCTTCTTGATCGCTTACTTTTACAAATTCATCGATATATTCGAAGCGCACATTGTCTGGAATGATATCTTCCCCAACTCCTTCGATTAAATAAGAGTGAGCTTCGGTAATTTTTCCAGTGGCTTTATAGTCTGCGAGAATGGAGCCAACGGGATCGATACCAATCGTTTTTAGCTTTGAATTTTTTTCTTTGAGGAATCGAGAGGTTCCCGAAACAGTTCCGCCCGTGCCAACGCCAGCCACATAGTAATCAAGCTTGCCGTCCATTTGATCCCAAATTTCTGGGCCAGTGGTGCGGTAGTGAGCTTCGCCGTTGGCTAGGTTATTGTACTGATTGCCGAGCACTGCATTGGGTGTTTCTGCGGCAAGTTTTTTCGCCACAGAATAGTAGGAGCGGGGATCTTCCGGTTCCACTTCCGCGGGGCAAACCACTACTTCTGCCCCCATGGCGCGAAGCTGATTCATTTTATCGGGGGATTGTTTCGTGCTCATCACAAAGATGCACTTATAGCCACGAATTGCCGCCACCATAGCGAGGCCCATGCCCGTATTTCCGCTGGTAGCTTCTACGATGGTGCCGCCTGGTTTCAAGGCGCCACGACGCTCGGCTTCGTCTACAATAAAGGGCGCGATTCGATCTTTGATGGAGCCGCCTGGGTTAGCAAATTCCAATTTCACAAAGACTTCTGTTTTGAGTCCTTGGGTTAAACGATTCAGCCTCACAAT
>CAIPTA010000099.1 GCA_903867855.1 Oligoflexia bacterium | reverse complement strand
CCGCACGCAAGGCGCGCGATCTCACCCGTCGAAAAACAGCACTCGATTGGTCGGGGCTGCCCGGAAAAATGGCCGACTGCCAAGAAAAAGATCCAGCGCTCTGCGAACTCTATTTAGTTGAGGGTGATAGCGCCGGCGGTTCTGCAAAGCAGGGCCGGGACCGCAAAAATCAAGCGATCCTGCCGCTCAAGGGCAAGATCTTAAACGTCGAAAAAGCGCGCCACGATTCGCAAAAATTTCACTGCTCGATAAAACGCCCAGTGAGCGAATACCTTCATTTCTAGGAAAAAGACAACCAAAGCCATGAAGCGATTTAGCCTCTGGTGGAAAAAAGCAGCTGACGCTAATCACAGATAGCATTTCAATTTTTTCTAGCATGGCGGTAAGGGAAGGATACTTATCTTTTAGGATCCCTACGGCTTCCGGTGGCGGACAACAAAGGATCACTAATTTATTCTGCTCTAGCACATAGCTCTGCTCGAAATGGAATTGCACCCCTGCTTTTTTCAGGTGGCTTACCATTTTTTCGATAAACTCCCCCATGCCGTTTTTTGGCGAGGTGGAGCCCCGAAAGCTCGGCTTTGGCGCCGTATTCTTTTTGAACAGTTGACCTAAGATCAGATTGGCACTGAGTTTTTTAACATCGCCCGCATAGATGCCTTGAAGTGCCGGGGCGAGAAGCTGCTTGCGTGCCGCCTCGCCAAGATTCGAATCAGCCCAGCTCGCCACGCTCTGTTCTGGCTTTGGAAATAGACTCCGCCTAGCAAAAAGAAATCGAAAGAACGTGGGCAGAATCCGTAGCGTCTCAAAAAATCGTAGGGGCCAGCGCGAGGCCTTGCCATCGCGATAGAGATAACGGGCCTTGCTGCTCGGTAGAGTGGGAAGCATTTCCACGCCGATGTCTTTTGCGACAGTTTCGAGAAGGGCCGAATTAAGAAAGGCATTGGCCGCCGATTCGGCAAGACCATTTTGGGTGAGAGCGGAATTGATGAGGCCGCCAGCGCGATTTGATTTCTCAAAAATTTCTACTTTGTATCCTGCCTTTTGCAAAAAATAGGCGGCGCTCAAGCCACTGAAGCCCGCTCCCACAATATGCACTGGCAGATTCTTATCCATGCACTCTCTCTAGATCGACTTGGAGAAGATCCTGGTTTCTGGTTTCGCCGCGCGGAGACGCTCATCAAAGCAAACGCAAGCATTGCGGAGAAAAGGGCGTCCGGCATCGGTTAGTTTCAACTGGTGATTTTCGATTTTCACAAGGCCATCTTCGATCATCGGCTGCAGAATTTCTTTGGCCTGCGTTGCTTGCGCAGCATCCGTAAATTGCACTTCACCACGAGTCATGAATTTCAGAATTTGCTCACGCAATTGGCGGTCACGATCCGTAAGGCGATGACCGCGATGGGTGGGCACCTCACCTGCATTTATTTTTTGCTCATAGAGAGGCAGCACTTTTTCATTCTGATGGAAGCTATCTGGGGTTTCAGAGATGGCGCTTACACCGAGGCCTAAGAGCAGATCCGTACGCGTTTCAGTATAGCCCATGAAATTACGATGAAGTGTGCCTTCGCGGAGGGCGATGGCAAGAGCATCGGTGGGAAGTGCAAAATGGTCCATACCGATTTCTACATAGCCGGCGTTGATAAGTTCGGCGCGCGCGAGTTCGTAGAGTTCCCGCTTTTCTTCGGGCACAGGCAGATCTTCATCTTTGAAGAGGCGCTGCGCGGGCTTAATCCAAGGCACGATGGCAAGGCTATAGAGCGCGATACGATCCGGGCGGAGCGCGATAGTGCGTTCCACGCTTTCTTTCATCGAGGCTCGAGTTTGTTTTGCGAGACCATAGATCAGATCAAAATTCACAGAGTCGAAACCAAGAGCGCGGGCATCTGTGGTTAATTTCTGGGTTACTTCAAAGGGCTGAATGCGATTCATCAGGCGCTGCACTTCAGCATCGAAATCTTGCACGCCCATGCTAATGCGGCGAAAGCCGAGATCGCGAAGCGTAACAAGTTGCTCGTGATTCGTGCGGCGAGGATCTACTTCGATGGAGGCGTGAAAACCATGATCTGCGATGGGAAACTGTTTCAGGATTGGCGCCAGCAAGGATTTAAGTTCTGCAGCGGAGAGGAATGTGGGTGTGCCGCCACCCAAGTGGATATGGGCAAGAGGCTTTTGCAAGATCTCTGGAACTGCCTTCGTATAGACGCTGAGCTCTTTCAAGATTGAGTCTACATACGGAGACCCTTTGCTATGATCTTTTGTGATCGTATTATTACAACCACAAAAGGTGCAGAGCGTTTCGCAATAAGGAATATGCAAATAGAGCGACCATCCACCGGGAGACTTGGCGGTATGTCTCACGCTTTCTAGCCACTCTTCTTTTGTGGGTGCCTTTTCCCAATAAGGCACGGTGGGATAGCTTGTATAGCGCGGCACGGGCACATCATATTTACGGATTAATTCATGGATATTCATCGAAATGTCTCCCGAATTAGTTTCACATAAGACTGCACATTCGCTTCAGGGGTTTTTGGCAAAACACCATGGCCCAAGCCTGCCACCCAACTCGCTCGCTGTTGCGGGCTAAGCTTTTCGAAGGGTTCCAGGTAGCGCTTCAATTCTTCGGCGAAGTGTTTGGCATCAAGATGCAAAAGGGCTTGGTCGAAGTTGCCTTGTAGAAAGCCAGTTTTGCTTAAACCAAATAAGCTTGGCAAGTCGAGACGGTGATCAACTCCCATTCCTGCTAGCAAGCCACTCGCAAAAAATGGATGACGAAGATGAGCCTCCGAAGTGCCCTTCGAGTAGTAACCGAGCTTCCCCGGAAATTTCGCGGCCAGAGTCTCGATGGTGGGCACTACGAATTGCTGAAAGAGCGCAGGAGAGAGTTCGCCTGCTGCAGTATCAAAAAGCATCACCACTTCTGCTCCGCCAGAAAGCTGCAGCACAATATTTGCCTCAAGAAATGGAATCAGCTGCTCACAGAACTTTGGAAACAGCGTGAAATATTTTTTGGCCTCTAAGAGGCCGCCACTGTGGCTTCCTTCCACTGCGTAGGCGAAAAGAGTCCAGGCGCCGCCCACAAATCCTATCAGGCTCTTATCTTTAGGGAGCAAGCTGCGCGTGGCAATCATCGCTTCCTTTTGGAAGTGGAGCGCTGGGAGCGCCTCTGTGAGAGGCACCAGATTATGAATCGTAACTGGGTTCAATTTGGTTTTTAGTTTCGGACCATCTTGCTCGTAGCTTAGGCCGAGCCCAAGAGCATCGAGGGGAAAAAGCAGGTCGCTAAAAAGAATGGCAACATCAAAATCAAAATCGCGCATGGGTCCCATCGCCACTTCGCTCGCCAGCTCCGGAATGCGGCATAAGTCCATAAAACTATGCTTGGCTCTTAGGGCTTGGTAGTGCGCATGATAGCGACCTGCCTGACGCATACACCATACTGGTGGAGTGGCTTGGGCTTTTCGCGCGATCGCATTTTGAAAACGGGTATTCATATTATTTGTCCTCGTAAAACCATTGATAGCCCACTCCTCGAACGGAGCGAATGAGAGTGGCTTCTGTATCGGCGAAAAGTTCGCGCAGGCGCACTATCGTATTATCCACGGTGCGATGATTTGGAAATTTATCCGCTCCCCAAACTTCATTTAGAATATCATCGCGACTAAGCACGCGGGGGGAATTTTCAATCAAGAGTTGTAAAACTTTAAAGTCATTGGCTGCTGGATGCTGCAGCTGACCCTTTTCATCCTTCACGCTCATGCTGGCGAATTGAATCAAAAATTTGCCCACCTGCAACTCTCTCTGCGGGGCATGATTCTTTAAAACGTGGGAAACTCTCAGGAGCAACTCCTTCAAGTGGAAGGGCTTGGGGATATATTCCTCGGCGCCCAGTTCGAAGCCACGGAGGCGATCTTCGGCATTGGATTGAGCTGTTACAAAAAGAAATGGCGTAGGCATCTTTGCCCGAATCTCTTGAGCGATTTCATAGCCTGAACCATCTGGTAAGCCTACATCGAGAATCACGAGATCAAGCGATTTTGCTTTTTGCAAAAACTCTCTAGTGCTACGCGCATCATGTTTCCAAAAAACTTCATAGGATTCTTTTTGCAGGCGCTCGCGCAGCGTTTCGCCGAGCGTGGGATCATCCTCTACAAGCAGAATCCGTTTTAGCATAGCTCACCTTGCAGAGAGAGAATGGCGCTAAGACCTTGAGTATCGTTCCGCACAAAGTGGAGTTCGCCGCCCATGCGCTTCAATAAATCTTTGGCGAGGTAAATGCCCAGACCGCTGCCGCTCTTTGCTTCCGGCCGTAAATAGGGCTTGCCCAGCAGCTCAATGTCGCCTGCGAAACCTTTGCCATCATCAATAATCGAAATTTTCACCTTATGCGCCGAAGCTTTTGCTGCGCGCACGATTACTTTTTTAGCTGCGCCATGAATGAGCGCATTTTGAATTAAATTCTTCAGCACACTTTCCAGAGCACGCTGATCAGCGATCACCTTCACATTGGTTTCTAGCTTTAAGTTTAGGTCTGGCCAATAGTGGCTCAAGCGATCCATCACGCGTTTCATATCCAGATTTTCTTTGAGAAGCTTCCCTGAGTCTGCATTCGCTAAAAAGAGAGAATTGTCTAATTGCAACTCTAAGCGCACCACATCCTGCAAAAGACGCGCAAGATTTGGCGACGAGCTCACCTGATTCTCTTCGATGATCTCTGCTTGTAAGCGCAGGCTCGCCAGCGAAGTTTTCAAATCATGGGTGAAGGAAGAGAAAAAACTCTTTAGTTGCTCGTGGCGACGAAGGTCTAAATAAGAATAGTAGAGAAGCGCAATGCCGCCGGCGAGAACGACGAGAAGGAGAAAACTGCCTTCCCATAGCAGCATATGCTGATAGCGCGTGAGCACTTCAGAGCCTTCCACACTTTGTAGTTGATGAGTTTGGCGCAACCCAAATACCATCCACCACGCACTGAGCGAAAGGGTAAGCGTGAGCCATGCCGCCGCGAGAATGCCGCGGCGATAGTATTTAGGTGCGGCTGGTAGCACGAGCTGCTTCTCCCATTTTGATTGCACAGTGTGCTAGGAGTTCATCGGTATGGGCTAGAGAAAGAAAGCCCACCTCATAGGCATTCGGCGCCAAATAAATCCCTCGATCTAGGCAGGCGCGGAAGAAGGGCGCAAAGTGTTCGCCATGGCTTGGCGCAATTTGGGTGATATCGCGAATGGGGGATGATGTGGGATTGTGTAGCCAAAAGAGCGAGCCATAGCGGCTCACCTGAAAGGGAGTGCCGGCTAATTCCTTGCTCAGTTTTTGCTCAAAAGCGGCGCCTCTTCGTTCCAGCTCTTTCCAGCCATCGAGCTTTTCCATTTTTTGAAGCGTAGCAAGGCCTGCGCGCATGCCCACAGGATTCGCGCTCAAAGTGCCTGCTTGGTAAACCTTGCCGAGTGGCGCAACTAAATCCATGAGTTCGGCGCGGCCGCCATAGCAGCCCACGGGAAATCCACCGCCCAAGATTTTGCCGTAGCACACGAGGTCTGGAGTAATTTGCAGAATTTCCGCCATACCGCCGAGGCCCACGCGAAATCCGGAAATCACTTCATCGAACAAAAGAAGCGCGCCGTATTTTTTGGCGAGATCTGCTACTTTTTGCAAAAATTCTTTTCTTTGAATGAGGAGACCATAATTCGCCGGCAAGGGCTCAATCGCCACTACAGCGATTTCATGGCCGCGCTCTTTAAAAATTTTCTCGAGTCCCGCTTCATCATCGAGAGAAGCCACTAATGTATCGCTCGCGGTTTTCGCAGATATTCCCGCGCTACTGGAGGCGGATTCACCAGCGAGTCCGCTGCCAGCTTTCACGAGGAGAGAATCCACGTGTCCATGATAGCAGCCTTCAAATTTCAACACTTTTTCTCTTCCCGTGCCCGCACGCGCCACGCGCATGGCACTCATCACAGCTTCTGTGCCGGAAGAAACAAAGCGCAGCTTTTGCACGTGGGGCACCCTTGAGGTGATCCACTCTGCCAGCGCGAGAGAGTAGGGTTCGCAGGCGCCGAATGTCCAGCCGGTTTGGATCATCTCTTCTACTTCGCGGCTCACATCAGGATCGCGGTGACCCAAAATCAACGGGCCAAAGCTCATGCAAAAATCGGTATAGCGAGTGCCATCCACTGCTTCTAGTTCAGTGCCCTTTGCGCCTTTGAAAAAAATCGGCGACATATTCATACCCTTGAAAGAGCGCACAGGAGAGTGCACGCCGCCGGGAGCTACTTTTTTGGACCGTTCAAAGAGTTCATCATTTAGTTTCATATTCACCCTGCCTGCCAATCTTTATAGCTCAAAAATACCTGAATCTTTTTATCTTTCGGCAAGATTTTCCGCAAATGGGTATAGGTATGCCCGGGGCCACAGGCATGTTCGCCCTGGAGAATGCCGGAATCGAGACGCAGCGCCTCGTCGAAGGCAGAGCCACTCATCCAAAAGAAGGATTTTTTGCCGGCGAAGCTAGGCGGATTCGGAGTCGGACGCAATTCATAGGTGGCCACCACGGGCATGAGATCCTCAGGAGCCCCCGTATGACTAAGCTTCACGAATTTGGCCTGTGGAGCGAGCCCTTGCACTTCTGGTAGAGTTTCCCCGCGACTTTCACAAGAACCATTCACCCAGATGCCTCGATCGGAAAGCTTCTTCCAGGTTTTGAGGCCGCTTGTCCAAACAATTGTCTCCGCTGAAATATTCCAACTCTCTGGCAAACTCTCTTCTCGGGTGACGAATAGCGCATTCACTTTTGGCTGCGACACATTCAAAGCATGGCGAGAAAAGAGTTTTCCCTCGGGAGTTTCTGGCCATTTTTGGGCAGGCGAAAATTGTTCCGGCTTGCTTGGCCCATTCAACTTGGTGCTATTTAGGATTTCGCCCTTATCGGTTTCCCCGCGAAGATAAATCACATCACCAAGTTCACCGAGGGGTATCACAGATATGCCTATTTTTTGGTGACAGCCGCCGCCATAGCCACTCAAGATTTTTCGCTCCCTCTCGACCGCACGCAAAGTAGCCGCGCAGTTAATGGCGCTTAAGAATTTCTTTAAATCGCTGCGCGAACTCTTCACTTCAATCGCGAGCGCACCCTGCGCAGCCGCTGTGGGCTGTGCTTCTAAGGGGAGCACCATCCATTGGCTAATCTCCAGCGCCGAACGAATTTCTTTTTGAGAATCGGCAAACTCTGGCTCACTCGTCTCTAGTAGGCGATCTAGGGCCGCTTTCGCAACGAGGAGGCCATCGATTTCTAGTTCACGATACTTGCGTAGGCGAGTGGCGATATTTCCGCGCACGGATTGAAATTCCACAGAGTCGATATGGTAGGGGAAATAGTTCTTGAGAAAGGGCGGGAGTGTATAGGCTCTCCGCGGGGAGGAGCTGAAGAGCTTTAGCTGACGTGTTTTGCGCGCCAGAGCAGATTTTTTCACGAGCAAGAGATCCCGAGAATCGGCACGCGGAAGAGTTGCACAGATTTCGCTTCCCTCACGCTCTTCCGTGGGCAAATCTTTCCAAGAGTGCACCACGAGATCAATATTCTCGGCCAGTAAATCTGCGTGAAAATCTTCGGTGAATACACCTCGCTCCGGCATTTTCCAAAGCGGATCATGGAGGTTTTTATCGCCCAAGCTTTCTTTGAATTGGTACTCGATTTCGAGAGAGGGAAACTTTTGCCGTAAAGCATTTCCCACGCGGTAGGCTTGCAAACGAGCGAGATCACTCTTCCGGGCGGCGATCTTTAGGCGCACACATCTTCCCAGCCAAAGGGGCGAAATTCTACTCGCTCACGCTGGTGCACAGCACGATCTAGAATTTGCCGAGCGTCGGCAAGCATCTGAGCGCGCTTTGCTTCATTTTGTTTTAGCTCCGCAAAGAAGGCTTGCAGGGTGATGATGCGTTCTGCTGCGTCTGTAGGAATTGCATTTGTTTCGGAATCAGCACGGAGATCGAGTACGAGTTTCGTTTTTTGCCCTGACTGAGCCAGCAATTCAGCAATAGCATTGGCTTCTAAAGGAGCCACCACAATTACCACTTCTCCCAAGGGAGCTTCTTGGAATTTTTTAAGCTTTGCTTTTTTATGTTTCGCCGCCACAGGAGCGGCTTTGGCAAAATCACGGGCATGCACATCCACCGCAAAATGTTCTAACCAAGGAATGATTTCGGCGGCAAGGCGTCCGGCCCCTAAAAAACTAGCACTCTGAAAACCCTTGGTGAAGCGGCGGGTGAGACTACCATAGCTACTGCTCGTGCCCCCTTTTAAGCATTGTTCGCGCACACGCTTCGTGCATTCAATCACTCGCTGAATGAAATTTCTTACATCGCGCTGGAAGGCGGGGTCTTCGTGTTTGAAATCTAGAAAACGGGCACGGAATTGACCAAATACTTCTGTTTCCCCAAGTACTGGGGAATGAAGGCCGGCACAGATTTCTACGAGAGAGCGGATGGCCTCTTCATTTTGGTGATATTCGTATGCTTCGAGAGATGCCTCCCAACGCGCTTTCTCGGAAAGGGGAATGATCGCGATTTCGCGTAGGCAAGTTTGCCAGTGCGCGTAGTTCGAAACCCACTCTTTAGGAAAAGCGGCGGATTTGCGGCGGTGTACAAGAAGGATCCCCATATAGTAATATTAGCGTAGTGGGGATGCCAAATTGTCACGGTTTTGTCACCAAAGAAAATCTCCCCTTTTTGACCCGCAAGGAGTTAGAAAAAACTATGGAAAACCCAATACGTCCGCGTAGAAACCGCCGCTCGAAAGCCATCCGAAATATGCTCGCAGAGGTCTCTTTGCGCCCTGCGCAGCTGGTTTGGCCTGTGTTTGTGATGGAGGGTAAGAAAACTCGGGAGCCTATCTCTGCGATGCCGGGGGTTGACCGTGTCACCATGGATACACTTCTCATGGATTGCGAAAAGGCTCTGAAGCTCGGGGTTTGTTCCGTGGCGCTTTTCCCAAAAATTGCGGAAGAAAAGAAGGATCCCCATGGCAAGGAATCCCTGAATCCTGATGGGCTCGTGCAGCGCACAGTGAAGCTCCTCAAAAAAGAATTGCCTGAGTTGAGCTTGATCACCGATGTGGCCCTCGATCCATTTTCTTCCGATGGTCATGATGGCATCGTGGCCAATGGGAAAATCGTAAACGATGAGAGTGTGGCTGTGCTGGCGAAGATGGCGGTTTCGCAAGCTCAAGCGGGGGCTGATTTTGTGGCGCCTTCCGATATGATGGATGGACGCATTGGCGCCATTCGCTCCGCTCTTGATCAGGCAGGATTTTCTGAAGTGGGAATCATCTCCTATGCGGCGAAATATGCTTCTGCCTTTTATGGGCCTTTCCGTGAGGCGTTAGATTCTGCGCCAAAAGCGGGCGACAAAAAAACCTATCAAATGGACTATCGCAATTCACGAGAAGCGCTCAGGGAAGTATTTCTTGATATCGACGAAGGGGCAGACATTGTGATGGTGAAGCCGGCAGGGGCTTACCTCGATGTGATTCAGCAAGTGCGCGCGAATGTGGAGATCCCAGTTGCCGCGTATCAGGTGAGCGGAGAGTATGCGATGATCAAAGCCGCCGAAAAGATGGGCTGGATCAATGGACCAGCGGCGATGGAAGAGAGTCTCTTCGCGATTCGCCGCGCCGGAGCCGATTTGATTTTTACGTACTTCGCGCTAGAGATGGCCGCGAAGCTGTAAGCTATTTATTCGGCTGAGGAGTAATTCGCAAGTAAGGCTTCACTGTTTTATAGCCCTTTGGGAATAGACGCTTCATTTCCGCTTCATCTTTCAGCGAGGGAACGATGATCACATCTTCGCCATCCTTCCAGTTCACTGGAGTGGCTACTTTATAATTGTCCGTGAGTTGCAAGGAATCGATGCAACGAAGGATTTCCACAAAGTTACGACCAGTGCTGGCCGGATAAGTGATGATCAAGCGAATCTTCTTTGCAGGATCGATCACGAATACCGATCGCACCGTGAAGCTATCATTCGCATTTGGATGAATCATATCGTAGAGCTTGGAAACTTTTTTGTCTGCATCAGCGAGCAGTGGGAAATTGAGGGCGCAGCCTTGGGTTTCGCCAATATCGCCAGACCATTTTTTATGGTCCTCTAGGGGATCCACGCTGAGACCAATGGTTTTTACATTTCTCTTGGCGAACTCGCCTTTGAGTTTTGAAACTTCGCCGAGCTCCGTGGTGCAAACAGGGGTGAAATCCCGCGGGTGAGAAAACAGAATTCCCCAGCTATTGCCGAGGAATTGATGGAAGGAAATTGGGCCCTCTGTGGATTCTTGAGTAAAATCGGGAGCGATATCGCCGAGTCGTAGTGTCATAAAAAACTCCTTAAGTAGTAATTATTAAGGAGTAGTAAATCTATGCTACATCACTTTGTCAATGCCCTTTGCGGTCAAATGGATTCCTCGGTTTCAAGCCCACATCTTCGGGATTCGCCACATAGATGAGATGGTCTGTCCATTTACCAAACTCAAACCAATAGCGTTTTTTGATGCCCTCGCGTCGCATACCGATGCACTTAGCCAAGCGAATGGATTTTCTATTGTCTACATTGATCGCCGCTTCCAAGCGATTCAACTTCAGGTCGCGCACGCCAATCTCTAGCCCAGCTTTCGCCGCTTCTTGGCCATAGCCTTTGCCCCAATGGCGATTATAGATTTGATAGCCAAAGTTCGCGAACTGATGCGTGCTGCGAACGAAAACATCGAAATCAATATGACCAATGAGTGCGCCAGATTTCTTTTCGAAAATAGCGAACCAATAACAATCGTCATTTTCCGCTAGTTCTTGGTGTCGTTTTCTCACCTGTTGAAATATTTTGCGCGAGCACTGCTCCTTTGTTTTGTGGCCCGTATCCCAACGGTTTTGTTGAGGCAGGCGATTGCTATAGGCGTCTACAAATTCTTTGTAGTCGCTCACTTCTAGTGGGCGCAGAATGAGTCTGCGCGTTTTTATGGTCGGTCGTAGATAGGCCTTGGGCTGCTCTGAACGCAGCTTGGCCTTAGTTTTTTTCGTAGTAATAAAAAGCTCCTAAGGAATTAAAATTGGAATTAACTTAGGGCGGATTTTTCTTAGAAAAGATTCTTTAGAAGGCCGCCTGGAATTGAATTTTTCATAACGACCTCCTTTTAGATTAGGTGAGAGCGCTTTTTTAGCGGCTTCGCGATGCATTGTAAAGAAATAATTAATTATTGTAACGAGATGATTTGATAGATATCGCAAGCATTGTGGGACAAGAATTTTGTTTGTAAGCCCTGCTGATTGAGCGTGGCGAGGAAGGCCGGATTTTTATTCTGTGAACAAAGCGCTAGATGAGTAAGACGATAGGGCGGGAGAGCTGCTATAATTTTTTTCATCTCAGGGCTGCGTAAGTCTAGAACATCCCGATTCATGATCGCACGGTGTTTTATGTAATAGGGAAAACCAGGATACCAATCCCAACCATAGAGGAGCATTACGCCATCGTCTGGCATCATGGCTCCAACCAAGGCGCCGTCTGTTGCGAGCCCCGCAGCCTCTTCCACCGTCTGGTGATAGTAAAAAAATTGGCGATATTGGCGGATGCTAAGAAGCAATGAAGAGATCAAAAAGATCATTCCCAAAATGGGCCAAGCCTTTTTCGCTTCCAACATTGCCACAATTAAAATTCCGAGCGCAAAAATGAGGAATACGCCATTCGCATACCAGTAGTAATTGTGCGCGATGTGCAGGTTGGTGAATATCATCGGAGCGAGCACGAATAGGAAGCTGCCGAGCAAATAAAGCTGCCAACGTTTTCTTAAGAGCAGCATAAATACTACGGAGATAATCCAGGTGGTGCGATGACCAATGGAATCGTGAATTGTTTTTCGAAAAAACATATTCCAAGTGGCTGGGCTAATTCGCTGTTGAAAACTGCCGAAATTCCATTTGGAGAGGCGCTCCGAAGTGATGAATTCAGAGAGAGGATTTAGGTGTTTTTGTGCGTCGGCGAAGTGAGTCCAGGCCAAGGTGAGGGCTAAGGGAATGGCGAAACAGAAGAAGATGTCTACGATTTTCGCAGCGGAGAGTGTGGGAAATTTTTTGCCGTCTTTTTCTCTCCAGCTCCAGAGTGCCCAGAGCCCAGCTGCGAAGAGTGGCACGGCAAAGCTTGTGGCCTTGATTATTCCTGCAAGAATTCCCAAAATTGCCACCGAAACGAGGGAGAGCATGCGATTTCTATCGTTGAACAAATTTCCCGCAGCTGCCAGGTAGGCGAGGCCGAAGAAGAGGGCGGTAGATTCGATCAGAAAACAACGCGACCAATAGAGGTACATTGGGCTCAGCAGATAGAGGGAGAGAAAAATTAGGCGACGTCTGGAGGGGATTTTCAAATTTCCTAAGATACTCCAAATTGGCCACAAGGCAGCGAAGTAGAAGAATTTCCCCACAAGCCTTCCTGCCTGTTCCAAAGGAATTGGGCTGAGGGCCGCAACTTTTGCCGCGAGCCATTGGTAGAGTGGGAATTCAAAGGGAATCGACCAAGGTGGGCCAAATACGGGTGTTTCATATTTCCAGAAGGGGCCGCCATGGAGCATATAAAAAGAAGTCATGGCCGTTTGAGTTTGGCGGAAGTGATGCTCATCCATGATGGTATTCCACCAACCGGCTCCAGCTGCCCAAAGGCCATATCCGAGGGAAAAGAGGAATACTAGAGGCAGAAGATAGCGTTCTAGCTTTTGTTCAAGTTTCATCGATGGTCTCTTGCTTGCGATAGTCGCCGCGGCTCAACCAGCGCTCTATCAGGCAATAAAGCACGATAAATAAATAGCGACTACCCATCTCTTTGATCTTCAGCTTGGATTCGCCTGTCTTGCGGTTGATCCAATCGTTGGGAACCACTGCATAAGAATAACCGCGCACAATGGCTTTCAACGGCAGCTCTACAGTGAGATTGAAGTGCGGACTAATAAAGGGACGCGTTCCCTGAATCACATAGGCGCGATACATTTTAAAGGCATTCGTCACGTCGTTGTAGCGCAGCCCAAAGAGAACGCGGATAAAGAAGTTCGCTGCCCGATTCACCATGAGCTTCGGCCATGGATAATCATAGATTTTAGAGCGGCGATGGAAGCGAGTGCCAAACACACAATCTACTTTTCGCTCTTGCATCACGCGGTAGAAATGCACGAGATCAGTAGGGCGATCCGAGGCGTCTGCCATATAAACGGCTACTACTTCCCCAGTGAAGTTATCTAAACCTTTGCGCACGGCGAGGCCGAAGCCATTCGGGGCCGCATTGAAAACAGAACGTAGCGTAGGAATTTTTTGCTGAAGCTGATCCAGGATCTCTTGTGTTTTATCTTTCGAGCTATCATTCACCACGAGGATCTCGTGAGGAATTTTCTCGGCCACTAACTCGGAATGAAGCGCCTCCACCGTGCCAGCGATGCAGCCTTCTTCATTATGCGCAGGAATAACTATGGAAAGTTTCACGCCTTATTGCGCTCTACAGTTGCGGCCACGATTTCTTTCAAAATTGTGCGGAGATCGTATTTATATTTCCAGCCTGGATAATCCTGCTCGAAGCGGCGCACATCACTGATCCACCAGATATGATCGCCGGAGCGATTTTGTTCGGATAGGGTGAACTGCAATTTCTTGCCCGCAAACTCCTCTGAAATTTTAATCGCTTCTAGCATGGAGCAGTTAGAGTGGCGCGAGCCCCCCATATTATACACCACTCCAGCGCGAGGCGCTTTGTGGAAATGCCAGAACGCATTCACTAGATCGTAGGAGTGGATATTATCCCGCACTTGCTTGCCTTTATAACCAAAAATTGTATAGGGCTTGCCGCTTACTACGCATTTCACAAGATAGGCAAGAAAGCCGTGGAGTTCTGCGCCGGAGTGCGCTGGGCCAGTTAAGCAACCACCACGGAAAGTAGCGGTTTTCATGCCGAAGTAGCGGCCATACTCTTGCACCATCACATCAGCGGCTACTTTGCTGGCCCCAAATACGCTATGCTTCGATTGATCGATGCTCATGTTTTCATCGATGCCGAATTTTGCGTAAGGGTGTTTGGTGTCTAGTTCCCAGCGTAACTCTTGTTCCACGAGCGGAAGAAAATTTGGCGTATCGCCATATACCTTATTGGTAGACGTAAAAATGAAGGCCGCATCGGGCGCAAATTGTCGTGTGCTTTCCAGCATCACGAGCGTGCCATTCGCATTCACGGTGAAATCGGTATAGGGCTCGCGGGCGGCCCAATCGTGGCTTGGCTGAGCGGCGGTATGAATCACAGCGCTGATATTTTTGCCGTATTTTTTGAAAATGCTTTCGATGGCAGATTGATCGCGAATATCTGCATCGTGGTGAAAGAAGCGAGCGCCGAGGCTTGATTTTAGCTGGGTGGTATTCCATTCCGTGGAACCATCCGCGCCGAAGAAATACTTGCGCATATTATTATCGACGCCCACCACATCCATACCTTGGGCGTGGAAGAATTTAACGGTTTCGCTGCCGATGAGTCCGGATGATCCAGTGATGAGAGCTACTGACATGGCGCAAGATCCTCTTTAGCTAAAAAGCTCTCGTAAGGAGGGCTCATTGCTTTTTAACCACGCGCCGATCTCGTCTGCAATAGTTTCTCGCGTCACTTCTGGTTTCCAGCCAAATTTATCGAAGGCTTGTCTAGAATCCGTTACATATAGCGGCACATCCACGTGGGCTGTGGCTGGATCGCCCGGGATCTTAACGCTATGGCCCGTAACTCGCTCTGCCTCTTTCGTCCATTCCAGAAGGGAAGTAGAAACCTTTCGGCCGCCCCCGATATTGAAAATTTCGCCAGACCAGCTCTCGATTTGCGCCACTTGTTTTTGCAGTAGCGCGAACAGATCTCTGGGGTGCAAGAGATCGCGCACTTGTTTGCCGGTGCCGCCGAAGCCCGTATAGCGGAGCGGCTTATTAAAATAGTGGTTGGCAATCCAAAGGGTAAATACACCTTGGTCCACTTTGCCGAATTGGCCAGGGCCCGCAATCACGCCGCAGCGATTGATTACTGCCTTCATCTTAAAGCTATCCACGTATTCTTGGATCACGAGTTCTGAGGCGAGTTTGCTCGCGCCATAGAGAGAGCGAGGTAGATGGGTTGGGAAATTTTCATTAAGACCGGCTGCGCTCACGCCTGGCCACTTTTGTTTTGCGCTAATTTCTAGGCGTGTGGCCGCTTCTTCTAATTGAATTTCTTTGAGCGGCTGCAGGGAATACACACGCGAGGTGGAGAGAAAAATTAGCGCATTCACCCGAGAGCGAGCAAATTCCAGGCAGTTCAAGGTGCCCTGCAAATTCGTTTGCAATAAATAGTTCGGGGAGCTGGTGAGCCCTGCATGCACAGACGGCTCAGCGGATGCTTCTACCAATAAATCGTAGCTTCCCGTGAGATCCGCTAGATCCGTGGCGCTGCGTATATCCCCATGCACAAAGTGAATCCCACGGCGCTTAAATTCGGGTAGATTAATTTCTGAGCCGCGACGCTTGAGATTATCCAAAACAGTAACTTCCACGCCCTTTTCTTCTCGGTAGAGTTTCGCGAGGTGGGATCCTACAAAGCCAGCGCCGCCCGTGATTAATACTTTCACTTGCGTGCGCCTTTCGGAATGAAGCCTAGCTTATCGTAAACTCGCGCCAAGGTTTTTGCGGCATGCTCGGCGGCAAGATCCGCTCCCTTTTGCATCACCGAATGCAGGTAATCTTGGTTTTTCATGAGATCTGCGTGTCGTGCTTGCACAGGCGCCAAGGTGGCGCACACGAGCTCCGCCAGTTCCACTTTCAAGTGGCCATACATTTTGCCCACGAATTTTTCTTCTACTTGCGGAATGGTGAGACCACTCAACACAGAATAGATCGTCAGCAGATTGGCCACTCCTGGCTTATCCTCCGCGAAGCGCACTTCCGAGCCCGAATCCGTTTGCGCCGATTTACATTTCTTGGTGATCAGCTTTGGGTCGTCCAGTAAATAAATTGTATTGTTGGCATTTGGATCGCTCTTATCCATCTTGCGAGTGGGCTCTTGCAGAGCCATGATGCGCGCGCCCACTTTGCCAATGAAGGGATCAGGGAAGGCGAAGGTTTCGCCAAATTCATTGTTGAAGCGGAGGGCGATATCGCGAGTGAGCTCTAGGTGTTGCTTTTGGTCTTCGCCCACAGGCACAAGGTGAGCATCATAAAGCAAAATATCGGCCGCCATCAAAACCGGATACGTAAAAAGGCCAGAGTTGATATTTTTCGGATGCTTCGCCGACTTATCTTTAAATTGCGTCATGCGAGTTAGGTCGCCAAAGGGAGTGAAGCAGTTCAGCACCCAGGCGAGCTCTGCATGCTCGGAAACATGAGATTGCAAAAAGATTTTATTTTTTTCAGGATCTAGGCCGCAGGCTAAGTATTGCGCGTAGAAGGAAAGAGAGCGCTCGCGCAAGAGTTTTGGATCTTGACGCGTGGTGATCGAGTGCAGATCCACCACCATATAGTAACAATTAAATTCGGCCTGTAATTCTCCCCAAGTTTTGATGGCACCGATATAGTTACCGATGGTGAGGTTGCCGCTGGGAGCGCTTCCGCTTAAAAGATTTTTTTTGCCATTGCTGGCGAGGCCAAAGATGGGTTTCGTCATGCTTCACAATGTAGCGTAGCGGCGGACGAAAAAAAAGCCCCGGGGGTTTAATCCGGGGCCCAATGTCTTAGAAACAAGGAGGAATCTAAATTTGTGTTACAACTTATTTCTTCTCGTAGATCGAAATTCTAGGTCTGCATTAACAATCACATTCACTGGGAGCTTGAACATACGTACAACAGGGAGCATTCACGGTTCGCGGGGAGCTGTAGCTGATCTCCGCACTCTTTGTTGGGAGGGCGAATTTCAAGCTACGAGACTCAGACATTTAAACTTGATCTAGAGGAATTACATCGCGATCTGCGCGCCATTTCCAAGGATCAGCGCCAGAGGGGAGCCCGTCATACCAGAGCTGTTTGGGGTAGAGTAGATAAACCCTACGCCAGCGATACAAGAGTTAGGGCCGTAGTAATATTGAATATAATTGTAGGTGCTTTGCGAGATCGTTACTACACCGCTCACGCTGGCAGAGTAGCCAGACTGGGAGGTGGTGAAGTTGATCGTGTCACCAGGACCATCAGCGCGGTAGTATTGCATTCCAACTGGACCACCTGCGAGGCCTTGAGCATAGGCTTCCCCGTAAAGGTTGTTGGCTTGAGTAACTTGTAGGTTACCAGAGATCGATACACTCATGCCGCCGTTATAGTTTGCTTGAAGCGGTATGCAAGAGCCGCTGCTTGCGCCAGCTGCTACTACACCATACACACCCGTGCCTGTACCATTCGTTGAACTCGATTTACCGCAACCTGGGAGCACACTGATTGATGCCAGTAGTGCCGTCAGGATGAATTTCCATTCCTTATGCATTCTCATATAAATAACCTCCAACAGTTAGTTTTCACTCATTCATCAACGTTCCACTACCTGGACTTTCTATCGCAGGATTTCAGCTACGTAGTCTACTAGAGCAAGGGCAGTGCCAAGTGAGGGCGGCCCTGTATCATTTCGGATAGGTGCTTGAAATTGAGGGGTTTTTCTGGATTTTGCCTGTGCAGAATCCTAACACTACACACTGATTTCCTGTCTAATGTTTGGGCACATGTCTAGGGAGAGTCAGCGTGTGGCGAGAAAACGAAGGATGCCGATAGCAAAACCTTCCGCGATTTTCTGCCGATTTTCTCCGCTTTGGAGAAATTGCAATTCATCTGGATTGCTAATAAAGAGTGGTTCGCAAAGCACGGCCGGCACTTCCGCATCGAGCAGCACATAGAGCAGGGCTTGTTTCACCCCTCGGCTCTTAAAATGCAGCTGCTCGCGGCCAAATTCTTCCAGCAAGCTTTTGTGGATGAAGTTAGCGGCGGAGCGCGAGGCCTCCACGGCCGCATCCACCTCCACGCTTTTTAGGATGAGATCTTCGCTAGCCTTTTTGTTGTGGCGCTTACTCGTTTTATTTTCGATTTCAGCGAGTTTATCGCTACTTTTTTCATCCGTATTATTCAAAAAATAGGTTTCCACGCCGCCGGCTTGTCGAGAGGAATTCGAATTCAGATGCACAGAAACAAAGAGATCGGCTTTAGAATCGTGCGCAATTCGAGATCGCTCCTCTAGGCTCACCGCTTTATCTTTTTCGCGAGTAAAAATCACCTTGATGGGTCTGCCAAGCGGCGCAGAGTAGCGGGGATCACTCAACACTTTTCCCAGACGCACGGCTATCCCCAAGCTTAGCTCTTTTTCATACACAGATTTTTTGCCCACATGCGCCACTGCCCCTGTATCTTCGCCGCCATGGCCAGGATCGATAACTACGATATAAGGGTGGGCAGCAGCGCTTTTCTTCGCTAAAGCCGTGTTATCCGGGGAAATAAAAAAGATGTTAAGTAAGAGTAGAATGCTGCCGAAAAGCTTGATGATGGATATCCCTGTGGACATGGGTAGATCTTAGCAAGGGGATCGCTTGGACGCTATAGCTTTGGTACTTTCCAAATTTTCAGATGAGCTGCTCGCAGCGCAAACGGCCGTGCTTTCTAGTATTGCCGCCCTCGCGATTGCCTGGCTCCTGATTCGCCGCCGCGAACGTCGCAGTAACGAGTGGGTGCCTGCTGCCCTCGTAAAATCTTATTTAGATAAAGTGGACCATGATGAGCGCGAGATTCGCTATAAACTTTTTGGTGAGCAAAGCACTGCCTCTCCTGCGATGAATACTACCGTGATTCAGCAGGTAGTAGGGGGCGATACCTCTGCCTTTACTCGTGAGATCGATGCCCTACGCATGCAGCTTAGTGCCGCAGACTTGCGGGCAGCCGACCTTGATAAGGGAATCAACGGCCTAAAAACGGAAAAATCTGGCCTCGAGAAAAAGATTGCTGAATTGGAAGCTGCCCGTGCTTCTGGAGCCTCTGCCGCTCCTGGTGCCGCCGCGGCTGACCCTGCTGCCTCGAAAGAACTAGAAGATTTGAAGGCAAAACTGGCTGAGTACGAAGTGATCGAAGATGATCTTGCCAACCTCAAAAAATTCCAATCAGAGAATAAGCTTCTAAAAGAGAAGATCGAAAATTTAGAGAAGGCGATGGCGGGTTCCATGGCCGCTCCTAAAGCTGCTGCACCAGCTCCTGCCGCCGCTCCCGAGACAGTGGTGGCTGTGGCTCCTACGCCGGCCCCAACGCTCTCTGTGGTGCCTCCCGTTGAGGCCGCAGCTCCTGCCGCGGATAAATCGCCGAAGCAGAAGGAAGACGAGCTTCTTTCTGAGTTCGAAAAAATGCTCGCTTCGTAAGCTAAAACTTACTCTTTATCGTCTTTATTTTTCTGCTGCTCATCTTGAGATTCATTGTATTGCTGGATCGCGATGAGACGACCAATGCGATAGAGGTAGGTGGATTCGTCTACCCCATCGGATTCCACATCCTCCCAGCCACTCAAGAATGTTTTCTCTTCTTGCTGCATCTTGAGCACACGAATTTGCACGGCGGATTGATCATTTTTTCGGCCCTGGTGCACTTGCACTTGCAGGCGATAGCGGGCGCGGAGGAAAAAATCCTCATCACTGAACACATTCAAAAAATGGAGGCGCTCTGTATTTTCGATCCAGTTGGTTTCGATCGTACCTAAATCGCGATTATTGCTTTTTACATCGGTGCCAATGGCTTCCATGGCGGCTGTCCAGGCGGTGGAATAATCGGCAAGAAAGATTTGGGTAGGCGCAGTGTGTTGAGGCACGAAGGGTAGTTCGCTACAAGCGCTGCAACCCAATAGTACAGCAACGGATAGGATCTGAAATAGGTTTAGCCTCATGCTCACGCTACCAATATACATGCCTCGCGTGCTATAAGACAGGCATGGCCCAGCAAAATTCTCAGAAAATCTTAGAGGAAGCGCGCCGCGTATTAAGTGTAGAGGCGGAAACGCTTTCTACGGCAGCAGCTCGCTTAGACCAAAGCTTCGTAGATACCGTGCTCGCCCTTCATTCTGCCCTGAAAGCGGGCGGTAAAATTGTGACGAGCGGAGTAGGAAAATCAGGCAATGTGGCGCAGAAAGTAGCCGCCACTCTTACTAGTACCGGCAGTATGGCCGTATTCCTTCATCCCACCGAGGCTGTGCACGGCGATCTTGGAATTCTTGGGCCGAAGGATGTTTTACTACTTTTCT
Source organism: Oligoflexia bacterium (assembly GCA_903867855.1). Lineage (GTDB taxonomy): Bacteria > Bdellovibrionota > UBA1018 > CAIPTA01 > CAIPTA01 > CAIPTA01. The sequence continues at coordinate 10,585 of CAIPTA010000099.1, read as the reverse complement.
CTCATAGCGGAGCTTCCCAGGAGTTGCTGCTTATGTTGCCCGCGGCGCGTGCGCTTTGTGCTGGTGTATGCTCGATCCTAGGCAATCCTAAGGGAACATTATCCGCTCAATCTGATGCCGTAATCTCTTCCAGCATCTCCGCCGAAGCCTGCTCCGATAATCTCGCCCCCACAGCTTCATCTACTCTCGCAATGGCGATCGGGGATGCCATTGCAATGTCGCTGAAAAGCCTCGCAGGGTTCGGCCCAGATCACTTTGCCCGCCTTCATCCTGGCGGCAGTTTGGGCAAGCGTTTGCTCACCAAGGCTTCCGATCTCATGCATACCGAGATTGCCATGCTCTCCCCCGATGAAAGCATGGAAAATATTGTGGTGGCACTAACGAAATACCCACATAGTGGAGCTTGCGTGGTGGATGGCACTACGGCGAGCGGAAAGCCGCGTCTGGCGGGTGTGATCACCGAAGGCGATATTCGCCGGGCGATCTCTCGCAAAGAGGGATTCTTCCAATTGCGTGCGCGGGATATCATGACGAAAAAGCCAGCCACGGCAGGGGCAGATATTAAGGCCTCTGATGCGCTGGAGCTGATGGAGCAGCGGGAGCGTCAGCTCAGTTTCCTTCCGATTGTGGATAGCGAAGGGGGCTGCTTAGGCGCCCTCAGAATTCATGATCTAATTTTGATTGGTCTCGGCTAAGCCTTGTGGCTTGGGTCTTTTTCAGTAGCATTCACCGTTTGAGCATCTTGCACATTCGAGTTGGGCACTGCCGTGAGCTGTGGGTTATTGGCTGATTTTGCCTGCAGAGCCTCTTGGGGCGGGGCTGGAACAGGAGCATCTTCTTTGCCACTCATGGCATCTTTAAAATTCTTAATTGTTTTGCCGAGGCTATTGCCAAGGTCAGGCAGGCGCTTTGGACCAAAAAGCAGCAAAATAACGAGGATAACGAGAAGGTGCTCACCCGATAAGCCAAACATATAGAATCCCCCGAAGCATTGTGTACTCTACCATTATAAACCACTTACACGCCCGAGGCAATGTTTCGCCCATGGACGAATAGGGCGGGTAGTCTTATACTGGAATTCGTGAAAAGCCTGTCAATATTGCTATTTGCGTTATGGGGATTAATCCCTGCATTGGCCCATGGTGGCACCTCAAATACTGCGCAAAATGAAGACCGTTTAGTGGCCCTCACTGGCGATGAAGACTATGCGGATGAAGAGAGCGCCTGGGATCGCACCTACTCTCGAAATGATTTTGTGTTCGGAAAAGAACCTGCCGAGTTTTTGCGGAAAAATGTGGATCTACTGCCCAAGGGGAAAGCGCTCGATATTGCGATGGGGGAGGGGAGAAATACTGTCTACCTCGCGAAAAAGGGATTCATCTCCGAGGGAGTCGATATTTCTGCGGTGGGCTTGCATAAGGCACAGGGGCTCGCCAAACAAAACCATGTGACCATCACCACAGTGAATGCTGACCTAAATCATTATAAAATTCGTCCTAATGGCTATGCCGTGATTTTGAATTTCTACTACTTGCAACGCAGTTTATTTCCGCAAATCAAGGCTGGGTTGAAGCACGGCGGAATTGTTGTGTTTGAAACTTATACTCGCGATCAGTTGAAAAACCCCGGTAATTTGGGCTGGGAAAAAGAGTTCCTCTTGGAGCCAGGGGAGCTAAAGCGGGCTTTCTCCAACTTCGAAATTCTTTACTATAACGAAAGCAACGACGGTAAGAGCGCAATCGCGAGCCTCATTGCTAGGCGCCCCTAAATACCCAATCATTTCAATAGTCTAAAGTTTCCGTAACATTCTACCGATAGGTTCCTTAGTGAGGATCCTATAGTGGGAGAAAAGAAGTTAATGCCTGAAGAAGAGCCAAGCGTGGCTCTCGACCGATCTGCCGATCGGGAGCATTCGCTCGCCCGCAGTTTCGACGATGAAGCGATTCTTCGAGAAATCACCTCCGCTGTGGGGCCAAGTTTACTCGAAGACACAGTAGACGCCGTGCATGAGCTAGTTTCCACGCGCCAGAAAAATGAATATACGGATATTACAGATTCAATCGGCATCGTTGCCCCTACCGAAGATTCCACGGAGTTACTTAGCGAGCATGTGCTTGTGGAAGACATGTTCCACTTAGTGCTCAGCGAATTGAACTTTGTGAATTTAGTAGAAGCAATTTTACAGTCTCTCATCAATTCCGTAGATGCGGAAGCGGGCTCCGTTTTAGAGCTTGATGCTGATAATAACCAATTTTTATTTAGGTCGTCGATTGGTGGTGGCGATCGTAATCAGCTCGCTGCCTTTCGAGTTCCCATGGGCCAAGGAATCGTGGGACACGTGGGTGAATCACTACAGCCTCTCCTCATCCAAGATTTAGAAGATAATACGATGCAGTTAAAATCGGTGAGCTTGGCTACGGGTCTCGCACCGAAAACTTGCCTGGCGGTGCCGCTAGTGATCGCCAGCCAGCTCTATGGAGTGGTGGAGCTCTTCAATAAAAAAGACGGCTCATACTTTAATCAGCAAGATTTAAAAAAGCTGGAATACGGTGCGAAGTATGCCGCTAAAGTTTTAGAAGTTCGATTTTTTACGGCGGAACTTTATCAACGTAGCGTTGGGCCTAAAAAATGAGCGATGATTTTTTAGAAAATCCAGAGCCGACGGAAGAGACCGTTGATACTGAGGAAACTCCGAAAGAGGGAAAAGCTCTTTCGATCATCTCATTGCTGCGTGGCCTAGTGAAACACCGCGCTTCCGATTTACATATGAAGGCAGGTCGTCCGCCACTTTATCGCATCAACGGAAAGCTACTGCCTACGAAGCTTCCCCCGCTCAGCATGGAGGATGTGAAGAAGCTTGCCTATAGCACCATGACGGAAAAACAGATCAAGGATCTGGAAGAGAATTTACAAGTAGATTTTGGGTATGCACTCAGTGGCTTGGCGCGTTTTCGCGCCAACGTTTACATGCAAAAAGGCACGGTTGCCTTCGTGATTCGTATGGTGCCGCTCGAGGTACCAAATTTAGTTTCCCTCAATCTGCCTCAAGTGATTCAGGAGCTCGCCCTAAAGCCGCGTGGATTACTTTTGGTCACGGGTCCAACGGGTTCCGGAAAGAGCACCACCCTTGCGGCTATTGTAGATTTCATTAATCGCAACCACCGCTCTCACATCATCACGATCGAAGATCCAATCGAATATATTTTTGAAGATAAAGCAGGCACCGTTTCTCAGCGTGAAGTGGGTGTGGATGCGGTAGACATGACGCAAGCCATGCGGGGCGCACTTCGCCAGGATCCTGATGTGATCATGGTGGGTGAAATGCGCGATTATAAAACGATGCAGACCGCGATATCTGCCGCTGAGACGGGTCACTTAGTGGTGAGCACCTTGCACACCAATTCTGCGGCAAAAAGCTTGGATCGAATTTTGGATAGTTTTCCCGCGGATGCTCGCAATCAATTGCGCCTGCAGCTAGCTACTTGTTTGATCGGCGTGGTTACGCAGCGATTGGTACGTAAGGCCAGCGGCAATACTCGTGTGGTGGCCTGCGAAATTTTAACGAAATCGCCCACGGTGGAAAAATTGATTTTGGAAAATAAATTTAATGAACTCACGCCCGTAATGGAGAGCTCCAATCTCTACTATAAAATGCAGAGTATGAACCAATCCCTCGAGCGACTCGTGCTTTCAGGCACGATCACCATAGAAGAGGCAATCATCCATAGCGATAGTGCCGAGGATCTACAGTTGAAACTTTCTGGTATGCTCGGTGGCGGACAAAAAGGCGTGGAAGCTGCTGAGTTTTTGGATCAAGCCAAAGATTCCGCTCGCAATGCCAAGAAAAAGAGTTTGCCTGATGCGAATGCCCGTGGTGGTGGCATGAGAGAGTTTGGTGCTGAACACGCTTCCTCCGGAATTTCCCTCGATCGAGAGCTACTGCGCGATGAAAACGGCAAGCTCATCCATAAAAAGAAGATCGCTTAAGCATTAGTATTAGGGATTTTTCGATTCTGCTTTTGGCGGAGCCATTTCGATTAGAATATTTTTTACGCGTCCTTCACAAGTGCCACAGCCAGTGCAGCAAAAGAGCTGATTTTTTAGCTGATCAATATTGGTGGACCCATTGGCGATTGCCTTTGTAATTTCGCCCCTAGTCACGGCCATGCAGATACAAATTAAATCTTCGTCGCTCATCTTCGTCTTATCGGATATAAAGAGAAAAGAATGAAATTTATCCAGCTGAGCCAATTCTGGCCATATTTAGCGTTGTTTCTTGCTCTGCTTGCGTGGCGCGTGCTTGCCCAATACCGCGCGGTGCATTGGGTGTTGAAAAGCCTCAAGGCTCGCGTTGTTCTCGAGGGGAGCAGCTGGAGCTATGTGGAAGCTCGCTTGGCCTCCTTGGCTTATGAGAGGCGCCTGCCTCGTCCAGCTTTATACGTGTTGCCCGAGTTTTCGCCCAATGCGATGGCGATGCGTGGCCGTAATTCCTCCATTTATATTACCCTCAGTGAGGGATTGCTGCAGGTGCTAACGCAGCGTGAGTTAGACGCGGTTTTGCTCTTGCTCTTGGCCCAAGCAAGCTTTCGCGATGCGGCAAGGGCTCCGCGCCTTAGCTATTATTTAGCGCCTCTATGCTCCGCGCTCGATAAACTACCCAGGATATTTTGGTTTATGCTGAGTCCGATTTTCTCTGGTTTCGTGCGGGTGTATTTGCGTCCTGCTCGCGTGTATAAAGCCGATCGAAGAGCGGTGAACTGGTCGCCTAGCCCCGATCTCGCTCAGACTCTACAAAAGCTCGCAAGCTTACTGCGCAAGGTGCCAATGCGTCGCTGGAACTTGGCCTACGACCACTTATTTCTTCTATCGCCGATGCAGATCGAATCTTCTGGGATTCCCTTTGTCACGAGCCACCCGCCAATAACGCAGCGCTTACGTAGGCTCCTGGAACAAGGCCTCACTCACTAAGCGCTCTTGCGAAATGGCGCAGCCTTTGCCATAAAAGTATCATGAGTTCATTTGATTTCACCACCTTCGTACTTTCAATCGCCTCTGCGGCCATGATGGGTCTGGGCCTTGCGCCACGTCCTGATTCGGGAAAGCAAGAGGTCGATCTCAATCTTGCACGCCAAAATATTGATCTTCTCGAAATGATCGAGCAGAAAACAAAAAATAATTTGTCTGCCGAAGAAGAAAAATTATTGGGGCGTGTGCTCTACGAAATTCGCACTAAATTTTTGGAAGTGAGTAAGCAAAAATGAAAATTTCACCTATGAAATGGTTCGCCACAGCTACTTTAGTTTCTATTGCGGTAGTGAGCGCATACGCAGCTCAAAGCTTTGTGAATCCCTTATCTGCAGCCGAAAAAGTTGGCTCCAAGGTAGAGCCTGTTACGGATAATCTAAAAGATTTGTTCGTGGAGCTCTCCCGGCGCCTCGTGCCCTCTGTAGTAAATATTTATACCACCCAGACTGTTTCCAGCCCTTACGGCAATAATCCGCAAGCGGAAATGTATCGCCGTTTCTTCGAGAATTTTTTCGGTGAAGAAGGCAACGAGCCAAACATGCAGCAGCCGCAGCATCCGGAGAAGGCCACCAGTCTAGGCACCGGATTCATAATTGATGAAAAAGAAGGTTTGATTCTCACGAACTATCACGTGATCGCGGATGCGGAAGAAATCAAAGTGATTCTCACCGAAGCAGAAGCGGATCAAGAGGGGATCGAAGCAAAGGTAGTGGGCGGCGATGCTGAAGCCGATGTTGCTGTGCTCAAGATTAAAACCAAACGCAAACTCACTGCGGCTCCGCTTGGAGATTCAGATATCTTGCAAGTGGGCGATTGGGTAATGGCAGTGGGCAATCCATTTGGTCATGGCCATACCGTTACTCACGGAATTATCAGCGCAAAAGAGCGAATTATTCCGATCTCTCAATTTGCGAACTATATTCAAACTGATGCGCCAATTAACCCAGGTAACTCCGGTGGCCCGCTCATCAATACTGCCGGCCAAGTAATTGGTATCAATACCGCGATCAACGCAGCTGCTCAAGGCATCGGCTTTGCCATCCCAATCAATTTTGTGAAAAAGATTTTGCCAGAGCTTCGCACGAAGGGGGCTGTTACTCGTGGCTTCATTGGTGTGAATATCACGGAAATCACTCCTGCACTTGCGAAATCGATGCGCCTCAAGGCTGGTAGCCATGGCGTTCTGGTGAGTGAAGTGTTTGATGGAGAGCCTGCCGCAAAAGCGGGAATTCGCCCTTATGATATTCTACTAGAAATCAACGGGAAGAAAACTTCGGATGGCCGTCAGCTCGTGAATGCCGTAAGTGCTCTTGCACCAGGCACTTCCGTGCCCGTGAAGGTTTTGCGTGGCGGGAAAGAAAAGGAATTAACTTTGCTGGTGGGTAAGCGTCCATCCCGTGAATCGCTCACGAAGCAAGAACATGGAAATGTGGCTCCTGTAAAACCAAAGATGAATCTCAGCATGGCTGTGGAGAATCTTGATGGCGATACTAGGCATGAACTCAGCATCCCAGCGGGCATTCAAGGCGTGGTTGTTTCCCGCGTGAACTCGGGTGGGGCAGCTGAAGATGCAGGATTACGTAGAGGGGATGTAATTGTGGAGGTTGATCAAAAGTCTACTCCAACACTAGGCGCTTTCTACAGTGTATTTAAGGAGCCTCGGGTTTACTTGGTGCGCTTCCGCAGGGGCGATGGATTTGCCATTACTTCCCTCGACTTATCCCATCCGCACAAAGATAGCGGCGAGACTAATTCAGAAGAAGAGAATTAAGCTCCTGGACAAATTCATATTCGCTCCCATCTTTTAAGTAGGAGCGAATATGAATAGTAGAAATCCTCAACAAGAACAGGCAGATCCCCTAAAGGCGTATACACGCGATCTCACGGCTTTGGCCAAAGAGCGTAAATTAGACCCTGTGATTGGCCGCGATGATGAAATTCGTCGGGTGATGCAGATTCTCTCGCGCCGAACAAAAAATAACCCTGTGCTCATTGGGGAACCAGGTGTAGGGAAAACCGCGGTGGTGGAGGGGCTCGCTCTTCGTATCGCTACCGGTGATGTGCCTGAAGGGCTTAAGAATCGCAAACTGCTCGCCCTCGATATGGGTGCTCTGATCGCTGGGGCGAAATTTCGCGGAGAATTTGAAGAACGCTTGAAGGCCCTGCTCGCGGCTGTGGAAGAATCCCAGCAGAAAAAAGAGGGCGGCATCATTCTCTTTATCGATGAAATTCATACCCTCGTTGGCGCTGGTGCCGCAGAGGGAGCCATGGATGCCTCGAATATGCTGAAACCTGCGCTCGCTCGCGGTGAGCTTCACTGCGTGGGCGCCACTACCCTCAATGAATTTAAAAAATATATCGAAAAAGATCCCGCCCTAGAGCGCCGTTTTCAACAATGCTTGGTAGCCGAGCCTAGTGTGCAGGATACGATCTCAATTCTGCGCGGACTCAAAGAAAAATACGAAGTGCACCATGGCGTAACCATCAAAGATGCGGCCATCGTGGCCGCGGCTACTTTGTCTAATCGCTATATCACGGAGCGTTTCCTGCCCGATAAGGCGATTGATTTAATGGATGAAGCCGCCTCGAAGATCCGCATGGAAATTGATTCTATGCCGGAAGAGATCGATCAGTTTGATCGCCGCGTGTTGCAGTTGGAGATTGAGCGCCAAGCCTTGAAAAAAGAAAAAGATAAGGCTTCAAAAGATCGTCTCGTGGATTTGGAGCGCGAACTTGGCGAATTAAAGAGCAAAGTGGGCGGCTTGAAAGAACTCTGGACCAAAGAGAAAACAGCGATTCGCGGAATAAAAGAAACCAAGGAGCGCATGGAGCAAGTGCGCACTGAGAGCGAAATGGCGCAGTCTCGCGGTGATCTAGAAAAAGCCGCGGAGTTGAAATACGGTAAGTTAGTGGCTTTGGAGAAAGAGCTCACTCAAAAAACTGCTGCGCTTTCGGAGGAAGGAAAATCCCTCGTGCGCCAAGAGGTGCAAGAAGAAGATATTGCCCAAGTGGTGAGTAAGTGGACGGGAATTCCGGTTTCCAAGATGCTGGAAGGCGAGCAGGAGAAGCTCGTCAAAATGGAAGATCGTTTGCGACTGCGCGTGGTGGGGCAGAATCATGCCTTGAGCGCCGTGTCGGATGCAATTCGTCGCTCTCGCGCAGGCTTGCAGGGCACGAATCGTCCGATCGGTTCTTTCATTTTCTTAGGCCCTACGGGTGTGGGAAAAACAGAAACTGCCAAAGCGCTCGCGCAATTTCTCTTCGATGATGAATCTGCGATGGTGAGAGTGGACATGAGCGAATATATGGAGAAGCATTCCGTATCTCGCTTGATTGGCGCGCCTCCTGGCTATGTAGGCTATGAAGAGGGTGGGCAGTTAACGGAATCTGTGCGACGCCGGCCCTATGCCGTGCTGCTCTTCGATGAGTTCGAAAAGGCTCACCCAGAAGTGCAGAATATTTTCTTGCAGATTTTGGATGATGGTCGCCTTACCGATGGCCAAGGCCGCGTGGTGGATTTCTCCAATACAGTGATCATCCTCACCTCCAATATTGGTTCGCAATACTTTGCAGATCCAAGCTTGAGTAGCGATCAACGAAAAGAGATGGTGCTCGCGACTTTGCGAAAATCCGTGAAGCCGGAATTCTTAAACCGTGTGGATGATCTCGTGGTGTTCGATTCGCTCGGCAAAGAGAATATTCGCTCGATCGTGGAGATCCAGCTGAACGAAGTGAAAAAGCTCGTGCAGCAAAAAGGCATCGCCCTCGATATCGCTCCGGAAGTGATCGATTACCTCGCCGAAGTGGGCTGGGATCCTGAGTTTGGTGGACGGCCCGTGCGTCGCGCGATCCAAAGCGAATTGCAGAATCCCTTGGCGAAGAAAATCCTGGAAGGAAACTACCAGGCAGGGATTCAGTTGAAGGTTTCGCGCACCAGCGATGGCTTAGGCATTAAGACTGTCTAAAGCCACTTGACCCTGGGCTCTTTTTTGTGATACTTAGCGTCACATGCAAAGAGCCTTCATTATTTTACTTTCGGCATTCACGGTACTAGTGCTTTTGCGCTTCCGAGCTGCCCTACCAGAGAGAAAGTTTCTGGCCAATGAGGCAGAACGCTAGTTCTCTCTTGAAATTCGCGCCCTTACTTGGCATAACCAAAGACCTATATCGGTTGGGGTGTCGGCAAGTGGTAAGCTAGCGGATTTTGATTCCGCCATTCCTAGGTTCGAATCCTAGCACCCCAGCCAACTACGATATAACCCCTCCTACCACGAGGGGTTTTTTTTTGACTTTCGCCGTACTGAATATGAGGCAGGCCAATTGCTACGCACCCTTCAGGAAAAGCTTCTTAAGATTTACGATCAGCTAGCGCTGCCAATCATCATGGCTGTAGCCATTTCTGTGCGGGCCTTTGGAGTGGGTTTTCAGGGAGTGAGCTTAGACGAGAGCTACTCCATCTTTTATGCATTTTCTGAAGGTTGGTGGATATCCATCTTTTGGGATAATCATCCACCGCTTTATTACCTGGTTCTACACTATTGGCTCTGTCTCTTTCCACTAAGTGATGTTGCCGCGCGCTGGCTCAGCATACTTTTTTCCACATTGGGCGTATTTTTATTTTATGAATTGGGGCGCTTGATAGGCGGAAAAAGATTAGGGCTTCGCATGGCTCTGCTCCTTTGTTTCTCCGCAATTTCCATTCGTTTTGCCCGAGAGGCCAGAATGTATGCCCTCTTTGAGCTTCTCTCGATCGCTCTGGGGTGCACACTTTATCTGTGCTGGAGTAAGCCTAATTTTGCGAATTACTTTAAGCTAGGCTTCACGAGCCTCATTATCGCGTGCACACATAGCCTTGGCTTTGTCGTTGCCTTCATTGCCTATGCGATTTTGTTAGTGCGTAAAAAATTGGCATTTTTTGCTTTTGGTATTTCACTTCTCCTTGCAGTTCCAGCTCTACTCTATTTTATCAAATTTAATTCTAACTCCATGGTTTGGCAGGCAGATCACTTTATATTCAGCGATATTAATGGCGTATTAACGAGTTTCCTCCTTGAATTTTGTCAAGGCAGCGAAGTGCTTGTCGCAATAGTTGTCACTACAGTTGTGGGTTTTTCTTTCGGTTTAATTGCGAAGTATAGAAATTTCGCTTTTCTAGGCTGGATAGTTTTGTTGGTTGTTTCCGCGGCGATTTTTTTCTCCTTTAAGAGTCATCGTAGTGTCTTGGTACCACGCTACTATATCTTCCTGAATCCGATACTTTTGCTTATTTTAGCACTCAGCATAGATATACTTCCTTTCTTGGCCAGGATGATTTTCGTTCTGGCGTATTGCTATGGATTTACTCAGGTCTACTCCATGGTGAAGCCTCATTGGCGAGATGCGGCCGAGTATGTGCAAAAGCAAGGCGGACAACTTGTGCTAACCACAAAATCAGTGGGCATTCAAATGCCATACTACAGGGCGAATCATATTCCTGTTGATCGGGTGAAGCTAGATGCCTCATTCGTAACTCATATTCAAGAAAGACAAAAAGATTTTAAGAATATTTGGTTTGTTGATT
>CAIPTA010000098.1 GCA_903867855.1 Oligoflexia bacterium | reverse complement strand
GGAAGACACTAATTTCCGCCTCACCTGTTCGTAATACTCGCTTACACGGAAGATCCGAAAGAGGAATGGGAGTTCCATCTTCATAGACTGCTTTTGCCATCACTGAATCGGCGCTTTGCGAAAGTAGCTCGCTTTTTGTGAGTCCAAAAAACTCGGCGGCCATATCGTTACAATGAACCACATTCCCATGGGCGTTAAGAACAAGAAATCCTTCTTGCATGGAATTCAGAATCGAAACGTAGAAGGCCTGCAATTCCGCATTTGCCCGTTCGGAATCGTCACCCGAAGTGGAATCAGATTTTTTTGAAGTCGAAAGAACACCCAAGCAGGAACCTCGAAACAAAAATTTGTTACGACTAATTTGTCGTCATAAATGGGAATAGCCCTTAGAGGTCTGCGAGATTTATTCCAGATACCAATATCTCAAAAAGCTCGTCTACCTGCTTCCGCAGCCGTCTATTCTTAGAATCAAGTATAAATCGAATAGGATCTTGAATGATGAAGGAATTGAGATTTTCACGGAAGCCAAGCTTGATTAAATGTAGCTGTGTTGTTGTGGTGCGAAATTGGCTGGAAAGCGATAGCCCAACTTTTACAACGGAGGCAATATTTGAAAGCTCCGATAAACTCGCGAAGGCTCTCACGAGTCGATATTCCTTTTCCTCCAGTTTCTCATACATGAAATTAGAGTAGAGAAAGGATGCAAAAAGCACAGTGGCCAGTGCCTTGATCCCCTCCTCCCTGGCAAAGCGAGTTAAGGTTTTCACCTCACGTTCATTCGATCGAAAATGACAATTTGCATCTAGAAAATAATTACCGATTTCGCCCTCTACAAATAAAGCGCTTAGCGCTTCTGTTGTATTAGCAAATGCTTCCCCTACTAGAATTTTGAGTAGAGTAACTTTATTTTTCGGAATCTTTTTGATTTTTTTACTACCAAAGAAATGCCAGTGCGCAATGCAATGGGCTGATTCATGAAATAGATAATTAAACTGCAGTTCACAGCGCTTTAACTCTGTGAGCGAAAAAATTCCAGGTGCATATTTTTCAAGCTCCAATAGCCAAAAAAAATTATCCCGATAGGGAATCACCTTTTCTTCCAAAACTCGATCGAGACTCATCAAAGGAAAAGAAAAATAATGCATGGTATCTTTAAGCGAGAAGGAAAACCCCCCGCGCAGGAGTTCCTGCCGAATATTTCTATATATCGGATTCGTTGCACATAGAAATCCATCGCCCAGATTGAGGGGCAAAGATTCTTTTGGTTGAAATTGGCGATGCACCGAAATTAGCTCGCCTAGCGGAATTCCTTTTCGATCCATCTTTGTGAATTTTAATTTTTTTGGCTTCGCCTTCAAGCGCACTCTCCCCTCAATACTATGGCATCCAACAATTGAGTATGCCACTATTCTAGGCATGAATCGCGGCCTTTGCATACGATGCCTACAACCCAGCCTCACTTGCTATTGCAAACTTTTGCAGCCATTCGATCCAAAAATTCAGTTTGTGATCTTGATTCATGGTCGCGAAGCAAGAAGAAGAATCGCCACGGGTCGCCTTGCCCATCTGTGCCTACAAAACTCGCTTCTACTACAAGGATATGATTATTCCGACGATAAGAGAGTGGATGCAATCCTCGAAAATCCGAGTAATTTTTCCGTACTTTTATTTCCTGGCGCAGACGCCAAAAATCTAAGCCAAGAAGAGCCAGTTAAACTTTCCGTACCAAAGGGGAAAATACTCACCGTTTTTGTGATCGATGGTACCTGGATCACCGCTCGAAAAACTTGGCAGAGAAGCACAAATCTGCAAAAAATCCCCAAGATTTGTTTTAATCCCAATCGCCCATCTCGCTTTCGTGTGCGTAAGCAACCACAGGCAAATTTCTTTTCCACAGTGGAAGCCATTCATGAAACGATTGAGCTCCTGGGCGAAGAGCAGGGCTTTCCTGTTTCCTCTCGGGAGCACGATAAATTACTCCAAGTATTTGATCACCTGGTGGACCAGCAAATCGAACTCGCAAAAACACCAAAACTCTTTTGTTACTGGCGTGGGCCCAAGAAAATATAAGTGAGGGCAAAGGCTACAAGAGCTGGCAATGCCTGCAAGAAAAAAATACGCACGCTTACTGTCCACCCTCCGTAGCATCCGGCGATTACAACACAAGCCAAGAGGTATAGGCGGAAAATATAGGCATCACGATCCGGCAAAAAAAAGCTAAGCAATAAACCGAGCGCAAGAAATCCATTATATAAACCTTGATTTGCCGCGAGAACAGAAGAACTCTCCGCCTGAGCGCTTGTCATGCGAAAGATTTTTAAACCTGTAGGAGTTTTCCAAAGAAACATCTCTAAGTAAAGAAACCCGAAGTGCTGAACACTCACAAAGCCGATGAGAAATAGCGCGAAAATCTGCATCAAATAAGGCTAGCCTGAGAAATTTCCTGAAGCAAGGTTCATTTTCGAAACGGATTGCTATCCATTAATTCATTCACATAAAGAGCCATTTTTCCTTTTTCTGCCGATAGATAATTTTCTACCGCATGAAAAAATTCAGGTTGCGCTAGCCAATGAGCCGACCATGTAGTCTCTGGCAAAAAGCCGCGGGCCAGCTTATGCTCCCCTTGCGCTCCACCTTCAAAAAGTTGTAATTTTTTTTCGATGCAAAAATCGATGGCCTGGTAGTAGCACGTTTCAAAGTGCAAGCTATCATGCTGCTCTAATGCACCCCAAGAGCGCCCATAGATAGCATTTCCATCAATGAAATTTAGCGCAGCACATATTGGTTTCCCGGCGCGCTCCCCAATGATGAGCAAGATACTATTTGCCATCTCCGAGGCCATCGCCCGGAAAAAATCTCGATTCATGGGCTGTGGGGATTGGTATTGCCGGTGAGTATTTTCATAGCACTGGTAAAAAAAGTCCCAATC
>CAIPTA010000097.1 GCA_903867855.1 Oligoflexia bacterium | reverse complement strand
GGGCTTCACGCTCTTGTTCCCTTTTTGGGCACTTGTACGAATTTTATTTTCCAGCGCCATGCTTTGGGTATTTTGTCGTCTGCTCATTTCTCGGCAGGAGGGAAATCGTGAGATTAATTATACCGCCTGCCTTCGCATCGTTTCCGCAGCTTCGATTGGCCGATGGTTCTGCGTGATTCCCGTTTTAGGTTCTTTCGTGGGTGTATTGGCGGTAGTGGTGCTCATGGTAACTGGTGTGCATCAGTATTTCCAGGTGAGCTATCGCCGCGCAGGATTCATCGTGCTTTTACCCACGCTTGCGATTATCGCGATGATTGGCATCACTCTGCTTTTTATGGGATTTGTTTTGGCGTTACAAATGCCGGAATTATTGTCGGTTCTTAGTTAAATAGGAGTTCACTTTGAAAAAAATTATTCTTTGCCTTTCGCTACTCTTGCCACTCACTCTTCACGCCGAGCCCATCAAAATTGGTTTCGTGCTCTCCACCTTGCAAGAAGAGCGCTACCAGAAGGATCAAAAGTTTTTCATCGAAGAAGCCAAGAAGCTTGGCCTAGAGCCAATTGTGGCAGCGGCAGATAATAACGCCCAAACCCAAACAGCCAAGGTAGAGAATCTCCTCTCTCAAGGTGTGAAGGCCATCGTGATTCAGCCGGTAAACTCCAATGCAGCGGCCAGTTTAGTTACCATGGCGCACGCAGATAAAGTGCCTGTGATTTCCTATGATCGTTTGATCACGAATGCTCCCGTGGATTTTTATCTAACCGTGAATGCGGCCGAGATCGGTGAATTGCAAGCGAAGGCAGCCGTAGCTGCTACCCATGGCAAAGGAAATTATGTGATTTTGAAAGGCCAGGCGGGGCACTCTGTGGTGAACGATATTATGAGCGGTATCTACTCTGTGCTCAAAAAATATCCAGCGATCAAGGTGGTGGTTGAAAAAAATCACGATGCCTGGAGTCCTTCCTTGGCGATGGCTACTACGGAAAATGCGCTCACCCAATACCATAATCAGATTGATGCCGTGCTAGCGAATAATTCCGGCATGGCGAAGGGTGCTGTGCAGGCATTGCAAGAGCAGGGCTTGGCAGGGAAAGTGTTTGTGGCCGGATCGGATTCTGATCTCGCTGCGATTAAAAATATTGTGGCTGGTAAGCAACAGTTTGAGATTGTGATGGATATCGAGGGCCTCGCCCGCAAGGCCGCTCAAGTGGCTGGCCAGCTCGCTAAAGGTGAAAAACCAAAATCCGATCGCAGCACCAAGAGCGGCACTTTCAGCGTGCCTACGGTAGCAATGGGAGTTTTCCCTGTAACGAAAGACAATCTCGAAGAGCGCATCTATAAGACTGGCTTCCACACGAAAGCGGAAGTGATGGGGAAGTAGTGGCTAATCGAGCCCCTGGACCTGTTTAAGTGTTTTGGATTGAAAAACGTTTAGGATAGGCGATTACCCTTCTCGTTTTTATTTTCGTTCAATCAAGTCTTAATAAACAAATCTATCTATCGGGCCTTCGTGCCAACCAACGAAATCGTGACACAATGCACGCCAGAGATATGTCTTTTCCATGGGGGTTTGTACTTCTTGCAATAGTCGTAGCTTAGGTTTCGGCCATTTGCTTTTTTTTGACCGCTCGATAGCACTAAAAGCAAGTTCCTTGTAGTTTCCAAAGTGCATAATTCTTTTATCGAAGATATCTTTAGCCTCACCAGAATATTTTGAGATATTCTCAAAGATAATCGCATGACGCCAAGCCTCAAGAAGGGCGTGGCCCCAAGGATCTTCCGTTACTGACACCACTCGAGATCCAGGAAAAACTCCATTCCCCTTTATTCCGAGCACTATCCCAAGTTTTATAGATTCTTGATTGTGTAACCAATTTAATTCTGGTTGGATTTCTTTCTCTAAAAATATCACCTGATCAAAGGTTTTTTGAAAATAGGATGATAGTGGATCAGTAATACAATTCGCTACCTCAACTATAGGAATTGAATAATTTTCATCCATCCACTTTGACCAAGCCCAACGCTCGTAGGCTTCACAGATAGCTCTTGCCTTAGTTTTCGCCGAATCAAATCCCGCGGCAAACCCGCAAGTTGTCGGAAATTCATTCAGCAATAAGCACTCCCCATCTGACTCTTCTCTAATCTTGTGCACGATTGCTCTTTCGATACACTCGGCAGCAGCGATACGAATTGCAGTATCTCTCTTTTCAGAACAACCACCAGCATACGGATAGCCGTTTTCTGTAAAAATGGTCGCTAAATAGCCGATAATAGTTGTATCCACTTTTACTTCACTGAGCTGCAACTCAGAAATGTCGGGCTTTAACTTTTTCAATTGCGAGAGCATATATTACTGCAATGAAAGTAGATCAAACCGAGGCAGTGACATGGTTGGATTTATATGAGCAAGGCTAATGTTGTCCGAGAAAAGCCAGCTAAGCCCTGAATGCCAAAGTGGGATCATAGTCATATCATCTAAGATTGTTTGATTAAATTTTTTTGCATACGCATCCCCTGAAATTAGGTCATGCTCTGCTTGTCCAACTAAGCTCTTCATTGACCCACGATAGTCCGGAAAACCAACTCCAAGAGAGGAACAAAACATCATCTTTATTCCCCAGATGTCTAAATTGCCACCAACATCAACTCTTGCCAGGCGAATGTCGTAAAGCTTATTGGATGTTACCTCTTGAAACCACCCATGTTTTGTCCGGTCTTCTTTGATAAATTCATATGGGATCTCTTCTTGCAGAACTAACCTTATCAAACGCTTGAAATAATCAGCCTCGGATTCGGTAACTGTGCTTGAGAGCAAAATCTTAAGCGGATCATCACCATGTCTTTTAAAGTTAAAATATTCTGAATTGGGCGTATGCACTTCCGTTTTACTGGTCGGATAGAAGAAGTCAGAGAGCACTGCGTTTTCAGAGTCCAGCTCAATTTGCTTTTGTGCTTTTTTTAGGCGGCTATAAAATAAATACCTATTATTTGCATCATTAAAAAGTGTACTTCTGAATGGAGTAAGAACGACTGCATTTAATATTGTTGGCGTTGCAGAAACATACCGGTACCCTTTTGGAAGTTCTGTTTTTTTATCTACTTTTTTAAAAATAATAACATGCCCGGACTTTTCTTTTGCGAAGGCATAATTTTCATTTTTAATCATTACATTATCTGCACTCTGTTCTGCATGGGAAAACCAATTCTCACGCTTTTTTAGAAGCACCTGGTTTCCTTCAATTTTCTCGACACGAAAGGCACCGCTAGCGATAAGGCTTGTTCTTGATTTCCATTCTCCGTTTTCAAAATTATTTTTATTGTAGTAGCCATAGTATGGCATCGATAAATATTCTAGAAATCCTTCTGGATGATGAGTAAATAGAAAACTCACAGAGCCACTATCAGTAAGTATCCCGGCCAGGTCACTCGAGGTGTTTTTTTTCGTAAATTGATCCCAGCCAAGGAGCGTTTCGAAAACCGGCAGATGGGGATCCTCTTTCGAGAGGTGCTTCAAAATTAGCTTCAAGCTGTACACATAGGAGTCAGGTGTTATTATTTCTCCACTCTCGTCTCGTAAACCTTGCCGAAATTTGAAAGTCCATTTTTTCTTGTCAGCAGATACTTGCCAAGATTGTGCCAAATACGGCTCATATCGTGCCTCACCGCCATACTTTAGCAGTGTACCTACTACTTGTTCCATCACGGTCAAGTTTCCAAGCGCATCCGAATCATAGGGAGATAATGAAAATGCAGTTGGTTCAGAAGTAATATAGTATTGAAGCAACGAATTCGATTTCATCTGCGTCGCTTTATGTAACATTTCTTGGCTGGCCCGAAACACCAGTACAAATAGAATCGAAAGGAACAGTAAAAGAGATTCCTTCCAATGTTTTAAGATCCACTTGCTGCTCTTCGCTGTAAATATTTTCAAGAATAATTGCCTCAGGTTGATACTCCAATCCCCGGGCCACCAAGACATTCTTTAGTCGCTCAAAATCCAAACCTATCTCAGCAGCATTTTCTTTGGTTACAACAACATCCGCTCGCGCTACTTTGTCTGTCATATTGGACAATACAACTAGTGCAGCAGCAAAGTATTTATACCGAAGCTCTCTTTTCATTGGCTTACCTCTGTCAGGATGTTATAACTAAACAATTAATGCAATGCAACAAAAGCTTATGTCTATTAAAAGATTTGTTATAATATCAAGTAAATTCAAATACTTGGCCACCATTTTGTGTTCATTGGTAGCCGTTCAATGCATTTTTTATTTCATTCAAAGTAGCCACACACAAAACATCGAGCGGAGTCTCACTGGCTTATTGCGAAACGAAATTAATATGAGTGAGCCCTACCGCCTATCGCAAAGTATAGTGGATCTCGAATCAATCGGATTATTTCGATGCTCCATTCTTAAAAACAACACTCAAAATAGGATCTATCAAGATCTGCGGTTTAAACTGAAAACATCTGAATGTCGGCCAAGCTTTTTTCACCTGAATGGAAAAGAAATAAATAGAACTATCATGAGTATTAACGGTGAGCAGTGGCAGTTGAGTCTAATATCAGAAAATCCAGCCTCTTTCTATTCGATGCTTTGGTTATTCCGTGTCCTGGCTGCATCAACTGCACTTTTATTTCATTTATATCTAAATTCGGAAATAGCTAAAGCGAATCTAGAAAAAGAACATCATAAGCAATATTTCGAACTAGCAGAGCAGGTAGCACACGACATCAGATCGCCTTTACTTGCCCTTAATTCGGTGGCGAGCGAATTTGGGCAAATCGATCCAGAGTCAAAATCCGTCTTAGAAGAGGCTCTTCAGAGGATTAATGCAATCTCTAATGAGCTTTTAAATGAGAATAGGAACGCTATACTAGAAACTTCTATTGACGAAGTTCTCCAGGCAATAACTCGTGAGAAAAAAGCTGAATTTAAAGGTCGGCCAGAGATCAAAGTTCGCTACTTGAGCAATATTGGATCGAGAGCATATGCTAGCATTCATAAAGAGTCGTTCAGACGAGTTATTTCAAATCTAATCAATAACTCTATTGAAGCAATGCCTAAGGGTGGAGCTGTAGAGTTACGATTAGATCTCTCAACGAATGAAATTCACATTCATATAAAGGATTCTGGTCCCGGAATATCACCTACCTTGATCAAAAAGATCGGTGCGCGAGGATTTTCCACCAAGTGTAGTGGTTCTGGTCTTGGGCTTTCGTATGCAATGAAGCAGGTCTCTGCTTGGAGCGGCAGCCTAAAAATAATTTCTGATGTGAATGAGGGAACAGATATACACATAACACTACCTCTTGTTAAGCGAGAAGACACGAATGCCATTGTTCTGGTAGATAATGATCCGGTCATACAAAAACTTTGGCTGAAAGCAGCAAAGAAATACAATAAATCTCTGAGATGCTTTTCATCTTCATCCCAAATTGAATCCGCCTTGGCATCGATTCAAAAAAGTACCGCAATTTATATAGATGTAAATTTAGATGCCAGTGAGTGCGGTATTGAGTTAGCTAAAAAATTAAACAGGCAGGGGTATGTGGAACTCTTTTTAGCGAGTGGTTACTCAAGCAGCTATTTCAAGCGAGAAGATTTAAGTAACTTCAAAGCAAGCACCGGAAAAACTCCGCCTTGGATTTCATAGCTTAGATCCAAGGATTCCCTTAACCGCCGCCATTAGCTGAATTCTATTTTCGAACCAATGACCAGCAGAAATACGGATTAGCTTTGCTGAGGCACCGATTTTTTGCTGTAGCTCAATCGCACCAGAAACAGGGCAAACATCATCAGCGTTCCCTTGAATGATTGCTATTTTCATATTTCGCTTTGTTATCGGCGTTAGTTTTTGCAGCGGGGAGCAGTTTCTCTTTATGAAATAAAACTCTTCCATTAGTTGCTCTATACAATACTGTTTTTTTCGAATTTCTTTTTCGTAAGAGATAAATTCTAAAAGAGTGATTTTGGCAGTTTCTTCCTTCTCCAGATCGGAAGACGTCGTGTAGGGAAAGAGTGTCTTCGCCTGTGTAGATCTCGGTGGTCGCCGTATCATTAAAAAGGGGGGGGGGGG
>CAIPTA010000096.1 GCA_903867855.1 Oligoflexia bacterium | reverse complement strand
ATCGGGGTGATCCCGCAGGCGATGACGTCCGACCTGGACCTTTCCGCCGAGGAGAACATGGGCATCTTCGCCAAGCTCTATGGCATTTCTCGGGAGCGGCGGCGGCGAATCATTCCGGAATTGCTGGAGGCGGTGGACCTGGGCCAGTGGGGAAAAAAACCGATCAAAATGTTTTCCGTGGGATTAATTTTTCTATAGAGTGTTTTGCGATCGATTTGTAATTCTTTAGCAGTTTTATCTTTTGCCCCTTCATTTTTCATAACGGCATATTCAATGTACTTCTGCACTACATCGTGCAGTGGGAGCAGGGTATGCTCAAAGGGAATGTGGAAGTCATTTTTATCAAAGGTGGCTGTTTTATCGTTGGCCATAACGGCTCTCAGCTCTTCCGTATAAAGATCTTCCACCTGAATCACGGTTGATTCGGTAAGCACTACGGCTCTTTCTATCGCATTCTCCAGCTCCCGCACATTCCCTTTCCACTTTTGATCTAATAGATATTCCAAGGCATCTTTCGAAAAAGCTCGCACTGGCGAATCATTGACTAATGCAAAGCGGGTGAGGAAATACTCCGCCATCGGAACGATATCTTCTTTTCTATCCCGTAGGGGCGGGATCTTTATTGGAATCACATTTAAGCGGAAAAAGAGATCTTCGCGGAATCTTCCTGCGCTTATTTCTTCGGCTAAATTTTTGTGGGTAGCGGAAACAACTCTCGCGTTAATCATTCTCGCTTGATTCTCTCCAATGCGCTTTATTTTCTTCTCCTGCAATACTCGTAAAATCTTGGCTTGCATGGGTAAGCTCAAATCGCCGATTTCATCAAGAAATATGGTTCCATTTTCCGCTTCTTCGAAGAGACCAATTTTTTTATCTACGGCACCTGTAAATGATCCTTTGGCAAACCCAAATAGTTCAGATTCTAGTAGATTTTCAGGTATCGCTGAGCAATTTATCGCCACGAAAGGTCCCTTCGAACGATAGCTTTCCGTGTGGAGAAGCTTCGCGATTAGTTCCTTGCCTGTGCCGCTTTCGCCGGTGACTAGAATATTTGCGGTACTCTTCGCTACTTTTTTAGCGATACTAATCGCATTCAAAAAATTTTGACTCCGACCAATAATCCCTTCAGAGGGATCTTTTTTCTTGATGATGCTCCGAAGAAATTGAAAATCCTCCTTGAGTGTTTTTAGCTGTAACGCTCGTTCGATGGAGAGCAGGAGCTGAGGAAAATGGATAGGCTTCACTATAAAATCGTAAGCACCTTGCTTTACGGCCTGAATCGCAACATCAGCTGATTTTGTCACCGTCATTACGATGATTGGCACTTGTTTTTCCATTGAATTAAATTTTTGTATGAATTCAATGCCATTCATTTTCGGCAATTGCAGATCAGTGATGATTACATCACACTTTTGATTTTCCTCTAATTCTAGGAGAGCAGCTTCCGCCGAGGAAAAAAACACCAATGTATAGCCTTTTGGTTTGAGGAAGGCTGAGAGGAGATCTTGAATGTCGATATCATCTTCAATTATTGCAATTACTCTGCTCTGCTTTTCTTGTGACATTCTTTTCTCCAGTTCAGAAATGGGTCTCTTGCAGTAACATGTGTACCATTTTTACTCAATCAATGAGTTCGTGGGGAAATTTGTTTCTAAAAATTGTTTACAGACAAAATAATCGATATTTACGTTTGGACCTCAAATTGCATATATCGGAAAAATCGAATTTTGATAATTGGAGGTAAATTGTCTCGGCGAGATTCTTATATTTGTCTGTTGGTGCTCTTTCTCGTGCTATTTGTTGTTGGCAACGCTATTTCAACAAATACTCTTTATGAGAGAGATCGTAGTATTTAAAATAATATTGTTTACTTCTCAGGAAAACGTAGTTCTTTGAGCTCAAGTCGACCCTAGCGCGGATGAGGCTTTGCTTATTCTCGATTGCTCCCACGGTCGAATACATTGTTCATCATTTGGGCGCGTTTTTCTGAGTCTAAGTGGCCCAGAATTGTATTTGTTTTTGAAATTGCATCAAACAGGATCACAATTCGATGGTCTTCCAGCGATTTGATTCGATCTTTCAACTGAGACACTTCCTGTTCGTTGTCATCTTTGGTTACAAGGGCCTTAATAAGTACCGCACGCAATTTAATTGACTTTTGATTTGTTCGATCGAGGTCTGCGTATGTTGTTTCTCGGAGGGTAGTTAGGTGAGCACGCTGGTCGTCGCTTAGTCCTGGTGTTGTTTTGATGAGGTCGTTGGCTTTTTCATTTAAATCCGCTCGCGAATGAACTTCTGTTTCCTGTTTTGCTTCCATATCAATTTTTTTATTTATAGCTGTATTGGAGCAATCTACAAAAGCGACAGTGGTGGCGCAAAGTAGAAGAAGTTTCGAATTTATATGTGACATAAAGCCTCATTTCGTTGTTAGTTTTTATCTACACACGCAAATCTAATGCCATATCTAACCTGTATCAGAGTTCATTTTTTTACTTTGGTGCACTTGTTGCGAGGTACACAGCAACAATCTAGGAGAATCTATGAGCAATTTACTTTTCAGACAAAATCAAAAAAATGGTCATTATGATATGGATGGCATGCCGCCACCCAGGCGTAATGCGCGTTCTGCCCGCTATTCAGATAAGGATGTTAATATTGGTATAAAGGCCGAGAATCGCAAAATGATCGTGGATAGAATGTCTGTGGTGCTTGCTGATACCTATTGCTTATATCTCAAGACACAAAACTTTCATTGGAATGTTACGGGCGAAAATTTCTACTCTACTCATTTACTCTTCGAGAAGCAGTACAAAGAATTAGCAGAGCAAGTAGATCTTATCGCGGAAAGGATACGAGCTCTCGGATTTAGAGCGCCCGCTACATTTTCCGAATTTGTTGATCTATCTAGTATTAGCGAAGAACAGACAGCACCAAATGCTCTTGAGATGATTGAAATTCTACTAGCCGGCTATGAGGTGGCTATTCAATCCACTGAACAGGCATATCCGTTTGCGGAGAAATTTAAGGATATTTCAAGCTCAGACCTACTCTGCAAACTAACAGAGGCGTTTCAAAAATCCGCTTGGATGTTGCGAAGTCATCTTGGAATTAAGTCGAATGCAGATCAACTTCTTTAAAGGGGGAGCACTATGAACACTATTTTTTCAAATCCCGCGGGATTCCAAAGTATCTTGAATAATGTGTATGTAGTGTTTCCGAGCAGGAAAAAGGCTTGTGCCGCGATTGAGCCGCTTCAAAAAAAGGGATTTCTGGGAACAGAAATTCTTTTGTTTGTTTCACATCGTGGCAGTCTACTCGATTATGGCACCCAGGGCACTAGTAAGGCGGCAGAAGATGCAGTGGTAGGTTTACTCACAGGCGCAGTGCTTGGGTGTATTGTGGGCGCCTGGGATGGCTTTGGGTTGTTTGCTGGCATTTCCAGCAATCACTTTGTGCTGGGAATGTTGGGATTCGCCCTTGGCGCCATGTTCGGTGCACCTATCGGTGCGATCATTGGCTTCGCCTCTAAGCGATTCAATCTCATTTTGTATGAAACATGGCTTCGAGAAGGGCGTGTGCTCGTGCTTGTAGAAGCGAAAGAGACTTCGCGCGCCACGGAAGCGAGAGATATATTGCAGAATCATGGAGGACATCAAATGCTCCTCGAAAATATCGTTAAAAAGGTGGGCTAAAATCCAATGCCGCCTCTCATTTCCCAACGATTTAGCTTATAAGATTGCAGACTCTCTCCATACCCGTGAAATAGCTGAGCAACAAATAGGGGAAGAAACGAAAAACTACTTGCTTGAAAGCGAAGAGTAAGTTCTTGGCCTCCTTTTAGAGGATCGAGGTAAGATTTGCCACCCGGATAGAAGCGTAACACAAGATCATTGAATGCTGGTGTATTGCCAAGGAAGTTTGTGATGCCAAGCTCTGTTTGCCAAATCCCACGGTAGCGAGGCAGGTCTTTATTCTGATCAGTATAATCAAATGGGAACCATGCCTTAAAGTTAAAGTGAAAAACTGGATCGTGGGCTCCTATGCCCAGCCTTGTGCTAGTGTGCAGCTGGGCGCCTAAGCGATTCCAAGAAATCTCTCCGCTACCTCCACGTCCGTTAGACTCGTGTTCTAGGGGAATAATGTCGAGCCAATCTTTCTCTTTTTCCTGTAATGAAATTCGATAAAAAAACACCGGATTATAATTCAGGTCGAAAAAGGAAGGCGAGGATTGAAAGATATCCCATAGCATAAGTTGCGTATAGGCAAAGTAGATTGGAAGCGCAGAGAATATTTGAGTCTTGAAGCTTAATTGTATTTTGGAGTGCGGATTTCCTGCGAGAAAATATATTGGCCGGTAGTGTGATATGGCAAGTATTCCAGGGGAGGAAGTTTGATCCGCATACAAATCTACGCGATCCTCTGCAAAGGCGCTTGTAAGAAAAAGAAATAGCAAAAGGAATATGTGCAATGGGTTTCTTAGCGAGAGCCTAAGCCCTTCATAAAGCCAAGAAGAAATTTGGTGCCTAGATTTGGTAAGTCAATGCTTAGCTCAGTGATAGAGATGCCCGTGGGCTGACCTTGTTTTACTTTTCCTTGTCGGAATAAAAAATAGATCGTGGCACTCGAGGCGAGGGCAATGAACCCAAAAAAGAGGAATTGGAGGGCTGTGCTGTGAGGAAATTGCAGTAGGTATTGTTGCCCTAGCAATTCAAGTTGAAAAATTGAGAAAAGCGCGGTGAAGGATAAAATCATTAGCGTAAGAAATTTAGTAAACATATGTTTCACACTAAAAAGCCCATAAGGAAACCTTATGGGCCTCCTTCTGATTAAGAGCGACGGCGCATTGCCATAGTAAGCAAGCTTCCGGTTAGCATTCCTGCAAATGCAGCAATTGCTACTCCTTTAGCTGGATTTTCTTTCACGTAGGCGCGGCTATTCTTAGTATATTCTGAGGCGGTATGTGCGATATCAGTAGCTAGGGCTCCCGCTCTTTCGCCAGCCTGGTGCGCGAATGCTTCGAGACCATGCTCAGGTGCCTTTGGTTTCATATCAAGTGCCAATCCGTTGCCGGAACTATTTTGTAAAGATGCCATATTCATTCTCCAATTTTCGTTTTTTAGTTTTTTAGGGGTTCTTTGGTTGGTTCTACTTTTTTAACTTCATAGCGATGAAAAATATCATCGAGCTTATCTTTAAAGCTCGCTTCTGCTTCGCCGTATTTCTTTTGAATTAGACCACTCACGGCTTTATATTCACCTTTGGTAACTTCTAGTTCATCGTTAGTAAGATTACCCCAGGCCTTTTGGATATCTCCGCGCATTTCCATCCACTTGCCTTTGAGTATATTTTCATTTGTCATCATAGTAGCTCCTTGTTGTTGGTATTTTTCCCTGCGATCAGGGCTGCGAAAAATGAAACGATTGCAAGCCCGAGAAATACCGCGAGAAGTATTTTGCCGATTTCCATAGAGAGACCTGCTATTCCATAGGCTCCCAAAATGAAAGCGACTAGGGCTATCATAAAAAAAGAAACAGCTGCGCGTATCATAATTTTCTCCCACTTCTCGATTTAGCCAGAGCTTTTTTGTTTGATCTGGGTGTTTCGGAAATATGTTTTACGTGACTGATTTTGGCTGAACTACCAATATCCTTCTGCGTTCGGTAAACTTTTCCAATTTCCATAAAAGAAAAGTCTGCTAGTTCGTTTTCATTTCCGTATAAAATTTCGTAAAGATTGCTGTCCATACTTATCTCCATAATATTTTTTGCTTCTTGTAATAGAACAGAGCAACTTTTGGGCCAGATGTACTTAGGCAAAAATTTTGATTTCGACAAAGTAGGAGAGGATAATTTCCTCGGGGCTTAGAAAAAAGCCCCGAGAATTGATTGCGTCACTGATTTACTTTTCCCAAAAAGCTTTGCAGTGGAATGCCGCGGGAGGAGGCTGCTTGCGCCCTACGCGTCCAGCTGCTTGGCACGGGTGTACTTGTATCCCAAACATCATTGGAAATTTCGTTGTCTTCGGGTGCATGGGCTTGTGTGTCTTTGTCAAATGTCCATAAAAAGTCTGGATGGGCATTTTGGTACCACTCCCCAGTGCCAATAATATTTTGGTCGGCATCGAGTTCGAGATCATACATATAGCGAACTGTCTTAGTGGGCGGAGTGAGTATCTCATATACGGTAGGCTGAATTTCAATTACATAGCTCACGTCCATTTCGATCCCGACAATATATTTCGCTTGTGGTGAACGGTATTGGGAAAATTTATCTACTGTGAAGGAGGATATTGGAATTATTGCCCCTGCAAGGCTGGCCGCCTGCTGCCATGACTGTGGATTAAAATATCGGTAGCTATACGAGACGATTGGGTAGTTCCAAACTTGAATATCGTAGTCGCCGTCCATTACAAAACTGCGCTGATAGATACCTACCTGATTCACCACTGCTTCATGCCAATCGGAAGGGCTCACATCAAAGCAGGCGGGATCAATGATTCTGCCATGAGCATCAACGGCGGGATTTACTTGGTTACAACGTGTACCTTGCACCCGATTCGGTTTAATTGCATTAGCCCATAGCATTGACTCAAGGGCTTTTATATCTGCTGGGTAAAGGGTAACGCTCTGACCAGATACGGATTGAAATACATTTGGCTTCTTAGGAATAGGCATATTCATCGAGGATGCACCTGCCCAACCATGGCAGATTCCCATCCAAGTAGGTATTTCTTGGTTTGTTCTCATATAATACTCTCCGAGACCCCAACTATAGTTGGTGAGCGAAAAGCTCATATCCCCGAGTAAGATATCGTATTTTTCTGCAGGGGAAAGCTGATCGATTTCTTTTTTATCTGTGCTTCCCAGCGCTGTTTCTGGCGGATTGCTTTGAAAGTAAGCAAAATTTGCATTCCAGCTAGAGGAGCGCGGAGCGTTTGGATCAGCGTAGCGAGCAGCTGCTAGTCCTTGATATATCGGCCAATATGAATCAGCCCACGGTGTGGGGGATATCAGCGCCTTAGTGAGGTGCTGTTGCTCCATGCTAAGGGGATTATTCAAAATTGGACCTGGCTCTACCAATTGTGTTGTCATTGGTGCCGTTGCTGCAGAGAGTACATTAAGTGATGTATCTGTGAAAATTCTCTCTCTGGCATCGATCCGGCTTTTTACCACTCGCTGCCACTCCAGATCATTTCTATCTATATATCCTCTTGTGTGCGCAATATTATTTTCATCCACAATACTAGGTAGTCTTTCCATCATGTGCTTGGGGTCTTGATGGAACTTTTGTAAGAACTGAAAAGTTGTTTCCGTTTCTTCTGCACAGCAGAGTGTGGGGAAAAGAAGAATAAATAAGAATGGAATTGTTTTGTTTTTCATTTGTCGTCCTCGTGAATTTATTCTATTCGTGTGCAAAATTAGCACCAAATATGGTTGGGGCAAAAGTGCACATCGTACCGAGTAGTAATGGAACGCCAGCCTTGTGCTGTCTGCGTTAGTGCGCCTTATCGCTGCTTGGTCTACATGTTGCAGAGAGGAAGACTCAGACGAAAATACAAAAACAAAAGGAAAAAACTATGAAAAATTTTAACACTTTGACACTAATGGCTCTCGGCACTATTGCCGCTGTTTCACTTTCTGCTTGTAATAGCAGTGATGGTGCGAACAGTTCCAGTGCAGCACGCACCGTATCCGCTCCAGCCAACGCAGTAGTTGCTCCAGCTCCAGCTCCAGTTGTAGTTGTTGCTCCTCCGGCTGCTGGTCTTCCACTATATAGCTTCACGATTGTTTCCGACGCTTGGTCTTTGAATGGTGCAGCTAGTACTGCAGCCGCTCCTGATCTTTCTGCGTATGCAACTCTTTCTGGAGATGCAACTTATATACAGTCGATCGATAGCGTAATCCAAACCCAACAAAATACTGTAGAACTCTACAGCCAGGGTGTTTTGATTGGTGATATTACTTTGCCTGCAGATGGTAGCGCACCTAGCTTCAACTACTCCAGCAATTCGATGGTTGTAGATAGCCTAGCCTATAGCTTCACTGCCGGCGCGAACAGCCAAACAGCCGGTTCCGCTGTTCTTGTGTTCAACCTTAGCGAGTGCGTATCGGTAGCACAAGGCGCACCTTCGCAACAAATTAAGCCAGTACAATCATGTGACAGTCTTCAAGTTACTGTGAATCTTCTTGAAGTAATGCCAACGAAAAAATAGTTTCTATTGATTCGACGATTCCACCGACTGTCTAGCAATAGCCATTCGGTGGATTTTTTTTGGAGTTACCATGAAAAAGAATTTCCTCTATCTTCTGCTATTTCCCTTACTTTGTTTTTGTCATAATCAAAATGGCAGCGGTTCTACAGAGCCCCAAATTTCCATATCTACAAAAAATACGATTGCCCAAAATGAAGTGGGTAATGCCTGTTTAAATATTGCTCAATTTGGTGTGGAATTTCATCTTTTAGATCCGCGACTGCAAATTAAACGAGTGAGTAAAAATGTGAGTATTACTCCGCTCGGCTTAAGCCCGAATTTTACGATGGAGAGTATATTTTCTTCTTTCCATTTTGACTCTCAAGAGATGAGCGAGTTTATTGATTTCGATGGGTTTAGCCAAACGGACTGTAAGACCCTCATCTACTCCTCTGTGGATGGTAGCGAGGACGAGTATCAAATTACGCAGAGTAGTCCGAATTCCATAACGGCGAATTCACCGGATGGGAAAAGCCTACAGTATACCTGGCTTTCTCCACAAAGCGTGGAACTTACCAAACGATATCGAATTTTTAATAATCCGTGTTCCAGCGCTAGCGGCTTTGCGGAACTCACCTTGATCTATGATTGGTCTGGAGCGTTTCCGGCGCTCATCAGTGCCGATTCTCCTTTTTCTATCGATCCAAATTATCTATCGATCTTGGCAACGGCCGCGAATATTAGCGTAAGTAGTCTTTATCAAGATCAAACTGTGGGCGGAAGTTTAGTTACGGCTAGTCTGGAGAATCTTGCTAGTTCGCCGATTCGTCCAGACTATTTAAACTGTGATGTACCCCCAGATCCAAATATACCTTAAGGGTAATAAGTTTCGAGGTAGTTTAGCGCTGCAAGTGGATTCATTTTTCTAACGATCCCATGAACAGTGCTGATGCTACTCGAAGTTGATTCCAGGATGCTTTCAATGGCGGCTGGAGTGAAAATATGACCATGAGATTTTCCCCAGCCTGAAACCATTAGGCCGATTCCTGCAACCAGGGGAGAGGCAATGGATGTTCCTGTTGCAAGAGAGTAACCGCCGTTCATCAACGTGGTCATATAGGAGCCAGGAGTATAAAGCTCTACTCCTGATCCATAGTTAGAGTAGTAGGCCATTTGTGAGTTTGTGGCATTTAGCGCTCCCACTGAAATGGCTCCAGCGATGGTTATGTTAGTGGGCAGATACTGGCTAAAGTTTCCTGCTGCGCCAACCAACAAACTTCCTTCTCTCACTGCGGTTGCAATCGCACTATTGTAGTCCCCTTGGGAAAATCCACTCCAGGAAACATTGATTACATCCATGTGATCATAGGCGGCAATAAGGATACCGTTGCTGATCGTACTGCCAAAGGCCGTTCCACTTCCCGGAACGTTCACTTTATAACTTTTTATTCTCACGTCAAAGGGCATGGATCCAAGTGCTCCAATACTATTTGCTGGAGCAGCCGCAGTTCCTGCTACCATGGTGCCGTGTCCGAAGTCGTCGAGACCGCCCGAGGCAATTCCACGTAAATCTGGATGGTAGATATTTACTCCTGTATCCACAACGCCGAGATTAACAATGGTTTTCCCGAAGGCATTTTCATCAATCGCGTGGAAGAGCCCCACTAAACCGGCATTTAGTAAAATGTAGTAGGGGGCACTTGCCATGGAACGCGTGAGTGGTTCACTCGTAATTGCAATTGAACTCATCTGTTCTGGCAAATTCGGTTCTGCTGTGCCAATGCAATTCTCTGCCGCTAGCTGTTTCATTAGTTCGTCTCCGCGAAGCGGTTTTTTTAGGCTGGCGCTAACGAAGGCATCATGGCCTTCGCTGAGTAATGATTTTGCCTGATCGTCGAGATCTGCAATATCAAAATTTTCTGATGCTAGCTGGGTGCAGTTTGATTGCATTCGAAGAGAAAGATGGAAGCCAACCGGAAACTGAATTTCGCTAGGGCTTAGCTTCGAGCCTATTTTGATGGCATTCTGGATGGCAGCATTTTCTATTCCAAACTGCGCATCGTGCTTTGCCACGAAATCTAGGTTGATATGCAATTTTCCAAGCTCGTAAATGCTTCCTTCATTGCTCACCGGGATCTCTTTTTCTTGGATAGAAGCTAGTTTTCTTCCCGCAGTACTATTTTTTTGTTCACTGAGAGCAGAGTTTATTTTTTTGGAAGTCCTATACTCCGCACCAATCCTGGACGCACTTTCCTTTCTGATTGTCTGGTTGTTTGAGTGTGAAAATACCAAAAAGCCAAAAAAAGACATAGCAATAGACGCAACGATAATTCGTTTCATGATTCACTCCTTTGAATGCAGAAAAACTAAATAT
>CAIPTA010000095.1 GCA_903867855.1 Oligoflexia bacterium | reverse complement strand
CTTCGAGAAGCCCTGGCAGTGATTCGTGAGAAACTCAAACTCCATCCACTTAGAAATTCGCTCGCAGAAATTGAAATTCTTTCCTGCCAAGCCTTAACTAGATCAACGTTATCCAAAGATAGCTCGGCCGCAACGTGGCTAGAGGAGCTAAAGCAATCGAACGACTCTAAGCGCACCAAACAGATCACCTGCATGCGTCCATGGTATAGTCTATTTATTTATAGAGATGTTAAAGTCTGTTGCTGGCAAAAAACAAATATCGGCGAACTCAAGGATGATTCGAATTATCGCGACTTTTGGAATGGGGAAAAGGCCCAGGAAATACGTCGTGACATGTATAACTCCGCCTATGGCGAAGTGCCGGAAAAACATTGCCCCACCTACTGTAATGGCAAAATAAGCTCCGATGATTTTATTGAAGAATATTCGACTGCCGCCATCGATGGACAGTTTTCCATTGATCTCGTACCCCATGAAATCAGCGCCATCGTTGATCACCTTTGCAATCTTCGCTGTAAGATGTGCTGGATTTTTGACGATCCAGCATATTTAATTTCTCTGGCAGGATACAGAAATATGATCAAGGAGATCGACGATTCCAAAAATAGATATAATCCGGCAGTGACTTTTATTGGAGGAGAGCCATTTTTTTCGAAAAACTCTAGAGCATTAATTCAAGAGATCATCGAAAATCGAAAATCCATCCGCCTTTCGTTTATCTCAAATATGTTAGTATGGGATGAAGTACTCCTAAATAAAATCGAAGTGAATCGAATCGGAGCATGGACAGTCTCCTTCGATGGCGGTACGAAACAAACCTACGAAATGATTCGCAAGAATTCAAACTTTGAAAAAGTGCTTGGTAATATTAAAAAGCTTTGTGAGTATCGACTCCAAAGATCCAAAGACTTGAATGAAGGCTACTGGAATATCCTAGTGCCCAGCATAGTGATGACCAGTAATTTTTCTGAGATTGATTATACTTTTTATCTATTTAAGAACTTCCCGGTGGAGATAAACTTCGTGCCCATCGCAAGAGAATACCGAGGCAATTCTTACGAACAGATTTTTGCCACCACTCCTCAACAGGAAGCCTTATTAGAAAAATTGGTAAAAACGAAAGAGCTGATTGCTACTCGGCTTCAAACTGTGGATGAATGGAATTATGAGATTCTGATTAACCACCACTTCTCTGCCTCAGAGAATCAAAAGATGAAAATAGAGCTAACTCAACGAGCTCTAAACAGCATCGATGCTACAATTTCTTATCTTAAGCACATCATGAAACATGAACAGAATAACTCGTTTCAAACGGCAACTTACGATTATGAGGTTAGTACAAAAGGAAAAGTGCTTCGAAAAGAATTGGCCACCAATCTCATTGAAGAACTATGAGCGGATCAAGAGCGACAATATTTAAAGGCATATGCAAAGATTTGGGATATGATTATACCAAGAAAAAAGTTTCCTGTCCGCCGAGTGGATACAAAGGAACCGGCGGGGCCATGGGCGTGGCGCAATTTATGCCGGATACCTGGGTAGGATATGAAAATTCCATTTCGGGAGCGACCGGAAATAATCCGCCTGACCCTTGGAGCCTCACTGACGGAGTGACGGCCATGGGACTGAAATTAGCCAGAGGAGGAGCCACTTCCAAAAAAGG
>CAIPTA010000094.1 GCA_903867855.1 Oligoflexia bacterium | reverse complement strand
ATGATCTACGAAGCTTTCGGCTGGGAACTGCCCAAATTTGCGCACATTTCGATGATCCTAGGCGTGGATAAGAAGAAACTTTCCAAGCGAGAAGGCGCATCTTCCGTAAATGATTATCTAAATAACGGATATTTACCAGAAGCGCTGATTAACTTTCTTGCCCTCCTCGGCTGGTCTCCATCGGATGGAAAAGAGATTCGTCCGCTCAGTGAAATCGTGGAGATGTTCAATGTGGCCGAGCTCAATAAATCCCCTGCGGTATTCGACGATGAAAAACTGCTCTGGATGAATGGCGAGTATATTCGCGCCATGGATATTAAAGAGCTCAGTAAGCGCATTCGCCCATTCGTTCTTAAGGCGGGCTTAGATCCTGATGCCCACAACGAAGAATGGTACTTAAATGTGCTAGGCACAGTGCGCGGAAACCTAAAACTCTTGAGTGAGATTGGTCCACACCTAGAAATCTACTATGCAGATCGCTTCTCCTTTGAAGCCGATGCGAAGGCAATGCTCGCCACTCCTGAAGCAAAATCTGTGGTGAAAGCCTTCCGCGATGAAGTGGAAAAACATAATGGCGTGAGCTCGGAAGCTGTGCTCACCGAAATTCAAAATAAAGTGAAAGAAGTTTCCGGACAAAAAGGGAAAAATCTGTTCATGCCGATGCGAGCTTCGGTGACTGGTAAGCTCCATGGCCCAGAGTTGAAACTATTTTTGCCTCTGCTAGGCGCGAAAGAAACCTTACGCCGAATCGATAGTTCTCTTAGCCTATAGTAGCTCAGGAACGCCGTGAATCAGAGCCTGCACCACTTCTTGGTGGAGCTTGGTATAGTAAGGCTGCGCGTAGAAGTAGAGCGATACAGGCACTTCCAGCACTATTTTCGCGTTGATCACTTCTAGATCCTTTTCTTTTTTTATCAGGTGCAGCGGGGCCACGGCCTTGCCGAGGCCTACGTTTAGGCCTTGCATGAGTCCGTGAATATCATCCAAAAAGTGGCGGGAGATTTCTTTTTCCTTCTGCTTTGCGAGCTTGAGATAGCGAAGCGTTGTATCATCATCGGGATCGTGATCGAGGAAAACCTGCCCACCTGAATACTTGCGGTGCTGTACGAGTACATTTTTTTCCACACCCAAGTTTATTCGCTCTAGCTCATCGTTATCCACATTCGTATCGGCAATGAGATAATCAATTTCGCCGCGCTTCAATAGGCCAAAGAGTTCCGACATTTCTTGATTCACGAGCTTCAAGCGCAAACCATTCTGGCGCTTCATTAGCGGCGCCAGCGCCGGCAAAATTACGGAAGACATTACGGAAGAAAATCCACCGATACGAACGAAGCCACTGAGCTGTTTTGGATCCTTATTTTTTAAGTTCGATAAAAAATCCGATTCTAGCTGATTCTTGATCTGACAATAGCGAACCATTTCATGGGCCGCTTCGGTGAGCCGGAGGCCAGCGCGATCACGAATAAAAAGCGTGGTTTCTAATTCCTTTTCTAAGTTAAGGATTCTCTGGGAAAGCGCAGATTGGGTGATATGCAAGTGCTTAGCAGCCTTAGTGAAACTAAGCGTTTGAGCTACTTCGAAAAATGCCTCTAGATAAGCTGAAGAAATGGCCATCGCTAACTTGGCAACATACCGAGCTGTGCAAGGTGTGAAGCAGGCAACGCTCCCTCATAAACTTTAGGAAACCAGGCTAAATTCGCCTTCGGCACAGCTGCAACCACATGCTTAGGCAAAGTGGGCATTAGCTCTTGAAAAAGATTCAGGAGAGCAGCGTTATCGTCGATCACCCGCTCCACCCTACCCAATAATTTCTCTGTGATAATCCGAGGAATTTTCCCAAGCAGCCCCAAGCTCCAGCCCTTTTGAATCCACGGAAGTGAGCTAAGGCCAAGAAAAAGCGACCACGCACAAAACAATCGAAATCCTTTTTCGGAAACAGGCAAAGACTGAATATAGGAAATTGCTCCCTGTGCATCTAAACGCAGACTCGCTAGCAACTCTTGACGAGAAGGAACGAGAAAGCGTTTTTGCTTTTCATCTTCCAATTGATCTTTCAGCAAATTTATCTTTTGCAGAAACAAGCCAAAGTGATGCGCACTTAAGTAGCTATGCTCACCAAGAGTGGGAGTTTTTTCTGAAACCAAATCTGTGAGCAGTTCGCCAACCAAGCCGGCCACAAAAAAGCAATATTGATTTACTTCGGCAAGCGTGGAAAGGCGAAGCTCAGAGGCGCCTGAAAAGTGCTTCATGCCTCTACTCATATTCAAAACAGAACGCAGGATTTTTTTCTGCACCGTTGGAGGCAAAGCGTGAAAATCAGCAAAAATAGAATAAGAATCCTGTAGCAAAGTATACTCATGGGCGGGCAGTTCCGGAAACTGCGAAACCCAGAGCGAAAATTCTTGTGGCTCCGGGAGCACCATCAAAAAGGATTCAAAACTCGAGAAGCTTTTCTGCTTGAGTGTGGGGTCTACCCAATTGGCATCCTCTACCGTGTCGAGTATTCGGCATAGAAGGTAAGAGTGTGATACCCAGTAGCGCAAATCGCCCTCTAAACGGGCAATACAAAACGCAAAACTGCGACTTACGCGGTCAAGGTGTGATTGGTAAAACCCGATAGAATTCATGGCACGATCATATAGAATCTGCTCCCTGAATTATAGGAAAAACCGCATTGAATTACGTATCCCGCAGTATCCATTGGCTCATTCCCGAAGAGGCTTCGCCTTGCGACATTTTCCTATATTTTCGCGGCAAATATGTTGCTGGAATCGCTCACACTAGCCCAATTTCTTTCGAGTTTTTGGAAAAGATTCAAAAGGCAAAATATCTTTTTATTTATATAAAATCGGATGATGCCACGCTATGGGATCGGTGGATAGCCAGTAGATACGCCGCATTTGCAGGCCCTATTGATGAGCAAAAGCGCGAGCAGCAAGACCGCAGCTCCTTAAAACGAGCCGAATTTCTTAGCTATATTCAAAAAACAATCCAGTTGAAAAATCAAAATGATCCGATACTACTGAAGGCATGGACGAGCTCACTCGAAAGTATCCAGACTGCCATTAAGCATCCCCTGCTGCATTGGTATTTCCAGCAATTTCACGAACCACCAGATCTATTTCACCACTCGGCCCGGGTGATGGCCAGTATCAGCCTATTTTCAAGCCTCAATGATATTTTCGATCCCCGAGAGGTGGAAGATATTCTCACCGCAGCGCTAATTCATGAATTGCAGGGCGACCCTACGGATGCGCAAAATATGGTGGCCTCCTCGGCAACTTTGGAGACCATTGAAAAACATAAGCGCACAGCGCCCAAACAAGTGCTTGAGCTAATCCAAAAACAGGATGAGCTTTGCAGCGGCAAAGGCTTTCCAAATAATCTCAAAGCAATTTCTTTACCGATGAGCGTGAAAATCTTTTCCCTCTTTAATCACTACGATCACTATCGCTTACGCCAGAGCGGCACTCGCCGAGCGAGGCATGAAGCGGTTAAAGCACTGATGGAAAAAAGGAAAAACGATTTCGATGAAACACTTTGGCCGCTCTTCTGGCAGTTCATTGAACAGCAAGTGGAACTACTCTCATGAGCGAATTTAAATTAGATTTTTTCAATATTGAGTATTTCGTACAAAGCATTTTCTTTGAGTCTCTTAAAAAAACCCCTCATCAGCTAATGGGAATGTTTCAAAATGAAATTTCATCCTTCGGAGATTTGCAGCAACTAAAGCATGAAGAGACATTACTGCTCAATGGAATTCCCGCCGCTAAAATTAAACTCCGAGAAGAAAATAAATCGCTGTTTTCCTTGCTGCAAGCGGGTTTACAGAGCAGCTACGAGGAGCTCTTGTTAGTCTCGAACGAACAAAAGAGAACGCTGTTACTTAGAGATTTTGAAGAAACCATTAATAGTAGTGATAACTTTGATATTCAATTACAACAACTACTGCGATTTTCTCGGGCTCATTTAATGGTGGAGGAATGCGGAGTTTTTGCTATCGAAGATGGATTCTCTATTGAAGGAATCAAGCAACTTGGTTATCCCACTCGAAATTATACGGATGCATGGAAACAAGAATATTCTGCGGCTGTTGCTGCAACGGTGAGCACAAAATCAATGTATCTAAGCACGGATATTGAAAAAGATAAGCTTTTCAATCCTAGGGAAACCGGTAAAGCCTTAAAGAACTTTCTCTGTTTTCCACTTCTAAAAAATGATTCTGTGATTGGTGCTCTTTATTTCTCCAATAAGCTACTCGGAGATTGGAGTGAGGATGATAAAGTAATCGCTCAGCGCTTCGCTCGCACTGCAGCTACGATTGTTGAAAAATATATCTCTCAAAACAAAATAGCACTTCTCTCAAAAACCTCAGATCATTTGGGAAAATATTTATCCAAAAAAGTGGTGAAGAATGTGAAGAATACGGAGAAAGTAGAGATTGGAGGAATTGAGAAAAAAGTAGTTTGTCTATTCGCAGATATCCGATCTTTCACCACGATCACCGAGGGAATACCAGCGGCTACGCTCGTGAAACTTCTCAATTTTCATTTTGAGCAGATGAGTCCGATCATCGATAAATACGAAGGCACGCTCGATAAAATTGTGGGCGATCTGATTATGGCTGTTTGGAATATTCCTCACGACCAGCCAGAGCCGGAGCTTCTCGCAATGAATTGCGCTATCGACATGCAGAAGGAAATGAAACGAGTAGTAGTGCCGGAATGGCAACGCCACGGAGTGAAGACCATGGGCATGGGAATAGGGGTGAACGCAGGGCTCGCCGTAGCTGGAAATTTGGGAAGCTCACGCTTCATGAACTATACTGTGGTGGGAGATACGATCAACACGGCGCAAAGGCTAGAATCGCGTGCCGCTATCGGGGAGATCTGGATGGCTGAATCGATACTCCCTGCGGTCGATGGCAAGATCGAGAAGTACGCTCGTAAGGAAAATAATATTAAGCTAAAAGGCAAAGACGACACGGTAAGCGCTTATGTCTACCGCCCGCTAAGCTACTAAAATTATTTGGCTATTTTGCTAGCTCTTTCAACCTTTTATTTTCTTTAGGTTTTTTAACCCTACGCCGATAAGCATCATATGAACTACGAACCGCGGGTCATAGAAAAATTCGCGAGCTGGCACATAGCAGTGATCAGCTTTGTCTGCATGGGCATGGGCCTAATTGCAGGTAATATTCTAGGCGCATATGCGAGCCGCTATGGCTTTCGCTACGTGCATGCTGATGCTGATATCTATACCTATGAAAATTTTAAAGTCACTCTCTCTGGCGCCTATGCGATGGGCGGCTACGTTGCGGGACTCTTCGTTGGATTCTGGGGTGGAAAATTTGTTGGTTTTATTTTGTCGTATCCACTTCGCGTGAATGCGCAGCTCTTGCTGCTAGCAATTCGCGTGGAAGAACAACTCGGACCCAAAAATGGCATGGGAAAAGCTGGCCTCACTGGCAGCAAACCACCTAGGCTCACCGGTATTGCCGGCGGCTACCAAGACGCCGCATGATCGACTCAGAAAATTGCGGATTTTTCGCAGTCTTCTAAATCCGTTTCAATTCTTTAAGCCAAGTAAGCGTATCCCGAATCCCCTGATCCACGGGCTTTGGCGAGTAGCCGAGTTCTCGTTTTGCTTTTGACGAATCCACATACAGATACCAGCTCGTCACTTGTCGAACTAAGGCAGGAGTCATATGAATATGCAAACCCATCTTTTCAAGCCCTGCGAGCAGTAGCGCCAAAAATCCCATCATCGATTGGGGCACAAAATATTTTGGTGATTTTCGGCCGATGATTAAATTCGTGCGATGAATGAAATCGGCGAAGGAAAGATTTTCTCCGCCAAGAATATAGCGCTCACCCTTTTTGCCTTTTTGGAGGGCAAGGAGATGTCCGCGCACCACATCGTTCACATCCACGAAATTAATTCCACCGTGAAAAAGCACTGGGGGTTTAAATTTATAGATGAGGCCGGGATAGCTCTGCTCATAGCGGCGCGTGTCCCCCGGGCCAACAAGAGAGCCCGGATTCAGGATCACCGCATCCAAGCCTTGCTCCACAATTTTTAGGAGCTCTTGTTCCGCATCGAATTTCGTATCGAAATAGGCGAGACCAAGCTTGCGTGCATTGAAAGGGCTTGCCTCATCGAGAGCCATCGCGGGATCTTCGTTCACGCCAATAGCCGCCGTCGAGCTCGTATGAATGAAGCGCTTCACGCCACTTCGCAGCGCAGCAGAGGCAATTGCCTTCGTGCCGAGCACATTGGTTCGGTACATCAGATCGCGCTTATCAGGATTATAGGAAATGAGTCCGGCGGTGTGGAAAACATAGTCCATCCCCTCGCAGGCTCGCTCTAAACTTTTCTCGTCGCCCAAGTCGCCTAAAACATAGTTTAAGCCATCCTCGGAAATCGGAAGCTTTCGCGCCAGCGCACGCACTTCCATTCCCTCCGCTTTAAGCGCAGCACAAAGCTTCTTCCCTAAAAATCCTGCACCGCCTGTAACCAGCGCCTTCATATGGACATCCCAAGCTCTCCGAGTTATCCCTAGGATAGCATGACCAACGATATCAGCACCTTAGATTTTGTGGCCTTCGATACAGAAACCACGGGCCTTTCCCCAAGTTCGGAAGCACTCGTAGAAATTGCCGCCGTTCGTTTTGATTTATTGAACGGACCGAAAGAATACTTTCAAACTTTAGTGAATCCAGGAAAATCGATTCCGATTGGCGCGAGCCGCGTGCACGGAATCACAGATGACATGGTTTTCGAATCGCCAAATGCCGCAAAAGTTTTGCCGCAATTTTTTAGCTTCATCGAAGGCGCAATCCCCGTGGCCCACAATGCACAATTTGATATCGGCTTCGTTTCATTGCACAGCATGAGAAATGGAATCCTGCCGCCGGAAGTGCCCGTGCTCTGCTCCTGCGCTTTTTCGCGACGTGTGCTCACTGAAATGCCTTCTCACAAATTGGAAACTCTGGTGAAGGAACTGGGCATTGGTGGCAGCACATTTCACCGCGCTCTTGCGGATGCGAAAAGCTGCATGGAACTTTTCCGAATTATCGTGGGCCGTAGCGCTGGCGTGAATGCCAGTTGGGATGAGCTCGTGCAACACCATGGTAAAGTGCATAGCTTCTTAGATGGCTCGCGCCCAGTAGAACAAAAAGATTTACAACAGCACTTGGATCCACTAATCGATGCCATCCAAGGCCGCCGCTCCATCTGGATGGAGTATGATACGAATTATGGTCCGCGCGAAGTAACACCCCACCTGCTCTACTCCAAGAGCGGCGCGCAGTACCTCGAAGCCACTTGCCACTACGATGGCATTCGCAAAAATTTCCGCGTGGATAAAATCCGCAAACTCATCACAAAGGATTTCGTATGAAGGCACTTGTTTTAGATGTGAATCGTAATACTTGGAGCACTACCAAAGGCTATTTGCTTCGTGATGTGCCCGAGCCAAAATTAGATGAAAAGCAAGATGCACTAGACGCTAAACGTGTGCTCATTGAGCCCATCTTTGGTGGCGTATGTGGCACGGATAAAGGAATTTGGTTTAGAAAAGCCTTTAAGGAATCCATCCTCTCCACCATGGAAAAAGATAAGCGTAATCATTTCGTGATGGGCCATGAACTCTTGGGCCGCATCGTAGAAGTGGGCTCAGAAGTAAAACGGGGCGGACGTTTCCATGTGGGCCAAGTAGTATCAGCTGAAAGCCATATCTACTGCGGTGTTTGCCCTATGTGTCTCTCCGGCGATCAGCATGTTTGCGCGAATGAAAGAATTATCGGCGTAAGTAGTGATGGAATTTTTGCAGAACGAGTAAAACTCCCCGAGAATGTGCTGTGGCCTACGGTGCTAGAAAAAATTCGCCCAGAAGTGGCGGCAGTGCAGGAGCCCTTTGGCAATGCGGTGCACGTGTGCACTCCTTCCATGGCGGATGCGAATTTGAAAAATGCAGAGTTCCGCGGAAAAACGATCGCTGTGCTGGGCTGTGGCACCATCGGATTATTTTCAATTCTTATCGCGCGCGCCATGGGTGCCAGAAAAATCATTGGCGTTGAACCCAATGCGAAGAATAAAGCAAAAGCCCTCGCTTGCGGCGCTGACAAAGTGATCGAACCAAGCGAACATGCCGCCGAAGAAATCATTCAATTCTGCGATGGCTACGGAGCGGATTATTGCTTGGAGATGAGCGGCTTTCCCTCCTCGCTGCTTACTGCAATCAAGGCAAGCCGTCGCGGTGGACACATAGCGCTCTTTGGCCTCTCTAGCGGAGATCTCGTGATCCCACGCTTTGAAGAGCTGATCACTGCGGGTAAGCGCGTGCATGCGATTGTGGGCAGGCGCGTTTTTGGCACCTGGGAAATCACCAAACAACTATTGGAAGACAAAGCCAACGGCATCCAAGACCAAGTGTGGAAACATATCTTGGAAGAAGGCAAAGGCACGATTCTACCACTCACTGAATTCACCCCAGAGCGCTTTGAGCACAATCTTTCAGAACATCCAAAAACCTTGGTAGCGATCAATAAACTATAGGAAAGCCTATGTACGGAAAATTTCAAGCTCACCTAGAAAAACAATTGGCCGAGATCGATGCGGCAGGCCTCTATAAGCGTGAACGCTTCATTGAGTCTCCCCAGAGCAATAAGATCCAAGTGAATGGCAAAAAGGTGTTAAACTTTTGCGCCAATAATTATTTGGGTCTCTCCTCTCATCCCGATTTGATTCGCGCGGCCCACGAAGGCTTGGAGCAATTTGGCTATGGCATGAGCTCGGTGCGCTTTATCTGTGGCACTCAAACTATCCATAAAGAATTGGAAGCTGCGGTTTCGAAATTTGTGGGCACGGATGATACAATCCTCTTTTCCAGCTGCTTTGATGCAAATGGCGGCGTTTTCGAAGCCTTGCTTGGCGAAGAAGATGCGATCATTTCCGATGAGCTGAATCATGCGTCGATCATCGATGGGATTCGTCTCTGCAAAGCTGTGCGCTATCGCTATAAAAATCGCGACCTGCAAGATCTCGAAGCAAAATTAATTGAGGCGCAAAAACAGCGCTTTCGCCTGATCGTGACCGATGGCGCCTTCAGCATGGATGGCACGGTAGCGCCCTTAAAAGAAATTGCGGCACTCGCAGAAAAATACGAAGCCATGCTCATGGTGGATGATTCTCATGCCACAGGCTTTCAGGGTGAGCATGGTCGCGGCACTCACGAGTTATTCGGAGTGATCGATAAGGTAGACATCATCACTTCTACTTTAGGCAAAGCTCTCGGCGGCTCGGCGGGCGGCTTCGTTTCTGGCAAGCAAGCGATCATCGATATGCTTCGCCAAAGGGCACGCCCTTATCTTTTCTCGAATACGCTCACTCCTCCAGTGGTGAAAGCTTCCATTAAGGCGCTAGAATTAGTGTCTGATCCGAAATTGGGCGGCGCCCTTCGCACACGCCTGCGCGCGAACACGAAACTTTTCCGCGAGGAAATGGTGAAAGCAGGATTTACGATTAAGCCAGGAGATCATCCGGTGGTGCCCGTGATGCTGGGAGAAGCTACGCTCGCGCAAGAGATGGCGAAGGAATTATTGAATGAAGGAGTCTATGTGATTGGCTTCTTCTATCCGGTAGTGCCGAAGGGGATGGCGCGTATTCGCGTGCAATTGTCTGCGGCTCACGAAACCCAGGATGTGCAAGACGCGATTGCGGCCTTCACTAAGGTTGGCAAACGCCTCAAGGTGATTTCGTAAATGAAGTTAGCTTCCCACATGCATCGCGCGCTTTTGAACTGGTATGCAAAGCATGCGCGCGTATTGCCTTGGCGAAAAAATGTGGACCCCTACCGCATCTGGATTTCTGAGATCATGCTGCAGCAGACGCGAGTGGAAACTGTGCTCCCCTACTATGAGCGTTTCCTCACTCACTTTCCGAATGTGCAAGCCCTAGCTGATGCAAACCCTGATACGCTTACTAGTCTATGGGCCGGCCTAGGTTACTATTCTCGTGCTCGCAATTTGCAAACAGCCGCCAAGGATATTGTGGCGCGTTTTGGTGGCACCATGCCTTCCACCAAAGAGGAACTGCAAAGCCTCAAGGGAATTGGGGACTATACAGCAGCCGCCATCGCTAGCATCGCTTTCGGCCAGAATGAAATCGCCCTCGATGGAAATTTGGAGAGAGTGCTATCTCGTGTTTTAGCTTTTACAGGTGACCCCAAAAGTAAAGAAGGCCGCACCGTACTTCGGGGATTTGGCGAAAAGCTCGTGGCTCTCGGCAACGCAAGCGCCGTAAACCAAGGCCTGATGGATTTGAGTTCGCAAGTTTGCGGGATAAAGAATCCTAAATGCGGGGAATGTCCCCTAGTGGATTTCTGCGAAGGCAGAAAGCAAAACTTGCTCGCCCAGATTCCCTTCAAAAAAGCTAAGACTGCCGCGATAGAACTGAACAGCCATGGTCTTTTACTCCTCTGCGAACCAGAGCGCGGAGAAAAATCTTTATTGTTAGCGAGAAGAAAAACTGGCGATTGGCTGGCAGGTCTCTGGGATTTGCCTTGGTGGCTTTCAGATGAAGCGCCAGCGCCGAAAAAAACCGTGAAATTCGGCGAGCACAAAAGTATTCGCACCATTACGAAGCACAAAATTCAATACAATGTGCACTTCCATCGCTCTAGCACCGAATTGCAGCGTGCAGAGCTAGAAAATTTTTTACCAGACTGTGCAGCGGAGTTTCGCTGGCAGCCTCTAACAAAACTAGACCAAGTGAATTTACCGAAACCTTCTGAAAAAGCCCTGGCGCAAGCCTTGAAAGGAATATGATATGAGCTTTCTACAACCAAAAACCAAAGCCGCCCACGATACGGTGAATCCTCCAAAACTCTTGGATTATATGCTCAAGAATTGGAAACCAGCTGATGGCAAGCTTCCGAAGCCAGTAAAAAATGTGGCGAGCTTTGCTGCACGACGAGCTGCTCTTTCCAAGTTATTTCCAGGCGAACTTCTTTTGATCCCTACTGGCAATATGAAAGTGCGTGCTAACGATACTTTTTATAGTTTTCGTCCCTCCTCTGATTTTTATTATCTTACCGGAAACGTGGAACCGGATTGTGTGCTTGCGATGCTGCCGAAGAATGGTGGTCACGAGGCGGTTCTTTTTGTAGAACCCAATCCTGGAAAAACAGATGCCACTTTCTATACAGATCGCAATAAGGGCGAACTCTGGGAGGGCGCACGCATGGGCTTGAAAGAAAGCGCTGCCCGTTTTGGTATCGAAACAAAATCCTTGCACGAGTTGAATGAATTCGTGAGCTCTTCTCTTCTTGGAGC
This sequence comes from Oligoflexia bacterium, assembly GCA_903867855.1. GTDB lineage: Bacteria > Bdellovibrionota > UBA1018 > CAIPTA01 > CAIPTA01 > CAIPTA01. The sequence goes on along the minus strand of CAIPTA010000094.1, from coordinate 14,712 downwards.
AAAATCCCAAAAAGGTTTTCGTCTCCTAAGAAATATTTCCGCTATCCTTGATTCTCTGGCGCCGGCACAAGCTGCGAAAGACCAAGAATTCGCAATGCATCTTTCTGAGATGCGTCTCCTCAAAGGAAAAGAAGAAATTGCGGAACTTAGCGCTGCCATCAATGCCACCAAGAAGGGCTTCGAAGATGTGATTCGCCGAATTAAAAAGGCAAAAAATGAGCGGGAACTAGAAGGCGTATTCTTCACTCGCGCACGCATCGAAGGAAATGATGTGGGCTATGGCACCATCGTCGCCTCCGGACATCACGCCTGCACTCTTCATTGGAAGAAAAATGATGGTCCACTTCGCAAGGGCGATCTCCTGCTCTTGGATGCTGGCGTGGAAGGAAATAGTCTCTATACTGCAGACATCACTCGCACCCTGCCCATCAACGGCAAATTCTCTCCGGCACAAAAAGAAATTTACTCTCTCGTGCTCGCTGCGCAAAAAGCCGCGATAAAGGAAGTAAAACCTGGCAATGATTTCATGGCGCCGAATCGCGTGGCAATGAAGGTATTAGCAGAAGGTTTAGAGGAGCTCGGTCTGTTGGAGTCTGCGGTAGAAGCACTCAAAGATGAGAATCAATTCTATAAGCGCTATACGCTTCACAATGTGAGCCATATGCTTGGTCTCGATGTGCACGATTGCGCACAGGCTCGCCAAGAGAGCTATAAGTATGGCCAATTCAAGGCTGGCATGGTGCTCACCGTGGAGCCTGGCCTATACTTCCAGATGGACGATCTCACCGTGCCTGCCAAATACCGCGGCATTGGCGTGCGCATTGAAGATGATGTGGTAGTGACAGAAAAAGGCTGCAAGAACCTCTCAGGCCATATTCCCAAAGAAGTGAAAGAGGTGGAAGCCTGGATGAAATTGAAGTGATTGATCTTCTATCCTCGCAGGAGGATTTTACCGATCAGCACTTTGATGGTGTTGACGCCAAGAAAGCACTCTTTGAGGGAAAAATTTTCGAGAGTTGCACTTTTTCCAAGTGCAATTTTTCTGGCACAAACTTCAAGCGGAGCAAGTTTCTTGATTGTCGTTTCGAACATTGCGACCTAAGCAATATGGAGATTCGTGGAGCGAGTTTTCGCAGCGTAAATTTTAGCGACTGCAAATTGATTGGCGTGAACTGGACAAATGCCTCCGCTATTTCTCATCTAGTATTTGAGAATTGCATTTTGAATTATAGCAACTTTCACGGCACTGATTTGAGAAAGTCTGCCATAAAAAAATGTATAGCGAGAGAGGCCGATTTTGCGGAAACCAATCTCAGTGAGGCAGATTGCCGCTGGACAGATTTTGCCTCCGCCCGCTTTTCCAATACTAACTTGATCAAAGCCGATCTTCGGCACGCGCTCAATTATTCGATTCGTCCTGATGCTAATAAGCTAAAGGGCGCCAAATTCACTTTACCCGAGGCCACGCTGCTACTCTATGGTCTCGATATTGTTCTTGAAGGCTAGCGCCCGTTAATCATCATTTTTTCAAACACTTGAGCTGGCTTGGAGAGATTTTTACCGCGCCTCTGCAGCAGGGAAATTTCCGCACCTAACTGCTTTGGACTCGTAATGCGATAAAGTGTTTTACTGCTCAGCTCCTGCTCCACCATGTGAATGGGGAGCAAGCTAAAACCTGAGCCGCGCAATACCATACGCTTTTGCGTTTCTTGATTGTTCGTTTCGAAAATCGTTTTTGGTGAAATACCGATAGAATTTAGCATCTGCATGGCCGGATAGGAGTTCTTATAGTCCGCGGTGCGCGATCCAATAAATGGAGCACCATTTAACTCTCTCAGCTTCAGCGGACTATTCGCAACAAGCACAAACTCAATGAAGCGAAGTGGCCGCATGAGCAGATCGCGAGAACCTGAAACCTTTGTATAGAAACAGCCTAGCTCGATTCTACCCTCCTCTAGCTCTTTTTGGATGTCAGTGGAGGTTCCACTAAAAAGCTTCACTTTAATCTTTGGATAACGCTTCACAAGCTCGTCAAATAGAGGCGGGAGGAGATAGTTACACAAATTATCCGAAGCGCCCACGGATAAGTCTCCTGTTATTTCGTGATGCATTTCTGTGAGCCCAATAGCAAGAGCATCTACTTCTGCAAAAATGAGCTTGCAGCTCTCCAGCACAAGCCTCCCCGCTCCAGTAAGTTCCACACCACTCTTCGAGCGCATAAAAAGAATTTCCCCAAGCTCCGCCTCCAGAGCCTGCACCATTTTACTAAGAGAGGGCTGGGCCACTCGAATTTCTCTAGCCGCTTTTGTGAAACTTCCAGCTCTCGCAACAGCGTAAAAATAACGTAACTTAGCGATATCCATAGGGTCTCTCCATCTATTCTATTTTAGCATAGATACAATTCTAATTATATATTTTCGCTATGAATCAAAAGGGAATAGACATGCGTCATTAACCAAGGAGACAAACTTATGCTTACAAAATTAATCCCAACATTCACTTTCTTCACAGTACTCGCTCTAAACTCTATTTCGGCAGTTGCTGCTCCAAATGCAGTTGGCCAATGGCTACAAGGGGAGCTGGCCGGACAAAGCATTCAATGCAAAGCCGCAAAAGTGAATTCCCTATTTGAAATCTCGGCCACGAATGGAGAAATTAAAGTGACGGTGACAGAACAAGATCGCGGTGAGAACTATACGGTGGAAAAATACTCTATGGAGAATGGACAATTGAAAATCGCTCTCTCGAACGATGTGGATGGCCCGCTCGCTCAAGACTTACTGCTATTACCGGTAAATGCCATTATAGCGAAGGCAAACTCGCTGCACGGGCTCGATGTATACTCCGAGCAATACGATGGCACCACACAGCGGTTTCAGCTTGATTGCCAGATTAAAAATGCACACTAAGCGAAGCATGCCCCTCACTACTCACTGAGCTCTCAGGTGGAGGGTGGTGAGCGGCGCCTTCCCCTAGTAGGATTGAAATTTTTGCCACACAAATGCTCCAACTCTTTATCTGTTGGTTGAATTTCAATTTGATGATTATATGATTCGGTGATTCGTTTCCAATCCATAGAGATTCTTCGTTTTCTAGCTGCCGCTGGAGTTTATCTTTCCCACTGTTCTCCTAGCATTCAAATTCCCATTGTATGGTATTTCGTGGCGGACCATTATTTTCATGGGGCGATTGGTGTTGATATTTTTTTTGTAATTAGTGGTTTAGTGATGGGTTTAAGCGCCCAACGTTCCATTCAACTATCCTTGCCTCCTCGGCGTTTCGTAGTGCATCGGCTGGCCAAAATATTCCCAATTTATTGGCTGATTACCACAGTCTGGGTACTAATTATTTTGCTACACGATAAAAGAATTCCGGGACTATCCTATTTTCTAGACTCGATATTTTTGCTCCCCTCAAATTTAGATCCAATCATCCGACCGGCCTGGAGCTTGCGATATGAGTTATATTTTTACTTGATCGTTCTTTTGGGGATCAAATCGAAGCGAGTTTTAGCGGTTCCATCTTTGCTGATTTTCCTGGGCTGTCTCCTCAATCTCTATACCAATTACTTTTATGGCGCTTCCATCACCATAGAGTTTCTACTCGGTTATTGGCTAAGTTTTCAAAAAGACTTTATGATTAAGAAAGACCAACCCACAGCATGGGCAGGTTTCATTCTTTCCCTGCTACTCTTGCTTTTCGCATCCATTGGTACCGATTTTCAGGATGATCCTAGGATTGTGCCCACTCGGATGTGGATTTACTATCGATCCATTCCTACTTTGCCTCGGCTTTTTGCATGGGGTTTCCCGGCCTTTTCGTTGGTTTTCTTTGCTTCCAGAATTCACCTAAAAACAAAATTTTCGGTAATTGGAAAATTTACCTACTCATTTTATTTACTGCAATTTCCATTCTTTTGTATTTGCTCTTGGTGGGGTGCGGAATCGTTGGCTTGGAATGCAATTTCATTTTTTAGCTTCACAACATTGATCGGAATCGCGAGCATCTGCTGCTATTACTTCTTAGAATTCCCGTGTTTCTTTCGCTTAAGAAGGAAATATGATTGAAATCAACGAGACGCGCGAAAGCGCAACGCAGTATCTGGGTAATTTTTAATGCCGTCTTTCCATGTTGGAGCGGAAGTGATCGATAGCCATCGCACTCCTCGAAACCGCCGAAACCAGATTCGTCATGGAGACATCATGATTCACAGTGCGTGCGTTCTTACTGATTTCACCGCCAGAAACAACGGAGAGATAAGGCAGAATCTGTTTGCTGAGCGCTTCGATACTTTCCACATTCACACCTTCTTGCTCTAAAGAAGTGATCGGGCAATTCTCAATCCCGCAAGGGTGAATGAGTCCGAAACCAGCTAAAGTACTTTGGCGAACATTCAAAGAGAATCCGTGAAAGATTTGGCCATCTTTTACGGTGATTCCGATAGAAGCAAGTTTTCCGCGGGTGGTCCAGAGGCCCGGAAAATCAGATCGCGTTTCCACGCTTCGAACCCCAAGCACAGCACAGGCATGCGCGAGACCTAGAAGAAGCTCTTCCGTGAAACGCTTCACTGCGCGAGCATCGCCATACAAAGTTTTCAAATTGAGAATCGGAAAGCCAACAAGCTGTCCGGGACCATGCCATGTAGCTTTGCCCCCACGGTCAGTAGAAAGAAGGGTAATGCCGCGATCGTTTAAAAAACTTGGTGAAACCAAAAGATCGGATGCTTCATCCGCCGCACGACCAAAAGTGATTGTTTCTTCGGGCTCGAAGGCGAGCAAACCAGTATAGCCTTCAACGCCTAAAAGCCCCTGTAAACGCAAAGCATGCTCATAGGCATACCCACTCCGAAATTCGAAATAATTCGATTTCATAACCCCTCCCAGGATTCTATGTACTACTTTCACCACAAGCAGTCTGCTTCGGCAAGGACAATTCTGGCGTAAACCATTGCCTAACGGGCCTAAAACAATAGGTTAACAATCCAAGGAGCTCAATAGAGCTGAATTTGGTCGCCTTCGGTGAAATTAGCTCCGGAGTGAACTCTGGCCACAGCGCCATCTTCGCCGAAATACTCCAGCACTTCGAGTGTGCCTTTTACATCACCGGCGGTGCGCCCTAAAAATAGGCCTGTATCTGGATCAAAAATATCAGTGCCTGAGCTCGTTACCTTGAGAATATCTCCGAGATTGATACCAGTAGCTCGTCCGGCATTCACATATATTTTGTTGCCCGCAATCTTCGCCACTTTTCCGCGCCACTGAATTCTGTCGATTTCTTTATTGAGAGCGGGAAGTGCTTTCTTAATTCCATCCGTGATCGCATCCGTCACCAGTTGATTCCGATTATCATCATTTTCATCGCTGCTGGAACCAAAGAGATTCAAGCTTTTAGATTCACTTTGACCGGCACCTTCACCGATCGCAATTTCTTTTGCCTGCGCCACATCAATCATGCGGAGCTCAACGCTTGCGGCGGCAATACTCGCACTCGGACGGAGCAATCCCACATCATCATCCTGCTTGCGGAACACAATTCGAGAAACTCTACCAAGCACAATGAGGGAAACACCCCACTTACGACCGTTCTCCGCAAGATGGTTCACATCCACCTTCTCGGAGTCGAGATAAAAATCTTGGCTACGAAAAGAGATATCCCGCTCATCCACAATATTGATACGATTCTGATCGAGGAGCATATCCTTCAGGGCGTTTTTCGCGTCCACTTCGAAGCGACCCTTCACAGGCGTATCATTCCAAAATGGGAGCAGCACTGTGCGTTTTCTTAAATTGGAAAACTTCTGCGCCTTATCTAAAACGCGTTGTCTCTCCTGGGGCGACTGTGGCTTTCCACTGCCAGATTGTGATTCTCGATTATAGGCAGGAGAGCGAGCGCAGGCGGCTAGAGCAAAACAAAGTAGGAACAGATTAGTGAGTTTCATGAACTTGCTTATCCTCCATCTCGAGAGTGGTGGCTTTTGCAGTTGGCGATTGATTCTTGAGCTGGATGCTGATCGGACCCGTTCCAGAATCTGCTTTTTCATCCAGGACCACCACAAATTCATCTTGTTTTAAGCTGAGAATTTTTTTGATCAGACCTTTTCTATCCAAAGAACTTTGCAAAGCGAAAACATAGCTACCCCGCTCCACTTTCAGCTCTACGATTGATTTAATATCGCGACTACCTTCCAAAAGTTTCCGAAATTTGGTGATCACGGCTTCACTAGGTGGATATTTCACTTCTAGAGTGAGTGAATCCTTTTGTTCCGTGCCGAGAAAATGCTGACCCGCCTGGATCATTAAATTAAGCATGAATTCTTTAGAGGTATCCGAAAGAAGTTTCTGGAAATCTGCCAGCACTTGGTCTTTACGAACCTTCGGGAACAGAAAATAGCTATTCAATTTCGCGAGCACATTGCCGGTGCTTGAATCCACGAGCGACCCTCGGAGCACGATATGATCTTCATCGGTATGATTATTTTCATTCTCTTCCGTTTCCACAGCAACGGAGATACCCAAAATCAGTGGAGCGCCCTGAGATTTACCCATCGATTTCAGCACATCGGCACTGAAAGGATCCTCGCCACTCATGGCGCTGGCACTTTCCTTTTTCTCTACTACCGAAAATTTTCTGCGTTGAAGAAAATCTTTCACCGTATTTGTTACAGCGGCAAAATAATTGGTGGCCTGCAAACTTTCCAAAGTAGCTAATCTTGGCGAGCTAAACACGAAGAGTACTTTGGCATCCTCTTCCTTTAAGCCAATATTTTTGGGAGTGAAAGAATAGAGCGATTGAATCACCGGCAAATCTACGTTGGCCTCTACGCTCACGTAGGAGCCAGAACCGCCTTCAAGAATTTTATAGCTGGTGACAAAATGGGTAGCAAAGGGAAGGATTTCATTTCCTAAAACCCCCCTTAGAAAGGTGGGCTCTACATGGATGCTCTTCGGCACAATATTTTTGAGCACTCCCATGATAGCTTCGGAACTATCTCGGCCAGCAGCCACAGCAACGATGGACGAATCTGCTTTAGCGAGGGGGCTAGAGCCAAGAATCAGGGAAATAAATAAAGCAAAACGAAGCTTAGAGGAAGCCGAGTACGTCACGTCCGAAGATCTCCTTCACTTCCTGCACAAAGAGGTAGTCTGCAGAAAAGTTTAAATCATCTGGGAGTTGAAAGCGAGCCTTTACCCCATCGGGAGCCACGTACTCAATCACACCCTTACACGCTCCCTTATTCTTCACACAGAGCCGTTTAAGATTCTCTAATTGCTCTTTCGATGTCGTGTAAGGATCGAGGCGAAACACCACAGTGCGGATATTTTTCATTTTATCTTGAGAGATAATCTCGAGCGGAGTGATCATCGAGGCCAGCACCTTGGCGCCAGTATCGCTGCCCTCCAGCTGACCTTGCACCACCACCACATTTCCCACGCGCACGGAATCCTTGCACTTCTCGTAGCACTTTGGAAAACAGATCACTTCGATCTTGCCACCGAAATCTTCCAGCGTGATGAATGCCATACGATCGCCCTTTTTCGTGGTGATCTCTTTTGAGGCAGTGATCATCCCACCCACAGTGGGCTCATTTTTCTGCGCCGCTTTACGGGCCTTCCAATCTTCCACTTCTTTTTTAACAAGCAATCCTTCCGCGGCCATCTCAAAGATGCGCGGGATATTTATCGTGGTGCACTGGCGCAGCAAACTCTTATAAGGGTCGAGAGGATGACCGCTCACGTAGAAACCAAGAAGCTCGCGCTCAGCCTCTAGCTTCTGCATATGCGTCCACTCAGGCTGGAATGCCATTTCGGGTTCAGCCGCTTTTAGGTTCGGACCTGCACCTGCAGTTAAGAAATTATCGAAGAGGCCGCCCTGGCCTAAGCTCGCCGTTTCCTGCTCTTTCGCCGCCCACGTCATCACCATTTCCATGGCCTTAAAGAGAGTGGCGCGATTCATTTCATTGCGATTTGGATAGAGAGAATCGAAAGCGCCGGTGCGAATAAGCGTTTCTACAGTCTTTTTATTTACCTTCTTGAGGGCCACGCGTTTCAGAAAATCCGCGAAGGAGCGGAAGGGGCCATTCGCGGCGCGCTCTTCTTCAATCGTGGAACAAGCAGCCCCACCCACGCCCTTGATCGCCTCAAGACCGAAGCGAATCGCTGGTTTGCCATCGAAGGCCACCACGTTAAAGAATCGTGCCGACTCATTTACATCCGGCCCCAGCACATTGATCTCGTGATCTTTCGCATCGGAAATGTATTTGGCGAGCTTATCCGTATCCGACATTTCTGTGGTGAGCAGAGCTGCATAGAATTGAGCTGGATAGTGCGCTTTTAAGTAAGCTGTTTGATAAGAAACATACGCATAGGCTGTGGCGTGAGATTTGTTAAAGCCGTAGCCTGCGAACTTTTCAATGAGATCGAAAATCTCGGTGGACTTTGCTTCCGTGATCCCATTTTTTCCAGCGCGCTCGATAAAGCCCGCCTTCATCTTCGCCATTTCCTCAGGCTTTTTCTTACCCATGGCACGGCGGAGAAGATCGGCTTCTCCTAGCGAATAGCCAGCTAACACACGAGCAGCTCGCATCACCTGTTCTTGGTAGATGATCACGCCGAGTGATTCTTTTAATACTTCCTCTAGCTGAGGAAGCGGATACTCGATCGTGATACGACCATGCTTACGATTGATGAAATCATCCACCATCCCAGATTCAAGCGGACCAGGACGATAGAGTGCGTTGATCCACGTGAGCTCTTCTAAGTTCGCAGGACCCAGCTTTTTGCAAAGATCGGCCATCCCAGAGCTTTCCACTTGGAATACGCCATTCGTATCTCCGCTGGCGATGAGTGCATAGGCAGCAGCATCGTCCACACCAGTATCTTCAATGCGGAAGTCTGGCGGTAAGCCTTCGCGCTTGCGCAATTCATTGACGAGGTTTACGGCGTGCTGAATATGCGTGAGTGTTTTGAGTCCGAGAAAGTCGAACTTCACGAGGCCCACTTTTTCGCCAGCGTCTTTATCGTATTGGATTACAACCGCGCCATCCTCATCCATCATGAGCGGCGCATAGTTCGTGAGCGGCTTATCGGTGATGATCACACCACCGGCGTGTTTACCGAAGGAGCGAGTGAGACCTTCCAGTTTCAGCGCGTGGTTAAAGAGCTTATCCACCGTGGGATTCGCGGCACGCATCTCGTTAAACTTGGGCTCTTTCTCTAAGGCTTCTTTGAGGCTGATACCAAGCTGATCGGGCACGAGTTTCGAAATCTGATCTACTTCGCCATAGGGCATGCCGAGCACGCGGCCCACATCTCTTATGCATTGCTTCGTCTGCATGCGTCCGAAAGTGATAATTTGAGAAACTTGATCCTTGCCATACTTCTGGCGCACGTACTCAATCACTTCCCCGCGACGATCCATACAAAAGTCCACGTCGAAGTCCGGCATGGAAATACGTTCAGGGTTAATGAATCGCTCAAAGAGCAAATTATAGGGCAACGGATCGATATCGATTACTTGCAGCGCCCACGCCACGCTAGAGCCCGCTCCCGAGCCCCGTCCGGGGCCTACTGGGATGCCTTGATCTTTTGCCCAGCGGATAAAATCGGAAACGATGAGGAAGTAACCGGAGAAACCGGTTTTCTGAATCATCGCGATCTCGCCATTCAAACGTTCCCAATATTGCTTCTCTAGCTCAGGCCAATCAGCGCGCTCACGGGTTTTGCGAAAGCTTGGCTGATCGAAACGCCAGCGAAGACCGCGCTCTGATTCCACGGCCAAAAATTCTTCTACGGTTTTCGCTGTTTCCCCAGCCGGAATTTGAAAATTCGGCAGGTAATAAATCGGGCGGCCCTTATCATCCGTAAACTTGAAGGTGACATTGCAACGCTCGGCCACTTCTAGAGTATTCGCGAGTGCCTCAGGGCAATAGGCGAACTGCTCTTCCATGGTGGCTTCATCTTTCAGCCAAAATTCCGTGCAGAGGGAGCGCTTATTTTCATCGGAAACCGTGCGGCCAAGCTGGGTGAGCACGAAAATCTCTTGCGACATCGCATCTTCTTTTTCAAGATAGTGCACATCGGAAGTGGCGACAGGCTTCACGCCTTTTTCTTTGGAGATGGCTAATAGCCACTCATTAATCCGAGTTTGTTCGGAGAGATTATTTTCCTGGAGCTCGGCATAAAAGCGATCGCCAAAAAGCTCATGGAGGAATTCAAATTCTTTGAGAGCTTGCTCTTCGCGGTTTTGTAAAAGATGAAAACCGATTTCTCCCTTTAAGCCGCCGGACAAAGCGATGAGGCCAGGAGAATATTCTTTCAGCCACTCTTTGGTGATAAGGGGTCGCTGAGCGCGGCCTTCCAAATAACTTTTAGAAACTAGCTTCACCAGATTTTGGAAGCCATCATTATTCATGGAGAGCAGAGTTAAGCGCGTATAGGGAAAGCGCATTTGCTCCGGCGCATTTTCCAATTTCACATAGAGATCGCAGCCGTAGATAGGCTTGATACCAGCCTTCTTCGCCTCATCCATGAACTCGATCACACCAGCAAGATTTCCGTGATCCGTCATCGCGACGGCAGGCAAGCCATACTCTTTGGCCTTCTTGAACAGATCTTCAATGTGAACCGTGCTCTCTAAAGCAGAGTAAGCCGTGTGCACGTGGAGGTGAGCAAACTTCGCAGCCATTGCTCTACTCCCACTCGATCGTGGCAGGTGGTTTCGTAGAAATATCGTAGGCCACGCGGTTCACTCCGCGCACTTCATTCACGATGCGATTCGAAATTTTGGCTAAAACATCATGAGGGAAGCGATACCAATCCGCCGTCATGCCATCGCTGCTCGTTACCGCGCGAAGAGCAATCGGAGATTCGTAGGTGCGTCCATCACCCATCACACCAACCGTAGCAATCGGAAGAAGAATGGCGCCCGCTTGCCAGATCTCATCGTAGAGCCCAGCCTTTTTAATTTCATCGATATAAATTTTATCGGCGGCTCGCAACACCACGAGGCGCTCTTCCGTGATTTCTCCAAGGCAGCGCACAGCGAGTCCTGGACCAGGAAAAGGATGACGTTTCAAAATATTCTCATCCACTTGCAGTTCACGACCAAGCTTCCGCACTTCATCTTTGAAAAGTTCGCGCAAGGGCTCGATCAATTTCAATTTCATGTCTGCCGGTAAGCCACCCACATTGTGGTGACTTTTAATCGTGGCGCTAAATCCACCGCGTCCGGGAGGAGGCATACTCTCAATCACATCGGGATAAAGAGTGCCTTGCACCATCCACTCCACGCCTTTGGATTCACGCTGGAAAACATCAATGAAGGTTTTGCCGATGATTTTGCGCTTCTTCTCCGGATCAGATACGCCGCGAAGGTTATTTAGAAATTCTGCTCTCGCATCGATACGACGCACGCGCAGGCCAGACCCCTTAAAGCTCTCCATAACGGAATCGCCTTCCCCCTCGCGCTGCAAACCGCTCTCGATGTATAGACATTCGAGGCGTCCGGGAATTGCTCGCTCCACGAGCGTTGCAGCCACGGTGCTATCCACACCGCCAGAGAGCGCACAAATCGCATGGTCCTTAGGGCCAACCAGCGCCGCGATCTCGGCCGCTTTTTCTTTTGCAAAATTTCCGAGATTCCAATCGGATTTACATTCCGCGATTGCTAGAAAATTGCGGAAGAGTTCTAAGCCTTGCTCTGTATGCGTTACTTCCGGATGAAACTGCACGGCGAAAATTTTTCGCGTAACATTTTCCATTGCAGCGAGGGAGCCAGATTCACTGCGAGCGGTTTCCACGAAACCAACTGGCACCACATCTACTTCATCCCCATGGCTCATCCACGTGCGTAAATTTTTGGCCATTCCTGCAAAGAGCTTCGATGTCGCAGCAGAAACTTTAATTTGGGTAAAACCATATTCCCGAGTTTTTGCAGGGGACACTTTCCCATTCATCGCTTGCCCCAGCCACTGCATGCCATAGCAAATGCCAAGCACAGGCACACCGAGATCTAAGATCTGTTTATCACTTTGGGGCGAGCCAGCGTCAAACACGGAGTGGGGGCCACCCGATAGAATCAGCGCTCGCGGAGAAACTTTGCGAATCTCTTCGATTGCCGCATTCGCGGGTAAAATTTCACAGTAGACGCCGAGCTCGCGCACGCGTCGTGCGATGAGTTGAGTAAATTGGCTGCCATAGTCGAGAATTAAGATTCGATGCACGCTTCTTTTCTATCATGGTGCAGGGTCGAAAAAAATCTTATTTCGCCGATGCTGCAGTGGGCGTATCGAAATGCTTCAGAGACTCGGGTATGGCGCGTCCAGTGGGCACCTTCAGGCGAAGATCGTCAGGAGTACCCATACGGCCATCTGGGCCCGAACTCACCCATTCCGCCGTCTGATGCCCCGCATTTAAATGGTAGATATTGCCCCAGGGATCCTTCATTGGGGATATTCCTCCGAGCTGCTGCCAAAACGCAATTTCTGAAGGCTCATCGGTGGTGGCAAAAAGCTTAATCGAAAGAGTGGCAAGTCGATGAAGATCTGCCAAGGCCACTTGCTGCTGTTTCGCCTTATTCAAATCATGGATGATCAGCCCATCACCAAAAAATGTGAGCAAAAAAGCAAAAAGGAAAAAAAAAGATCCGAACAAAATCCGCAACTAGCGCTCCACTCGCAGGAGCAGCTCTGGCTGTGACACAAATTTCGTCCACACAAGATCCTGAAATTCTTGAATCTTGATCGAAAGGAGGCCTGCGCCACCATCGGCCACAAAACGATGGGCTAAGGGATTCGCGTAGCCGAAACAATCGTCGGCCTCAAGCCGTGGATAACCGGCATCATCGTCGGAATCCACGCTCACATTGCCGGTGTACAAAATATGGAAACAATCTTGTCCGTCCAAGTTTGATCGAATTTCTTCGTTTGGCATAATATTACGAAACTGAAGCATATCAATCAAATCAGCTTGGCTTTTCGTATCGAGCTTATTGAATAAGGGATGGCGACGAATAAAACTCGAGAGTCGAATCATCTGCTTGGCGCGGTCTGGCGATCCAATCGTGTTCACATATTCGGCGAAGGCCTCTTTTTTCAATACCAAAACATGACAAATGCCATTGGCTACAATGGATGCAGTACGAGGAACATCGTCGATCAAAGCGATCTCTCCAAAGGCATCACCGGCGATTAGATCTGCCAAATTAAATTCGTGGCCGTTACCATCAGAATAAAATGCCTTGGCATTGCCGCGAACGAGCACCAAAAATTCTGTGCCAATTTCACCCTGACGAACGAGCTCTTGTCCGTCATGATAGCTCACAAGCTCCATTTGATTAAAAAGGTTCAAGCGTTCCTGATCATTGAGAATCGAGAACAATGGAATTTTTTGGAGCGCCACGATTTGCTCTTCGAAAGTGAGCGCCCCCATTTTACTATTTTTCTTGCTCGCCTTGCCAGCCACTAAGCCTAAGGCAAGGTAAAATGCGGGAGCCGATAGAGCCGCGAGAAACGCAAAACTGGTGAGAATGGCACCCGCCTTAGGCACAAAATTATCGGAGTTTAGATCATTCGCAATGATCATCGCATAGGATTCTAAGAAGAGGCGAGCGCCATAGATCCAAGCACCAAGCCAAACCAAGGAAATCCCCATTGCTACAATCAGAGATCCATTGATTTTTTTCCGGTTGAAAAGAAATCGCACTTCATCAGAAAGTTTTTTTGAAAATGCTCTCTTCAAAAGTAGTATCCCTAGAAGCTCAGAGCCGTCTAATGGCGCAAACGGACAAGCCAAGAAGAGAGACATTCCAAGGCAAGCTGCAGACCAAACGTAAATATCGGAAAGAGAAAGGAGATGGAAGTGATGACCGAGTACAAACAATCCAGCTAGAGCGAGCGGAGAAATCATGCCAATCACGGCAAGAATTCCTTTCGCTTTGGCGCCACAAAGATTAATGGCTTTGAAGTCAGCCTCTAAAATGGGGAAAACAGCGATGAGACTAAAATGAGCCTTCCGACATTCCACCTTTTGCGTTTTCAAAAAGGCGGCCTGGAGAATGGTGCGAAACGAAAGCGCTACACAGCAAACTAAATAGACTTCAGAAAGTAGCCTAAAATAGGAGAACTGCTCTCCGATAGAATCGGAGTTTACTTCCCCGTAAGGGAAAAAGGTGAGCGCGAAGCCCGCGGCGCCAAATACCAGCAGGAAAAATACTAGGGACCCACCAATCGAAAAGACTTTCTCGAAAATTCCCACCAGAACAGTAGCTAGAGCATTCAGAGAGGTGAACTGGATTCTCGCCTTCTGATTTTTTTCTGTTGGTAGCGGTGGAATCTTGGGCAATGAGAAAATTTCGCGCGCATCCACCACGCCAATTTTGCAGAGCTTTCTAACCACGCTCATCGTGGCTTCGATGCGGCGTCCTCTCGCTACTCCAGAATCAGGAAGCAAAAGGTTCAAAAGAGTTTCATTTTCGTTCTTTACGATTTCTTTGCAAACTTGAAATTCATCATCCGAAAGAAAGCATTGCTCATCGTTCGCGGAATTTTCTAAAACAATTGTTTCTGCATCATATTGTCCGACTAAGAATTTTTTCAGCTTCACAAGCTATACTCCGCCCCAATAGTTTGTAGCTTCTTTGGTTATATACACATTATGGGGATGACTTTCTCGCAAACCAGCAGGAGAAATTTTCACAAACTTTGCTTTCACATGT
>CAIPTA010000093.1 GCA_903867855.1 Oligoflexia bacterium | reverse complement strand
GGCCAGCACCAAAGCATCATTGGGAATTACCAGCAGATAATAATCAATCGCCACCACGAATCCGATTAGGGGCGCATACCACCATCGATCCGCAAATTGATGTAAACGATCCCAGTATTTCTTTTTCATAGGGGCCACAAACTAAAAAACCCAAACGACTAATCGTTTGGGTTTCTATAGATAGAACGAAAAGATTACGCTTTTAGTTCAGAACCGCTCTTCTTGAAAACGCGGAGTTTCTCTTTACCTTTGGTCACGATCTTAACCCGGCCACCTTTATTGGTTTTCGGATCAACCAACATTACGTTGGAGATATGCAATGGAGCTTCTTTTTCAATAATGCCACCTTGAGGATTTTTTTGAGAAGGCTTGGTGTGACGCTTTACACGGTTCACGCCTTCCACCAAAACACGGCTATCTTTCACAAGTACTTGCTGAATCTTGCCTTGCTTGCCTTTGTTTTTCCCGGTGATCACTTCTACGAGGTCACCCTTTTTCAACTTATTAGCCATGATAATCCTCTAGCGCTTTTCTTTATGTTCCGTATGAGACTTGCAGAATTTGCAGAATTTCTTCTTTTCTAGCTTGTCTGGCGTACGGGTTTTATTTTTTGTGGTGGTATAGTTAAAGCGAGCACAAGTTCCGCATACCAATTGAATGATAGTTCTCATGTTGACTCCTAGTAACTTCCGTTAGCAATTAGCGCAAGTTGACGAGCACGCTTCACAGCGGTGGCCAATTGGCGTTGTTGCTTCGCATTTAAGCGAGATACACGGGCCGCCACAATCTTTCCACCTGGGGAAACGAATTGTTGTAGCAGTTCCACATCTTTATAATCAAAAATCATGTCTTTCGCGGGCCGCGGACGGCGCTTGAAAAATCCTTGTTCAGCCACTGAATCCTCCGAAAATCGAATAAATACTGCATTAGCAGTTCACGAGAGGATCATAGATGCCGCAATTTTTTCTTAAAATCAATGATTTATCGAAATAAATGCAGAATAGTTGATTTTCCCGCAAAAGAGCCGCCTCGTTTGACATTGCACGTCAAAACCCAGTTGATTTTCCTGAGGATTTTACTAAACCGAGTCTGGGTTCTATGCGATAAATAGAGCAAAGTCATTATTCTTAAAAGCGATAGAGGAATCATTCTTGGAAAAGCTTAGTTACGTTGGCGCGCAAAATGTTGGCTATATTGAAGAACTCTTTCAAAACTTTTTAAGCAACCCACAATCGGTTGACCCTGAGTGGCGCATGTTTTTCGAGGGCATCGAGTTTGCCAAGAAAATCAGTGGCGGCAGCGGTTCCCTACCCGCTAAAGAGTTAAAGGTTTATGATTTAATCCTCGCGTACCGAAACTTCGGTCACCTCAAGGCAAAGCTCGATCCGCTCGGCTTAGCGAAAAACAAGAATGTGCCTGAACTAGATTTCCGCCAGCATGGCCTCGATGAAAAAGATTTAGAGGCCAGCTTTGAAATTGGCGCCGTGATTGGGCTGCCCAAGGCAAAATTGAAGGATATCATCGCCTCCTTGGAGAATACCTATTGCGGCACTTTAACCGTGGATTTCTCCGATTGCTACTCAGAGGTTCGCAACTGGGTGCTTCGCGAATTTGAAAAAGAAAATAAAACATTCACTCTAAGTGCAGAGAAGAAAAAACGCGTATTACAACAACTTGTTCGCACGGAAGGCTTAGAGAAATTCATTCACACTCGCTTCGTGGGCGCTAAGCGCTTCTCGATCGAAGGTGGCGATGCGCTAATGACCATGATGGAGCACTTAGTGGAATTAGGCGCCTCAGAAGGCATGCAAGAGCTCGTATTCGGTATGGCCCATCGTGGCCGAGTGAATATGCTCGCCAATTTTTTGGGGAAACCCCTGGATCTAATTTTTGCTGAATTTGATGGAGTGTATAATCCAAACCAAAATTACGTGGCCGATGGCGACGTAAAATATCACATGGGATATTCCACGGATCGCGATGTGAATGGGCAAAGCGTTCACCTATCGATGGCGTTTAATCCGAGTCACTTAGAGACGGTGGATCCTGTGGTAACGGGAATGGCGAGAGCGAAACAGCGCTTGCGTAAAGATAATCGTGAACGCAGCAAAGTGATTCCAGTTCTTGCTCATGGAGATGCGGCCTTTATCGGACAAGGAGTAGTAGGTGAGACCTTTCAACTCTCTCAACTAGAGGGCTATAAAGTTGGCGGCACGATTCATATCGTTTCCAATAACCAAGTGGGCTTTACCACGAGTCCGGAATATTCGCGATCTTCCACCTACTGCACAGATGTGGCGAAGGCGCTTCATCTCCCTGTGTTTCACGTGAACGGAGACGATGTAGAGGCCTGTGTGCGCGCTGCCGAGCTCGCCTATAAATTCCGCCAACACTTCCACCAAGATGCTGTGGTGGATTTGGTTTGCTACCGTCGATTTGGTCACAACGAAGGGGATGAGCCAGCCTTCACCCAGCCTACGATGTATAGCCACATCAAAGCTCACCCTACTCTCCGTGAAATTTATTCCAAAAAATTGGTCGCTCAAGGCTTGGTGCAAGAAACCGAAGTGAATGCGGCAATGGAAGGCGAACTCAATCGTATTCAAGAGGTGCTAGAGCACACTCGTAAAGATGCTGTATCGCCAAAATTCTTTACGCTAGAGGGAGCCTGGAAAGGCTTGCGCCGTGCTAACCCTCAAGATTTTAATGTGCCCGTAGATACGAAGGCCAGCGCTGCTATTCTGAAGGACGTGGGTAAAGTGCTCACCACTTGGCCTGAAGGCTTTACTCCTCATCCAAAGCTCGTGAAACTTTTAGAAACCCGGAAGAAGATGATCGAGACAGGCACCGGCATCGACTGGGGCTTTGGAGAATTGCTGGCCTATGGAGCGCTCGTAAAAGAGGGCACGCCCGTGAGAATTTCTGGTCAAGATTCCGGACGCGGCACATTCACTCATCGCCATGCAATTTTTCATGATGTGAATGATGGCACTCGCTACTCCCCGCTCAACACGATCCAACCTGATGTGGCTGATTTCGCGGTTCACGATTCAATGCTCTCGGAATACGCTGTGCTCGGATTTGAGTATGGAAATTCCATCACAGACCCTCGCGCGCTCACGATTT
Organism: Oligoflexia bacterium; assembly: GCA_903867855.1. Classification (GTDB taxonomy): domain Bacteria; phylum Bdellovibrionota; class UBA1018; order CAIPTA01; family CAIPTA01; genus CAIPTA01. The sequence goes on along the minus strand of CAIPTA010000093.1, from coordinate 499 downwards.
GGGAAGCGCAATTTGGTGATTTCGCCAATGGCGCGCAGATTGTGATTGATCAATTCTTATCGAGCGCAGAATCGAAGTGGCAGCGCATGAGTGGTCTCGTGCTCCTCCTCCCACATGGTTATGAGGGTCAAGGGCCAGAGCATTCCAGCGCACGCCTAGAGAGATTCTTGCAGCTTTGCGCCCAAGAAAATATGCAGGTAGCGAACTTCACTACTCCAGCTCAAATTTTTCACGCCCTTCGTAGACAAGTAAAACGAGATTTTAGAAAACCACTTGTGGTGATGTCGCCAAAATCTTTGCTTCGCCACCCAAAGGCCGTTTCCACCTTGAAAGATTTTACCGATGGCACTTTCCAAGAAGTGATTCCAGACGCTTCGATCCAAGACGCTTCAATGGTGAAGAAGGTAATTCTTTGCTCGGGAAAACTCTTCTATGAACTCGATGAAGAGCGTGAAAAAAATAATAATGATGGATCTACGGCCATCCTTCGCCTAGATCG
>CAIPTA010000092.1 GCA_903867855.1 Oligoflexia bacterium | reverse complement strand
CCAATATTTCACACATGCGTGGAAAATCGGCAAAGCCAGTATTCGCAGAGAGCGCCAAAACGGCAATCACCGATGCGATTGTAATATAGTAAAATGCACCCTTACCTACAATTGCGCCAACTAACTGTGAAATCATGCTTTCATAATGCGAGGAATCTGGATCCGTGGCGCCCACATGATACACATTGGCGAGATAGGCAATTCCAACTAATAAGAAAATAAGGATGAAAATAATATAGCTAAGCGACTTTCGAGCGTTCGAAGTAACTGGCTCGTGAAATACGGTTACCCCATTGCTCACTGCCTCTACGCCAGTCATAGCTGTGCAACCACTAGCGAAGGCCCTGGCAAGCAACCAAAGAGTGAATGGTGCAGTAGCTTCTGCGAGCTGAGCAGGAGCGGCCAAGGGAACTGGGTGACCATGCGCTAAAAATGTTTTCACTGCCCCCAAAATCAGCACAAAGAATAAGCAAAACACAAACGCATAGGTTGGTGCCATGAAGGCGAAGCTGGATTCCTTGATTCCGCGCAAATTGATGAGAGTAATCGATACAAGAATAAGTAAGCATAGGGAAAGCGTATAGGGCTGCAAATTAGGCAAGGCAGAAATCAGTGCACCAACACCGGCAGAAATACCCACGGCAACTACGAGCACATAATCCAGCATGAGCGCGGCGGCTGCGAGCAAACTCGGAAAAGTGCCTAAGTTTTCTTTGGCTACTGTGTAGGAGCCGCCACCGTGGGGATAGGCTCCGATGGTTTGCAAGTAAGATAAATAGACAATAAAAAGAAGAGCAATGATCGCCAGCGTAATCGGTAAAACATACACAAGACCCATTGCTCCAAGCGGCAGCAAAACGGTGAGTGCAGCCTCTGGTCCGTACGCACTAGAAGATAAGGCATCCAGCCCCAAGACCGGAATTCCGGCCGTGGGGCTGATGCGCTGGGAGTGTTCTTCGGAACTTTTTAAATATTTACCAAAAATCCAATCGAGAATTTGCTTCATGCAATTCTAAATTCGTACCATCAGAGCAAAATTGATACGGTTTTCCAGCTTGGTTAAGTCAGGAGTAAAGCCGCTGACGTAGGAGCCAGCAGCTCCTTGGTTTGTAAAACTACCTGCGCCATTCGAAGGGGTGATTCCATTCGGGCCCACAAAGTAGGGCGTGTTTGCATATCTGTGATCAAACTCCACGCGGAAAGTGACAAACTGATCTGGCATATAGTCGAAGGTAAGGGAGGCATCCCAAGCTTTGAAAGGATCACCAGCATTTTGTGTGAAGTAGGCTGAATTTGCGCCTCCAGAGGCCGACGTCGCACCGTTAATCGGTGGAGTGAGCACAAGGTAGCGACCAGGATTCGTGATCGCGCCACCACCCACAGTGATGGCGAAAATATCTTTCTTAAACCAAAATCGGTTGTAGGCCATGAAGCCTAAGAAATTTTGGGCTGGTCCACCTTTACCGCCATTACAGCTAACGCCGCCGCCATTTTCACAGCCAGCGTCTACGGTTAGGGAGAAGGCAGCCTTATCCATCTTCGCCGTCATGTCATCGTAGTATTTCACTTCGATGCTATCGTCTGTGTGGATACGCATCCGTCCGGCGATGCCTAGGGTATCATGGCCCCAATAGTCGTTAGAAAGAATCGAAACATTGCCGTTCGGGCGCCAGAGCAGCTGGGTGCCGAGACCTGGTGCAGAATTGAAGGTACCATAGGATTGCCAACCATTCACAAGCCAAAACTCTGCCTTGAATTTGTCCGTTGGGAAAACTTGTAAGCGCAATCCATTGAAAAACCATGGTGTATTCGCAGATACGTAGGATGGCTGGTAAGCCCAGTTTTCAAAATTGTAATAGCTGAAGAGACCCACGTAGGACATGAAAATCCCCGCATCGAGGTTTATCCCATGCATCACATCCCAATGATAACCGCCGTAGGCTTCTGATAAGTATTTATAAGCGCTACCCAGATTTCCCTGACCGCGCGAAGTACTATAATCATTGATCGGAGTGAGCGAGGAATACATGCCGAATTGAGTCATGAGACGACCGCGCACATGCTCGTAGTGGAAATCGCCACCAATACCAAGCTGCTGAAGCTGGAACTCGCTGGTGCGACCACTCTCGCAGCTGCCATCTAGGCTATGATCCTGAGGATGGTTGAAATCCATAATATAGTTTGCGTCTGCAGTGAACTCACCAGTGAAATACTTGCTGTCGAGCAAGGATGATTTTTGCCGGCTATTTCCATTCAACCAGGTAAAATCAGCAAAGGCAAAGGGCTCGGCCGGCGCATCCTCCGCCATCGCAAAAGGAACGGGAACAAAAAGTAGGCATAAAATACAGGTAATAAGCTTCATACAAGATTCTCCAAATCGTTTCCTCTAGTTTGTAGACAGAAAAAAATAAGGAATTTGTAAAAAATAAGCTCAGCTGCTTCTCACGATTGATTGAATTGTGCTCTTTAATTGAAATCGAGCGTTTGATACCTTAATAGAAATGAAAAGGATAATCACACTCTTTACAATACCCCGTTCTGGGAGCACGCCGATTAGTGAGATTCTCGGCCATTATTTTTGGCACTGTTTTAACTATAACTATCTTCCAGAGTACCTAAGCTACAATCAGACCGGGGTTTCGTATAATAATGGCTTGATTAGCCTTGATTCGAATTCTTGGAAGCACGCGAAGGATTTTTATCGAGGAATGAAAATCGAGGAATTCCAGAGAATACAAAGGGCGCGAATACAATACTTGAAGAAATCGAAGCATAGGTATTTTTTAAAGTCTTTCCATTTCAAGCTGGATCCCACCGAAAGTG
>CAIPTA010000091.1 GCA_903867855.1 Oligoflexia bacterium | reverse complement strand
GAATTCCGGTGATGCCAGCCCAATTCGCGCAAATCTCAGGGGGATTTCCTGCATTTCGTGGGCCTTACCTGTTACGAGAGGTACTTTAAATTTCCTATCCCTTGTTCCTGTTTTTGTGGTGCTCGATCAAATTCCCCGCCTCTGGGAAAAGGGCTTTCGCGATGAATTTGGTGAACGCCATGTGCCAGGCTATTTTCTCAAAACCTCAGGGGGATTTCCTGCATTTCGTGGGCCTTACCTGTTACGAGAGGTACTTTAAATTTCCTATCCCTTGGAGCCTATGGATCAAGCAGAGGGGCTTTTTATGTCTCAGAATGAAGATTTTCCCTTTTTTAATGTCTTCAGTGACAGGAAATATTGGCACTTATTTCACAGATAAATGAGCCTGCGATTTGCGAAGTTTTATGCTGAAAAATTCCAGAAAAATTATGTTCAATATACAAATTATTGGATGCTGGCCTGTTTATCGGAAAATGAAGTTTGAATGAGATACTCTTGCTAAAAAAACCAAAGGCTTTTTCTAACCATACTTTTATTTACGCTCCGAAAATTTTTTAGCGCGTTTCACGGAGGCAGCTGCGGGATCATATATAGAAGGCTTCCATTCAGATATTGTATATTCGTCATCAAATTTTACTTCTGAATATAATGGCCCCGTTTTCATCGCTGGAGGGGCAACGCCATGAAATTTTATTAAAATTTCTGCACCACCAAACTCATTTTGAAAGTGCCAGGAATTATCTCTAATGTTTCTGGATAAGAAACCCTTCTGGACATCTTTTCGAGGCAATGGGGGCTCCTCTGCCCATGTGTAGCCACCAATTACCACGCCCAGCAATAGGGTACTTATAAAGATCTTTGACATGCTTGCTCCACAGATGGATTTGTTGGAATGCTTATTTTAAGCAAGTCGACTAATGCTCGCTCATTTTTTATTACGGCGCTTGCCAAGTTATGGGTCTGTGATTGAGCCTGGACAATTTTTTCTATTAATCCCTTATCATTTGGTTGTTCTGCCATCAGAGCAATAAGCCGTGCTTGTTCCGCGATTGATTCGTTGTATTGGCTCACGGATTGAAGCAAGGTATGAAAGGAAGCCAAAGCCAGCGGTTTGCTCATACCTTGAATTTTTTCCACGAAGGGTCCGAGCGTATCGATAAATTTTTTGCAGGAAAGAAAGTCGCCTGGTCCCCGCAACATAAACGCTTTATTGTAAACATCGTTGCTAAAATAGGGGAGCTCAATAATAGAGCTTATGCTTGGCTGGTCTAAACTTTCGTCAGATTTTCTTGCAGACCAATAAGCAGCGGCAATTGAACTACTATTAATTTTTTGATCCTGCTTATGTTTTTGAATTGCCTTCACACAAGGATTATTCTTTAGGTATGGAACTTTTGCTTCAAGCTCTGCTTCGTGGCCGTTTATGTATCTAGCAATGATTGCTTCCCCCGTAGAGGTGAAGTCTTTACTGCTGCCTTCTGTGGTGAAGTCGTCATCAAAACAGGCATAGCCGACGGCGGAGTCACTAGCAAGCATGGTAACACAACTGTTCTTTAGGTCTTTTAGATACGGCGCGATTGCTCCAGAGTAACAGGAACCCAGAACCAAATTTGGTAGTGCCCCCTTCGCTTCAAGCTTTTTTATTGCCTCGATCAGAATGCGACTATCAAGATTCTCTGTTTTTCCATCGGCTGTAGCGATCATGAATACGTGACTGCAATTCTTATGCTCTTGTTGGGCTGCACCTTCTTTTACAAAAACACTATCGAGAGTACAGGAATTTTTTCCGTGGGCCTGCACCACAATTTCAACTTTATCGCCTGGCTTTGCCTTGTTGACTAGATCCTCCAGCTGAGTAGTAATATTTCCCTGGGTGGCGGAATTTAATTCAAAGGGGATACTGTTTTTTGTGTCTTTCACTGCTTGATAGTCTTTAGCATAGAGGCTCATTTCTCTAGCTGCGCCTAGAGCTTTAGGGTCTGGTGAAACCTGGGAGCCGGTGAATCCAAATAATACGGTAGTTTGATATCCATTTAGCTGTAATCCAGCGGCACTTTCGATCACAGGCCTGGCGAAATCCTGAGTTGAATGCCCCCCCCCGAGGGCCCCTGAGGCTAAGGATGGGCCACCGATCACTAAGGCATACTTCTCCGCCAAGGCAACATTTTCTGTAGTCGCTGCTAGGAAGACAAGTAAAATCAAGACAATTTTATCAAACACCATAGTTTTAAATCGGCGAAAATTATGGAAGTCTTTAATGGGTATAAAATAATGTTTCAGGCTCTAATTTGCGCTACAATTTAGGGTGTATGTGTCGGTTGATTGTAGCAATTTTATTTTTTTTAATATTGAAACAGGCATTTGCTGCTGATGACCCAGCCGGTTGTGGAAATGTAACACTCGATATAAGCAAGCTTGGCCAGCCAAGGAACCAAAGCGATGTGGGGTGGTGTTATGCTTTTGCCGCCGCGGATATGGCTTCTTTTTACTTAGGCCAGCGAGTTTCTGCTGTAGATGTAGCAGCGAAATACAACAGTAGAAATCCAGTAACAGGCTATATAAGCACCGATACGGATTTATCTGGCTCATCCTCTAGCTTCTCAGAAACTAGTAATGTAATTGCAGGAGGCTTTGTGGGTTCCGCAATAGTGCAGGCCAACGAACGGGGATTTTGCAACGAATCACTGGTTCGGTCTCCGGAGTTTCAAGGCACCAAAAATCTTGACCAGAAACTTTCTAGTTACACCACAAATATTTATAAACTAAATCGTGCGCTACGAGGCGAGGATGGACCTTTAACCATGCGTATTTGCGAAAATGGCAAGGCCTCTTTATCCGCCATTTTTCCATCAACTAATTTGGGTGATCTTATTAGAGTTCTTAAAAAGTATGATTCTGACTCATCTTGGGGAAAAATGACGGATCTTGCCTGTATGGGAAAACGTAAATTTCTGCCCAAAAATTTAAGTATTCATGTCAACAATAATACAAAAGATCCAAGCTCTATGATTTCGGATATCGATCGAAAGCTTAATTCTCGAGATATTGTAGGCATTGGATACGACTATGTACACCTCGTGAGAGATAGCACTACAAATTGGTTCGTTAATTTCTTTACCCCGAGGATGCCAGCGGGTGGCCACGCTTCCACTGTGGTCGCCAGAAGATTTAATTCTGCCACAAAGGAATGCGAATACGAGATCCGCGGCAGTAATGGGGCTTATTGCGATCCGCACTTTACTAAGGACCAGTGCGCTAATGGATACTATTGGGTAAATAGAGCGAATCTAAAAAATAACCTAATTTCTGTAGACTATTTGCAGAAGAATTGAATATTTAGAGATCATTCATCTCTTTGAAATAATACCGTTATTATACAATTCCTATTAATGAAAGAAGTGACACACTATTCTGTCGAACGAGAAACAAAAAAAGGGAAATAGCTAGCTCTTTCCCTTTTAAGCCAACCCCTCAGAAATCTAATTGCTTTCCGCCGCCAGTTCCTGCACCGCTTAGTCATTTTTTTCAATTTATAATCAAAATTTGCGCCTATCGAGATCGCTCGCTCCAGAAACGCTGTACAAGAATACCAAACTCTCGATGCAGCCTCGAGAAAAATCCTTCCCTTGAGTGTTAGTATTTCTGGAAGACGAGTAGAAGCCCTTAGCTGTGCTTCCACGAACGGCACCGACGCTTGTAGCCCAACCACTCACATTGTCGGCTCACGATGCGCTGCAAATTCGTGAGGAAATGGTGCGACTCATCGAATCGGCGAAGAAAATTATTCGAGACTCACCTTCAGAGAAGTTGAAAGTGCTTTCGCTGGATTTTTTTGATCTTTAATGACCCCGAACCCGCGATCACAAGGGCTACCGTTCAAGTACAAAAAAGCACTTTAATAGTTACTCAGCACTGCCTAGTCTTCTCGGGTTCAAAAAGATTCGCAGACAAGTGCTAAATGGTCACCTCGCAAGAAGGAGGTTTTACAGCCTAATACCTAGTAGGAGGCCATATTAAGAAGCAGCCACTGCTGCGTGATAGTAGTGGAATCTCAAGTTAAGAATAACCGTAAGTATTCCGCAATATATTGCTTGCGCAGCAAAGTATTCACCAAATAACGAATCTAGCCCCATCGGTCAAGTTGACTCAACTCGCTCATCTGCCCAGAATAATTGAAGATAACCTGAATTATAAAAACTCAAGTGTTCACAGATGAAAACAAATTCTAACCTGAAAACTTGTAATCCGTAAGACATCCATCTATACCCCTAATCCATGGAAACGATAGACATCTACGAATGCAAAGATCATCGAGATTTTTTACGCAGAAGCCTCCTTGCAAATAAAAGTGTGGGGATGCGTGGCTTAGCGAAAAAAGCTGGCTTCAAAAGCGCAGGCTTACTCAGCATGCTCATCAAGGGCGACCGTAATCTCACTATCCGCTCAGCAGAAATGCTGGCGCGGGCCATGAAACTAAAGGGCAAGCAGCGAAATATGCTCATCACCTTTGCTCGTCTTGATTCCGCCCGCACAGGCTTGGAGCGCAGGTCTGCGCAAGAAGCTTTACTGAAGTTGAAAAGCTATCGCCCTGAATATCGCATTCAAACGAAGCAATTTTCTTTTTTGGCCACTTGGTATTATCCCGTTATCTATTCCATGATCGAAAATTTGGAAAGCCACGACAGTGCGCGCATCGCTATCTGCCTTGGCCGTGGCGTTACTTCCGCCAGTGTGGAGCAAGCCTTCGCTGATTTGCAGGAACTAGAATTGATCAAAAAAGACGCTTCCGGAAAATGGCAGCAGACGCATAAGGCCATCTCCACGCCAGAAGACATGAAAGATTTCGCGATTGAAAAATATCATCGCAATATGAACTCCCTTGCAGAAGAAGCCCTGCAGCTGCCCTTGGATCGCCGTGAGTTCAACGGACTCACGATTTCCATCCCAGAAAAACTGCTTCCGCAAGTGAAAGAAAAAGTGCGCAAACTGCGCATTGAATTGAATGAGATGCTCTCTCAAGAGAAATCGCAAGGCGATATCTATCAAGTGAATCTACAAGTATTTCCGCTAACAAATGGTTTAGAGAGGTCCGATCTATGAAATCCTTTTTTATTATACTGCTTTCCCTACTATCCATATCTGCAAATGCCTTATCCGGTGGTGGAGTGGGAGTTGGTAATGGGAAGAAGACCTTCCAGGCGCCACAAGGCTTTGCGGTTAGGTATCCCGAAGAGTTAGACCTCAAAGTCGATTCTAAAGCAAAGTTTGAAATATCTAATGCAAGCATGGCAAAAGGAGAAAAGGTTTCCACGGTGAGTTTCACGACAACCACAAATGGTCCGGCCTCCCTAGACGCCCTGAGCGCATTTTTAGCGAGCAGCTATCCCGGGAAAGTTTTTCAAAGTATCAGCCTACCTGGCGCCAGCGGATATTTCTCCGAAGATCGCAGCACAGATCACTTGAGCGGAATCTACTTCTTGCTCACAAGCAATCAACTCTTAGTGCAAGTGAATGTGGACGCCTATGAAAATGCCAATGGCTTAGCCCTAGTGGCGCCCATCGTGCACACATTTTCTTATGATATTACTCCGCCAGTGATCCAGGAGATGAAAGTGGAGAAAAGCGAGTGGCAAGCAGGCACTGCACAGAAAGTCTATTTCCACATTACGGATGATAATTCCGGTATTGCCCTGGATCGAGAAAGCATCATCTTCGGCAGCGCTGCTTATTCTTTTACCGCTGATACAGTACTCGTGGCTGAGGGAGAAAATTGGTATTCGATGGAAGTGAAACTGAGTGAATATCTACCTGCGGGCGACTATACTATTTATAGCGTCTCCATTAGAGATAACGCGGGAAATCTAGGTGGATTTTTTTCTCTTAAAATAGGCGATAACTTACAAAATGCTGGTCCGGCCTTGCCACCCCTTTCTGTGCACATCAATAATGTTGGCCAGTCGGATACTACGCCACCCGTTATCACCGCGTTGCGGGTAGACAATCCCATCTGGCAAGCAGGCGCCACTCAACGCGTATATTTTCAAGCAACAGATGATGTTTCGGGTATTGATCTAACTCATAGCTTCGTGAACGGCTTCCAGTCTGGTGATTACGAGCACAATAATATGCTATTTTTACCTACAAGAGGGCCAATTAAAGCAGCTGGAAACAATTGGTACTATAGCGATGTAGAGGTGGGGAAATATACTCGCCCCGGTGATTTTTATCTCTATGGCATTTCCCTGAATGATCGCGCCGGTAATTCTTTTTTCATCACGATCAACACAACAAATACTGGCTATGATTTAGAGCCCTATACCCCAACTCCGCTTCCTGCGCTGAAAGTTCAAGTGGTTAATTCCGGTGAGGCAGACACCACGCCTCCTGTAGTAAAAAGTCTCCGTGTGGATTCAAATGTTTGGCCGACAGGAAGCACGCAAAAGCTTTATTTCGAAGCAACAGATGATTTGTCTGGAGTTTATATTAGCGAAGCAGACGCGAGACCTGCACTACACGGCGCCTTCAATTGTACCGACAATAAATTAAACCAAACTATTTTTGTGGATGGGAAAATCCAGCATGAGCTCGGTGACTGGTATTCTATCGAAGTGAAAGTGAATCCTTATTTCGCCTCCGGGGATTATGAGCTTCAGTTTTTGGATATACAAGACAATGCAGGCAATTATAACTCGCTAGGAATGAGCACTGTTTACCCTGGATTCTATGATCTAGGCCATGAATCTGATTCGCCGAACTCACAAATTCCTATTCTGCATGTGCTAGTGGTGCGCTAGTAGCTTGTTATCAGTCAAAAAATTAATAAGAAGGAAAAATTTTTTATGAAAATTAAAACTTGCCTAACTTTGCTTTTGGGCACCCTTTTGTTTTCTGAATCAGTCATGGCAGCGGACGAAACCACTCCAAATGATTTTAGCGTTGGTGCTGGAATCGGAATAACAGAATTCGGTGGCAATATGGGAAAGCTGTACTCCACTTCTCCCGCGTTGATTGATGTTCGCTTCGGCTATATTTTATGCTCTATATTTAATATAAGAATTGGAGCCGATCGCGCCACCTACGAATTCGATGCGGCTCCCAATGGTTTGGTAGACTCACGCATCACTAAAATGAACCTAGATCTCGAATATCACTTCCTGGCCATTAAACAAGCTGGTTTAGATCCTTATGTAGTTGTGGGAGTTGACTCGGTGGAACGCCAACAGACTTTCCAAACACTAAATTCAGTTCAGAAAGATACTGCTTTTGGATTTGGTAGCGGTCTTGGCGTGAATTACTTTTTCATCGCAAAAAGACTCTCTGTTTGGCTAGAAGCCGAAGCGACTCAAATTAACTTCAAAGATCGCAATAGTTCAACCTATGCGCAAGCTGGCATTCCTAACACTAAAGGCCTTCAATTCTCTGGCAGTGCAGGGATGCAGTTTCACTTTTAAGTTTTACCAAAATAAAAAGCTGACCTAAAAACCAATAATTAACGCGATTTTAAGCTATCTCCAGCCCCAGGCCACCATTGTGGATAGCTTTTTACAACAGCTATTATCTCAACGCCTTTTGAGGCCCGCAGTGAGGCATTGACGGCCTCAATGGCTACAATTGCTTGCCTAGATGGGCACTCTTTTTATTCCGAAATCAGTCAAGCTCGCGCGGATCGCTGTCGCCAGCCATGCCGCGCTAGAAGTTTCAAGCTCACAAGTGTTTGTCGAGCTGGTAAATTGGTCTACTATAAATACTTTCCATTTGTATTTTAAGTGCTTACCAAAAGATTTTTTCTTCAAAAATGGTTGGCAGAATTACGAAAAGTACAGTTTTCTGTAAACGATCCTGGGCCTTCTGAAGCATTTTTTTGCACATTAAAGTAGCGCCCAGAATCCTATTATTGAGCACCGGTAGTTTGAGAGCCGTCGCCCGTAGACTGAGAATCGGCATCACTAGAATTGGGACTAACAGTATTAGTAGAGCCCCCTGGTCTTGTACTGGCAGGCGAACAGTTCGCAATGGGAGTGCCATCAGACTTCAAGCAAAGATTTTTTGAGAAGTCAAAACCGGTGGAATTATTTTCACCGTTATTAACGCATGTGGATGGATCACTTGGGCAACGATTATCACTGGTTGCATTACAGACGGATCCTACTAGACATAAATTCTGTCCGCTTGTATCGGTGTATTGCATGTCACATTTATCCATTCCTGGGATCATTGCCTTAACATTCGAAGCGGTAATATTTTGGCAACTTACAAGGGCTACACAGTATTTTCCAGAGTAGTCCGAGCCCAAGGCTGGGATATCTTGACCACTCATGATTCGTTGATTTTTCTTGTAGCTACAGTTCTTCACTGCGAGGCCATCGTTCACGCGTTCGGCTATGGTGTCGAGCTTACTTCTTAGATCTGCTTTAACATCAGACAAGCTACAGCTGATTAACTCGTATTCAGCCTTCGAGAAGGCGTTTTTATAAAGTTGCCTTGCGGATTGTGCCTGGTCCGCGTTTCCGGAGTTTGCTGCTTGAATTAATTGGTCGGCATAAGTGCTAACGCTTGCTATGTCTGCATTGGCCTGATCCGGCGTTACGCTTGAACCCGAACATATTGCCGCCAGTGCGAGATGGGGAAGTAACAGGGCAGTGACCATGGAAGGCAGCAATAAGCGAATCTGTTTCATATACGACCTCAAAAGATAAAAAATCGGCTTACTTATTTAATCGGCAATAGCGTAACTATTCTTTAATATATCAATATTATTTAATTGTTTCGCATACTTTCATTCGCGGTTGAAGAAACGCCACTAAGATTAGCAGGCCAGTAAGCCAATAAAAACGGCCCAGGCCCCGCCCATATTCGAGCTGACCTCCAGGCCGTGGCGTATGCCGTTTTAGCAAGCCAGATAAACACGCTATTTAGTGCGTCTTTTACCAGAAGTCGTGGGGTTTCCAACTAGGCTTCGGTTCAGCTCACCCAGGCTTACAAAGCCCGTTCTATGCGCCTTGATTGCTTCTTGTCCCATAGTTCGCGTCATGTCTACGAGTCCACCAGCAAGCCCAATGAGAATTGTGAACCGAACGAGCGCCATAATGCATTGAAAAATGAAATTCATAATTGTCTCCTCAAAAAAATTTGCTCCGTGAGCAAGTTGGAGGAATAACAAACTGATTTTTGCAGAAGCCGAACAGAAGCCAGCGAGAAGCCAAATTCTGTGATGATCGGTGATTTTGTGTGATGTTAACGAAAAGGATATTTCGTAAGTGATTGAAATCTTTTATTCGTGTTTTTCGTTACTTATGTTTGTTGTGAGCTAAAACCAGATTTTAAATGGCGGAGAGGAAGAGATTCGAACTCTTGTTAGGTGTTACCCTAAACACGCTTTCCAAGCGTGCGCCTTCGGCCGCTCGGCCACCTCTCCGCACAAAAAGTATCCAAGATCAGTAGCATAAGAGAAGAGGTCAGTCCACCCCACCGGAAAATAGCTCACATTTTCTTGACTCTCCGCACATCGCACCATACAAGTGAGAAAAGAAAATCTACTTAAAGGAGAAATTTCGATGAGATCACTACAATTATTGTCTCTGCTCGTGGCCAGCTTTGGTCTAGTAGCTTGCGATCAAACCGTTACTGTTCAAAATGGACAAATTCCAGCTCAATATCTTTTAGCCGCCAAAACCATCGTTGGAAACTATACTGGCAGCGCAGCCGGTATCCCAAATACCCTCACCATTGCTCTCAATGGTAACCAAGCGGCCCTATCCGGCGCTAATGATCTCTTGGGTAGCGCATGTCATGCAAGATTGGGCGAGCTTCTATCCTTCACCTACAATACCGATAGTGGCACCCCAGTTATTACTGGTGCAAGCTTCGCGTTGGATCCTGGCTACTGCGTAACCAACGTTCTTGCTAGCCAAGTGGATTTGAGCTTCACCGGAACCAGAAACTTCAGCTTGAGCTTCTTGAATCATGTTGAATACCAAAATCGCTGCTACTACTACGCAAACGCTGAGCTTCCAAATCACGGCCTTGAGCGTGGCGAATTCACCGGCCCACACGGCGGCGATCACGATGGCGATCATGATGGTGATCATGGCGGCTGGCACGGAAATCCATATCCAAACCCATACCCACCAACACCTCGTTGCTATATCGAGGCAGTAAATGTGTATACCTATGGAAATTTCTCTCGCTAAGCGAATAGAGTATTCCGATCGAAAGGGGAAAGATCTGCAAAGGTCTTTCCCTTTTTTAATTCCCTGAGCTGCGGCCGCCCTTTTCCCAAATCACTTCAGCGGAAGAACCACTAGCGCCATCCTGATAAACTAGATTCCAGTCCGCTTCATTTTTCGACTGCACCAAGAGCAGTTCCTTATCTGCACAGGCAGCTAGATGATGGTTAAAGTAGTGCATGGGGTGAATCATCAGCAGCACATCAAAGTTCAATTTCACTTGCTTGGCATGCATCTTCCCACAAATCTCTTCGAGGCGAGCGCGGATATCCTTCATCACAATACCGTAGGTAAGATTGCGCATCCCATGATTTGCCTCCACGTATTGCGAGGATTCGAAAATAAAGGCCGTATTTAGAACGGCTCCATAAAGAGTGATAGCAATCATCACCCTGCGCCAGTTTTGCTGTAGCTGGTTAAGACCTAAACCAAGCGCCAGAAAACCCATCCACCAAACTGGGTGAAAGTAATGTGCCTCTGTAGGGATATTCAAAAGATTATACACCACGAGAACAGAGAAAAAACTAAGCACCAAACAAATTTGAATCGCATCCAGGCGACGTCCGCGACGAATGTCCACTAGCAAACCCAAGATATAGCTAAGCGCGAAAAGCTTCTCAAACCAGCCCAGGAAATCATTGCGAAAGAGCAGTGCCCAGGTTTTGCCCACAAACACTTCAAAGCTCGGATACGCTACACCAAAGAAATCATGCGCCTTCCAAGTGCTCAACCAAACCACACTTCGCTGCAAGAGCCACCAGAGGTTGCGGCCGTTTCCCCAAAGCTCGCGATGCGGAACATTATCCAAGGCGCCCTGCTGTGGATAAAGCACGACTGCCTCGTAAACATAGGGAGTAATGGTGGCGATAAATACCGCCAGGGCAATAAGAAGATATTTCAGCTTTTCTAGAGGATCCAGTTTCGCGCGAGCCAAAATACAAAGCGCTGTGATGCCAGCAGCCAGCACGAAAGCGCCAGTCATGAGATGAATATTAATCATGAATCCAGCCCCGAAACCTAATAGCGCCCAAAGTAATTTTTGAGTGGGCCGTTCTTGATCGAGCCGATCGAGCAGAAGCAAGAGCAGCGCTGAGCTAGGCATACAAAAAGTATTGTCCCAGAGCATGCGGGAATAAAAAAACAAAAACGGAGAGGAGAATCCCAACCAAAGCACGAGCCATGTAATTTCCCGAGAAACTCTCCTTCGCAGCAGGAAATATAAAGCCACAATGCCGAGGGAATATAAAATGCCGTGCACCAAAACGAGAGCCTCTAGAGAACTCACGAAGAGGCGAGCCGCCCCATAAATCCATAGTGCGCTGGCACCATACGCAAAAGGAATGCTACTCCCACCAAGGCCCACAATGGGAAAAGTATGCGACTGAAAATGCTTATCCAAAATCATTTGCAGAAGGGGCTCGTCAGCGATGAAAGGCATCGAGCTCGGATAGCCAAGGTGCACCCATGCACAAAGGCAGACACCAATAAAACTAGCTATAAATAAAAACCACCTAGATATGACCACAACCTACATCTCCGTGAAAAACCAGTTCCTGTAGACGAGCTAAGTTG
Source organism: Oligoflexia bacterium (assembly GCA_903867855.1). GTDB lineage: Bacteria > Bdellovibrionota > UBA1018 > CAIPTA01 > CAIPTA01 > CAIPTA01. The sequence continues at coordinate 4,445 of CAIPTA010000091.1, read as the reverse complement.
TACACCCGCGATCCCCCAGCTTCAAAATCCACAGCGCTAGACCATGGAAGCGCTGGGAAGCGAAGCTGCAGACCAAATTCGGTGGCGCGAGTATCTAGTAAAAGGCCAGCGTGACTTGTCTCGCAGACGCCCTTTAGGTAAAGCGCCCCATCTTTCTGCCCATAAGTGGCGCGGTCAATATCTGGGCGCTCAGTGAGCACAGTGGTGTGAATGGTAGATAAATAATAAGTTTCATTATCGCCAACGATCACCACTAAGTGATCTCCAGCATGAGTGCGCAGCCAAGCTTTAGTCTCACCACCCGTATGCTTCAGCACATAGGCCTCGCCAGGCGAAGAGCGGAAGAACTTCCACAGAAAATGAGTGGGCAGTTTGGAGGCAGCAACCATAACGATGAGGAGAAGCACTTCCACCTTTTTTCGTTGGGCAGGAATGAATTCATTCAGCGCCACCACCGCAAACCAAATACCCATCACCGCAGCCACCCAGAGCGCTGCCCCGAGATAACGTAATTCCGCATCTGGCATCACCACGGTGATCATGAGGGTGATCGCAATTAAGAATAGCGCGATCCAATCTGCAAAGGGAGTGAGCTGGCGCCTCGTCTCTCGCTTAAAAAGAAGGATTGGGAAAAGTGCCCAGAGCCACATCACCGGAGTCTCATGAGCGAATTGAGCAGAACGCTCTCTTAGCATTTCCAGCACATGGAAACTTCCGGAAGGCTGATGGGTATTAAAGTGATCCGCCCAGGATTGACTTATCCACACACTCGGAAACCAATGGGCAAACATCGTATAGAATGGATCCCGGGTTTCAATCCAATTGCGCAAATACACTGGCGCCACGCCAAGCACCGCTCCCAACGTGGCCAGGGAAAATCCCTGGAGCATTCTCGCTTTATTTTTTCGAAACCAATCAAATCCGAGTACCAGGGCCAGCGGGATAAAAAATAAAATCGCACTGATCTTCGCCGACACCGCGAAACCAGCAAAAATTCCGCCCCAAAAAAGATACGTCTTTCGCTTTCCCGCAAAGCCATCTTGCAAAAAGAGCCAAGAGCCCAAACACCAAAAAGCTACTGCACAATCATTCTTTGCGAGAGCAGCTGTCCAATGTAAGCTCCCCACAAAAATCAAAGCGAAGATGAATAAACTGCGGGTAAGTTCATCGAAACGCTTTCCTTTTTTTGCGAGCAAAGCATCGAGCACCACAACACTGCCATAGAGGCCCCAGAGCAAGTGGATCCATTGGGAAAATACTTGTGCCAAGGCGAGCTGCGCAACAGAGGCAGGCTCCGAAGTAAAAAGCACCTGCGGCCAGAGAAAGAAATATTCCCAAGTGGCGGCCAGAAGCGGAATTGGCAAATCATGATTCAAATGAACGGCTCCGGCCTGATTCCAAAGGCGTGGCCCCATGAGATGATACAAGAGTGGATCGCCATGGGCTTGCGGCAAGTAAGCGGTGAACATTCGCAGGGCAAACACAAAAAATAGGAGTGCGCTCAGCCAGGGATTTTTGAAATATAAAAAGGCGGGCTTTAACTCACGAAACTCTGCCGAATAAATTCCAATGATCAGCAAAGCCATAAAAATCCAGCGATGGGTAGCGCCCAAAAGCCCTAAGTGCCCAGCCAGCATCCCCATTACGACCGCAGCAAAACTGGAAAACAACCAGATCGATGCTGCCTCGGAATGGAAAAGCTTTTTCCCGATCACACCCCAGCCTAAAATTCCCAGACTAAATGAAGCAAAATAGAGGGCAAGCGGCGCAAATCCCCACCATGAGTTGATCCATTGCGAGGGGAAGCCAAAGAGCCAAATACCTAAACTTAGGATAGCAAAGACTGCTTGCTGTTTTCGAAAGGGCATTTCTGTTTTATCCCCTTTTTTTCTATGGCCAGCAAGTGCTAGTCTACAATTCGTATGATCCAAGAATTGAAGCAGAAATTGCCAGAATTGTGGCGTCACCCGGCCATACGTACGATCCTCTTTCCCTGGGCCGTTGCGTTTCTTATTTTACAGCTCGTCAACACCCAAGACGGCGGCCCCAATGCGGTGAGCCGTTTTCTCACCCTGCGCTCCATGTCGGAGAAGGCAAGTTTCACCATCGATACTCGAATCGGCGCCACCACCGATTGGGCACATACGCCCGATGGCCACTACTATTCGAATAAGGCCCCCGGCCCCATGCTCTTAGGTTTTCCTGTTTTTGTGGTGCTCGATCAAATTCCCCGCCTCTGGGAAAAGGGCTTTCGCGATGAATTTGGTGAACGCCATGTGCCAGGCTATTTTCTCAAAACCTGGACTAGCCTTCTCAATCAAGCCCTACCGCTTTTAATTCTTTTGGCGATGATCATTCGTTGGCTACAGACGCAAAATATTAGTCGTATGTCACAAGTATTTTTTCTGCTCGCCGTTTTTTTTGGCAGCACAGTGAGCCTTTACTACAATAATTACTCCGGCCATGGATTCGAAGCCATTTTACAACTTGCACTCGTTTACGCTATTTTCCGAGAGCGCTACCGTTGGGTGGGTTTTTTTGCCGGCGCCGCTCTCCTTTCCGATTATGGATTTGGCATACAACTCCCAGCTTTAGTCGCAGTGCTTTGCTTGCTGTGGTTTACAAAAAAAGAAAATATTCTTCACCCAATCAAAGAGATCGTGATCGGCGGGCTCATCCCTGGCGCGCTTTGGATTTGGTATCATATGGCTTGTTATGGCAGTCCGTTCTTGATCGCGAATAATTTTCAAAATCCCATATTCCTCGATACCGCAAAGGAAGATGTGAATCTCTGGGGAATATTTCGCGTGCCGAACTTTCATGCCCTCTATCAACTTACCATTGGGCCCGAGCGCGGTATTCTCTATACGCAACCTTGGATTCTTTTATTGTTCCCCTTCGCATTTTGTAGAGTTTGTAGCAAAGCAAAGATCGAGACCCGCATTGTGGCCATTTTTTCTGCGCTAAGTCTGATTTCCCTTCTCGTGATGAATATGTCGTACGGTGGCTGGGCGGGAGGCGGCACTGCCGGGCCTCGCTACCTTAGCGGCATTTTTCTCTGCTTCGCACTCTGGATCACGCTGGAGTTAGATCAATTCCCAAAATGGCTCAGAGTTTCTTTCTGGAGTCTCTTGGGCTTTAGTTTATTCTACCGCGCAATGGTCTATGGCTCCACGATTCTTGCTGGTGCTCCTCTGTGGGATTTCTATTTCAGTGAGTTCCGTCGCCCCACAAAAACTCCGCAGCTTCGTTTTGCGATTTTTACTCTTATTTTAATTGGCACTTGGATATTCCAGAAAAGGCTCTGGAAGCGCACCTCGAGTGCAGTAGGATAGACCAAATGGAAATTGCTGTATCAATCCCGGCCTACAAAGTTTCTAAACAAATTTTGCCACTGCTTGCCAAGATTGGCCCAGAAGTGAAAGCTATTTTCGTGGTGGACGATGCGTGCCCCGAGGGCAGCGGCAAATTAGTGGAAAAAGAGTGCCACGATCCTCGGGTAAAAGTTATTTTTCAGGAAAAAAATAGTGGCGTTGGCGCGGCCACATTACGCGGTTTTCACGAAGCAGAAAAAGCAGGCTTCGCAATCCTAGTGAAATTGGATGGCGACGGACAAATGGATCCCAGCTTTATTCGCTTTCTCACCAAACCAATCCGTGAAGGAAAGGCAGACTATACCAAAGGCAATCGCTTTTACTCTCCCCGCTTCCTGGCAGGAATGCCTGTACTCCGCTTGTTCGGCAATGCGGGAATTGGCTTTCTCGCCAAACTCACCACGGGTTATTGGAATATCTCTGATCCAACCAATGGATATATAGCGCTACACTCTTCGCTACTTCCGATTCTAGAAACAGAAAGAATTTCCAAGCGCTATTTCTTTGAAAACGATTTGCTCTTTCGCTTATCTCTGCTCCGAGCTGTGGTGGTAGACGTGCCCATGAAAGCTCACTATGCCGACGAGAAAAGCAATCTGAGTATTTCGCATACTCTCGTCTCCTTTCCGGGAAAATTCTTCGTACGTTTTTTGAAACGCGTGGTGTATCGTTATTTTCTCCGTGATTTCCATATGGGCACGATTTTACTCCTGGCAGGCACCGTATTGCTTTGCGCTGGTGGCGGCTTCGGCGCCTACCACTGGATGGAGAGTACGCGCACTGGCGTAGTGGCATCTAGTGGAACTGTGATGCTCGCGGCCCTTCCGGTTCTCCTGGGTTTTCAAATGCTAACCTTCACCCTTCTTTTTGATGTACTCATGACACCCAAAGACCCAATCTTTCCCAACTTGGAAAACTCGTGATCTTGAAGCTTTGGAATATATTCTTTTGCCTTTTTGTGCTCTTGCCGATTTTCACTGGCGGAATTTGGCTAGAACGCGGAAAGCACCTTCTAGAATATACAAATCCCGCTCCCGCACTCCTCGTAATGCTCGCCTGGCTGTGGTGGCT
>CAIPTA010000090.1 GCA_903867855.1 Oligoflexia bacterium | reverse complement strand
GTTTGCTGGAGCTCACAAAACTCTATGCTTTGTTTCCTCGCTTGGGAATGCGGATTGAGCCGGTGTTTGTGTTGAAGGTGGCAGATCGCAACGGACAAACTTTGGAGCAATATTCCTTCGCGGAATTTCAAAAGCAACAAGCTGATCGATGGTTAAAGCAAAAAGAACAATTGCAGGCGGAGTTAAATCCTGGCGCAGTGAGTGCGGCTACAACAACGGATAGTTCCACTGCAACGGCAACTAGTGTTGCCCTGGATTCGTCAGCCCATGGTGCAACGAAGCTGATGCCGCCAAGCTTTGATGATCCTCTGCGCGCGATGGATGAGCGCACTGCCTTCGTGATGAGCCATTTGCTGCAAGAAGTAGTGCAATATGGAACGGGAACTGGAGCCAAGGTTCTAAAGCGCCACGTGGGTGGTAAAACGGGAACCACCAATGAGTTTGTAGATGCTTGGTTCATGGGCTTTTCTCCAGAACTGGTAACAGGTGTTTGGACTGGTTTTGATACGCCTCGAACCTTGGGCCATGGTGAGGTGGGGGGGCGAGCAGCTCTACCCGCCTGGACGCAATACATGAGCGCCGCGCTCAGCATGTATAAACAGGATGAATATATAGTGCCTAAAGGGATAGTATTCGCCAGGATCGATTCTAAAACCGGTGCCCTAGCGTCTCCAAGTGATACAAATGCGGTTAAGGAGGCGTTCGTGGAGGGCACGGAGCCCTCTGTTTCGAAACCAAACACACAAACGCCTGACTCCACAGATTTCTTCCGTGAAGACCTTTAAGAAAGCTTAAGAAATGAGCTTGAAAACTCGTCTTTTCCTGGCGCCATGCGCAGTGATATACTATGAAATAGCGCAGCATGCTGGTGTGATGCTTGCAGTTCTATAGTGGGGCCGGCGCTATGCCGATAATATTAACGGGAGGCTTCCATTGAGGCTGGGCAAAGACACAAAGAAGCAAAGAAATAGGATACTCCTATTTTTGGCTCTATCGTTGCTCTTGCACGTGTTGTTTGCCTTCGTGCTTCCTTTTGATTTTAGTTTTCTGCGAGAGAAGAAAGAAGAAGCTCCGCTCACTGTTGATATCGATCCAAAACTTCTCAATCAGCAAAACGATAACGCCAAACAAATTGTGGAAAGCGAAGCGGCTCCCAGCAAAGTGGCTCCGAAGGATGCGAAGTATCTTGGTGAACGCAATCAAAGCGTAGAGCAAGAGACGAAGGCCCATAAGGTGGATTCATTTCGCAATGGCGCTACGGGCACACCGAATCAGCCAACGCAGAAATTGACGCTAAAAAATTTGGCCCCGCAAAATACGCTCACACCTCCAAAAGAGGGCGATTATGCGGAGAAGCCACAGCCTCAAGTGGCGCAGTCGGAGCCTGGGCAAGAGGCGGCTGACAATGATCTTTTGCATGGAGTAAAAGATGGTGATCGCACCATGCTCAATACGAAGGAGTTCGTGTACTTTGGTTATTACCACCGCATTCGTCAGCGCCTTGAGCAATCTTGGAATAGCCGCCTGCGCGCCACTTTAGAAAATTATGGAGTATCTGGGCGTCGCTTGGCTACCGATCGAGAGTATATGACTCGTATAGTGGTGGTGCTCGATCGTCACGGGCGTATTACCGCTGTGCAAATCCTCGGCGCCTCGGGAGCGCGCGATCTTGATCAGGCTGCAGTGGATGCTTTCAATCAAGCCGGACCCTTTCCAGATCCACCTACAGGTCTTGTAGACAAAAATGGCGAAATCAGAATCCGCTGGGATTTCGTGCTTCAATCGTAGATCTGCTGAAAATAATTTTTATTAGGCGACTACTAGTGATACTGGGAGCTGAGACGGGCCAGACCCTCTTTTACAAGAACTTGTCCCCAGAGAACATCCACATCACGAAAAGTGGAAACGATTTGTCGCAATCCCTCTTCCGAAGAGAGGCCAGAATTCTGCGCGAAGTTTTCTGCAGCACTTAAGAGAGCGGCAATCGGGGCGGAATGCATTAATTCAGCAAGACGTTCGTGAGGATCACGTCCTTGCGTGGGATCTTCTTGCTGCACTTTAGATGCAATAATGAGAGAGGATAATACTCTTGGATCAAGAGTGCTCATCTCATTGGTGATTGTGTGTTCCGCTTCAACTTGCTGAACGCTTCGCTGTAAATTCTGAATCATGGAGAGAAATTTCTACAACTTCCTCTGTGACCTTGTCAAAGATCATTCAGAGAATTATTTTATTTTGATTAAGACAGATTTTCTTTTTGTGAGCGCCGCATTTTCACGCCGCTCACAAGTTGAGTATTGACAGGATTTTTCTTTACAGAGAATCCACGAGCTTTTGATAGTCGTCTACGCTGATGAGGTGAGCCGCTTCTGCAGCATCGCTCATTTCTAGTTTGATCATCCAAGATTTTCCGTAAGGATCAGAGTTCACATTGCCTGGCTCATTCACGAGCGCAGAATTAATCTCAACTACTTTACCGGTGAGCGGGGAATACAAATCACTTACTGCCTTAATGCTTTCCACTACGCCAAAGGTGTCGCCCTTTTTGAGTTGTTTGCCAACAGCGGGAAGCTCTACGAAAACCACTTCGCCAAGCGCATCTTGAGCGTGATGGGTGATTCCGATCGTAGCTGTTTTGCCGTCGATCTGTGCCCACTCATGGTCTTTGGTATACTTCAGTTGCTTTGGAAATTTCTCAGCCATTTTTCTCCCCAATCCAATTATTTTTTATAAAACGGAGTGCTCACAATTTCTGCGGGCACAAAATTATCTCTCACCTTGATCGAAACTTTATTTCCGATCGTTTGAAATCCTGTTTTCACATAGGCGATCGCAATCGGAAAGCCGAGGCTTGGCGACATAGTGCCACTCGTTACTTCTCCCAATTTTTCTTTGCCGTCATGAGTATACACTTCATAGCCCTGTCGTGGAATCCCACGATCCAAGGATTTTACTCCAACGAGATGGCGCTTCATGCCTTCACTTTTCGCGCGAACCAATGCGCTCTTACCAATAAATTCTGTGGGCTTATCTAACTTCACTACCCAGCCAAGTCCGGCTTCTAGTGGGTGAGTGTGTTCCGTGATCTCGTGACCATAGAGTGGAAATTTCATTTCCATACGCAGGGTATCGCGGGCGCCGAGTCCGGCCGGGATGAGTCCAAGCGGAGCTCCAGCATCCATCAGCGCATTCCAAATTTTCTCGCCGTGAGCCGCTGGAGCATAGATTTCAAAACCATCTTCACCGGTATAGCCGGTGCGGCTCAGGATGCAGTGGGCGCCAAGAAAATCTGCTTCCGCAAAGTGGTAGTACTTGATGGCCTTCAGGTCTACCTTGGTGAGCCTCGCCACGATCTGTTCTGCGAGCGGTCCTTGAATTGCCACTTGGCTATATTCGTTAGAGGCATTGTGCACATGGAGTTTCGTAAACGTGTGCGCGAGCTTATCAATCCAGGCATAGTCTTTATCGATATTGCCCGCATTGATGCAAAGTAAATATTTTTGGTGAGCGCGTTTGTACACAAGGAGATCGTCTACGATACCACCGTGCTCGTAGCACATCACGGTATAGAGAGCTTGTCCGTCTACCAAACGAGATACATTATTGGTTACTAGAGTATTTAAAAAGTGCTCGGCGTTTTCACCCTCTACAATCACTTCGCCCATGTGGCTCACATCGAAGAGGCCTGCCTTGGTGCGAACAGCATGATGCTCATTGGAGAGACCAGAATATTGCACAGGCATATGCCAGCCGCCGAAATCAACCATGCGGGCAGACGCAGCCAAGTGAGCAGCGTGAAGAGGAGTCTTTTTCATAAGGCCTATACTCATATCCTTTGACGCGGAAAACTTGCAAGTTGCAATGATGGATTTCGAATTAGGACGCGGTGCTTCGATTTTTAGCGGCGCGAATTGTATTGCGCAGCAGAAGAGCAATCGTCATGGGGCCGATGCCATTTGGAACGGGTGTCAAAAAGCTGGCAATCCCTTGAGCGGCGGCGGCATCCACATCGCCAAATAATTTGGTTTTGCCATTCTCCATTTCTCGGTTGATCCCCACGTCGATCACCACTGCACCTGGCTTAATGTGATTTTTACCGAGAAAATTTTTCTTGCCCACAGCGGCGACTAGAATATCTGCTTCGCGGCAAATTTTTTCAAGATCCTTGGTGCGTGAGTGAGCAATGGTCACGGTGGCATCGAGGGCGAGCAGCATGAGGGCCATAGGTTTTCCCACGATATTGGAGCGGCCCACAACCACGGCCTGTTTGCCCGCGATGGGAATTTTATTTTCTAGTAGCACTTCGATCACCCCTGCGGGCGTGCAGGGCGGTAGCCCTTGAGCTAGAGCATTTTTCGCATCCAGAAAAAGGGCGCCAGCATTCTCGGGGTGAAAACCATCCACATCCTTGGCGGGCGAAACTAATTTTTGAATCGCGCGCTCATCCCAGCCCTTGGGTAGAGGGGATTGCACGAGAATACCATCCACGCCATCGTCCGCGTTCAATTTCTCGATTTCACTTTGCAATTTCGCAAAGCCAACTGAGGGATCCAAAAAAATATCCCGAGCGTGAATCCCGTATTTTTGGCAGGTTTCGCCTTTTTTTCTCACGTACACTTGGCTAGCGGGATCACTACCCACGAGAACAACAGTGAGGCAGGGTTTGCGTCCATGTTGTTTAGAAAAAAAGTCTGCATCGCGAGCCACTTGCGCGAGGATTTTCTCCGAGAGTTCTTTGCAGGGATAGAGTTTCGTCGTCATCAGATTTCACAGTAGCTTGGGGTTTGGGTTGGTGGCAAGAGCGTCAAGTTTTTGGCAAAAAACAGGGTTAGCGTCAAAAAAGAAAGCTAAAGTTGCTGGGCGAGCCTGCCGATATTCACTGCCGAAAATTCCAAAAATCTGCAAGCCCTCAAAATCGAAGCTGATTTCACCGCTCGCTAAAAGATCAACTGATTATCCCGGCGATGGTATGGCCCTTGCTCTTCTATCACTGGGGGGCTCAAGGAATGAGCAAAGGTCTCTGGCCAGCTGTATCTGGAAGTATTGCCCAAAGTGAACGTCTCGATATCGCGGCGAACAATTTGGCAAATTCCGACACGACTGGGTTTAAACGAGACCAGGTAGTTTTTCAGGAAGTGATGAGTAGTGCAGTAAGCGCTGCTCAGAAAGAAGAAATCCCTCACAAGCTGTATACGGAAAAGGATTTTCATCGGCTTGACGGTAAAGATAAAAGTTTCGTGATCGTAGATGGAAGTTACACAGACTATAGCCAAGGACGGGCGAAAGTAACTGGGGCGCCACTGGATGTAGCGTTAGAGGGCAAAGGATTTCTAGAAGTGTTAGCTCCGCAAGGATCGCGGTTTACGAGGCAAGGAAGCCTTAAGCTAAGCACCGACGGCACATTGGTAACCACGGATGGCTACCCTGTGTTGGCAAAGGGAGATGCAGCGGCTACGGCGACGCGAGCGGAGCTTGCGGCGCGGGCCATCCATCTGGATCCGCAAAAAGCGGGTGCAGTATCGATTACGACGGACGGAAAAATCTACCAAGGTAAAGATTTGGTGGGCGAATTTTCCATCCAAGAATTTGTGGATGCGAGAATGCTTTCGAAAGAAGGCAATTCGCTATTTAACAATAAGGTGCCAGCGAATATCGTTCAGGATGGAACGAGAACAACTGTTCACCAGGGAATGTTGGAAACTTCGAATGTGAATGCGGTGTCAGAGATGACGGAGTTATTGAAGGCAACGCGTTTATTTGAAGCGAATGAAAAGTTAGTAAAAAATTACGGTGATCTCGAAGCTCGTGCTGTGAACGACATCGGAAAACTATAATTTTTGATTTTACGGAGGCACGCAAGGAATGCTGAGAGCCGTACACACCGCCGCCACTGGCATGGAGGCAATGCAAACGAACTTGGATAACGTAGCCAACAACTTGGCTAACGTGAATACCACTGGCTTCAAAAAAAGCACAGCGGAGTTCCAGGATCTCTTCTACGAAACAATTCGTGCTCCTGGCACGCAAGTTTCCGCTGACACTCAAGCACCCACGGGCGTGCAAGTTGGGGTTGGAGTGAAAACATCTAGCGTGCACAAAGTGTTTGAGCAAGGTGCCTCTAAGGTTACCAATAACCCTCTAGATTTAATGATCAACGGCGAAGGATTTTTCTCCGTACAAAAAGAAAATGGCGAGATCGCCTACACTCGCGATGGAAGCTTTAAAGTAGACGCTCAAGGAAGAATTCTCACGAGCTCCGGCTATTTGATGACTCCGCCGATTAATATACCGCCCGCTACGGCGAGCATCGGTATTTCCCCTGTGGGTATTGTGACAGCGAAAGATTCCAAAGGAATTGAAACTCAGGTTGGACAAATCCAACTCGTTAACTTTATGAATGCCTCCGGGCTCTCAGCTCTCGGTGGAAATTTATTCCAAGCCTCTGAAGCATCAGGAACCCCACAACAAGGCACACCAGGGAATGGCGGTATTGGGAATATCGAGCAGGGTCACCTAGAAGCATCCAACGTGAACGTGGTGACCGAAATGGTGAACATGATTCAAGCGCAACGCGCCTACGAGATGAACTCGAAGGTGATGAGTGCGGCTGACCAGATGTTGCAGGTGTCGAATAATGTGGTCAAGTGATAGCCTTCGTAACCTCATTCTCACTCTCTACATGATCTTCATGCCGATCGAGGTATGGAGCGCGAGTGCCATAGAAATTACCTTCGGTGAGAACAATCAAGTGCAGGGTGATCATGTTTTATTGGGAAATGTGGCGAGCATTTTCACAAAAAGCAAAACCGATTTTCAGGCGCTTTCGAAACTCGAAATTGCAGAATTTCCGCAAGATCAATCGTCTATCTCGATGCCTAGCAACTATTTGCGCACTCGCATCGCAGAAAGCATTCACTTGAACGCAGAGGATATCACCATTCATGGCGCGGAGATGCTTCAGTTCACGAAGCTTGTGAAAGCCGCTCCTGAGCCTGCGAAAACAGAAAATTCCATCCTAGCCGAAATTAAGCGTATGGCGATAGATGGTAAGCATATTTCTGATGGCGTGGAGCTGATTATTGAGCCACGAGGTGGATTTGAGAAAATTCAGAATTTCTCTCTCAGCGATTATTCTCTAGAAGCAGTGATGGAGAAGCAGCTCTGGCGTGGTGATATGAATTTTCGTCTAAAAGCAAAAACGGAAAATGCGGAAACCTCTCCGTGGTTTGCTGTGAGCTTGCGCTGGTATGCCGATGCATGGACTCCTTCTCGAGAAATTCCCTTCATGGCAGAGCTTCGTGCCGATAATTTTGTGAAGGCGCGCACAGATATTACTGCGCTTGATGGAGTGGTGCTGGCAGCGAATGAAGAGTCGCTCGCGAAACAAATTAAAGGAATGCGAGCAAAGCGAACGATTCGCTCTTCGATTACATTAACTTCTGTGATGCTCGATCATCGCCCCGATGGAATGGTGGGCCAGGCGCTTAAAATTATTTTCGTTGGCGAAAGTGGTTTACGAGTCACTACGGATGGGGCGCTCATCGAAAATGCAACCATTGGAACTATGATTAAGGCGCGCCTTAGAAAAACAAAGAAGATTGTGGTGGGCACTTTGGTGTCTCCGAATACCATGGAGGTTCAATTATGAAACGAAGCCTACGATTATTTCTTTGTCTGCTCACCTTATTATCCACTGCCCGCTGTAGTGATATGATCGCTTCTTTACGTCAGGAAAATGATGCGATTGATGCCGCTGAGCGCGATCGCGATGGGTCAAAGGATATTGCCCAAGAGGAATCGAGCTCGCATAAGCGTTCTCTCGATGGGCCGAGCGCGAATACTACAGATGCCTATGCGCCGCCCGTGCGACGTAACTACTCCAGGCATCTCGCAAGTCTAAATCCTGTTGGAGAAGAAAGTGCCGCCGCCGATGGCAGTTCGCCAGAGCACAGAATGCGCCGAGAAGATTTTGTCGATAAAAATGCGAATGAAAATAGTCTTTGGGATGGCCAGGGCCAGAGCAATTACTTGTTTACGAATAATCGCCGCCGCGAAATGGGCGATTTAATCACAGCTGATGTTGAACGGGAATTACGCAGAGAAATACAGTATCAACTTTGGCAAACACTGCCACCTGAGGATCGTCATTTGCGGCGTCCCGCAAGTAGCGATAGTGTGAGCAATGTGGCGAGTGCCCCAGCCAACGGTGATTCCACCGATCCTGCCAAAAAGGCCGATGCTGGGAAAAGTACCTTGGAGAAGAATAAGGATGCTGCAGAAGAAGCCGCCAAAAGTAACCTGATGCAGAACGGGAAAGATGATGACACCGTTCGCATGGAGGTGGCTGAAAACTCTGGCAATGGTCTGGTTCGTCTCGTTGGGCAAAAGCGCGTGATTTATCACGGGATTGCCCATGTGATAGAGGTAACTGCCCTCGTGAACAACAAGGATATCGATGATCAAAATCATCTCAAATCTTCTTCGTTTCTCGACATGCAAACACGGGTGATACAATGAAATCAAAACTATTTTTATTTATCTTTAGTGTGGTTTTAGCACTCGCAGCAGTTCTCTCTGCTGAGGCAGCACGCCTCAAGGATATTATCCGCGTAAAAGGTGTGCGGGATAATATGATCATCGGCTACGGACTCGTGGTGGGCTTGAAGGGCACCGGAGATTCTAGCGCTGATGTGACTGGAAAAGCCTTACTAAGAATGTTTTCTAAAATGGGTTTAAATATCGATACAGAAGTGAAATCCAAAAATGTGGCCTCTGTAGTGGTCACCGCAAATCTCCCTGCCTTTGCGAGAGCAGGGCAGAAGTTTGATGTGAATGTGGCAAGTGTCGGCGATGCAGCCTCCCTAGAGGGCGGCACGCTCCTCATAACCCCACTCCGCGCAGGGGATCAGCAGGTATATGCAGTAGCGCAAGGTTCAGTGAGCCTGGGCTCAGTAGCTGATGGCACGAGTAAGGCATTCACCACGGCCGGGCGTGTGCCGATGGGCGCGATTGTAGAAAAAGAACTGCCTGGCGAGTTTGCCAACAAGAAATCGCTGCGCCTAAATCTTGACGAGCCAGATTTCACCACTGTGGCAAGAGTGTCAAAAGTTATTAACACTCAACTAGGTGGTAAATACGCCACTCCCGCTGATTCCAGCACCATAGATTTGATTGTGCCCTTTAACTACGACGGAAATGCCGTCGAATTAATGGCGGTCTTGGAAAATTTGACGGTGGACACTGACGCTCGCGCCAGAGTTGTGATCAATGAACGTACCGGCACCGTGGTAGCCGGTGGAAAAGTGCGGATTAAAAACGTAGCCCTCACGCACGGTGATCTCTCGATTCAAGTGGGCGGCGCTTTAGGCGCGAAAAAAGGCCCGGGCAAAAAAGTGGTGGAAATAGCGAATACTACTAGTGTTGCAGAGCTAGCGAACGTGCTGAATGATATGGGCGCTTCGGCAAAAGAGCTCACGGCAATTTTTCAGGCACTCAAGCAAGCAGGTGCGCTTGAGGGTGAATTAGAAATTCTTTAGGAGTTAAGAAACTTGGCAAGAGTTGTGCAATTTAGATTTATAGAGACACGTGATTCAAGGATTGGATCCCGTAAAAGCTCAATGCAGGAAACAGGAAATAGCTTGTTTGCCATGGATGGCGTTCAGAATTTTTCTTCGTTTAGAGCTTTTGTCCGCATGGATGCGGTTGTGTTTCTAGGGAGTGGGGGCTTCGGATGAGTAGGTTCCCCACTCCCAATTTTTTCAAGGAGCGCGCGTGAAGATCGAAAGAGCCAGCATGCCGATGTCCTCCGCTTTAGACCCCGACAAGGTGCCTAAGGATTCTCCTCTTTGGAAAGCCGCCGAAGGTATGGAGGCCAATTTTCTCAAAGAGATGATGCGCAATATGCGTAAAACTGTGCAAGAAGCTCCGGAAATGGAAAACGACAAAGGCTATCAACTTTTCCGCGGAATGCTTGACGATCATTATGCGGAGAGCGCCGCGAAGACCCAAGGCATAGGCCTTGCGGAGCTTATCGTGAGACAGGTTTTAGAGCAGAGTAAAGCAAGAGATTTTAGTGTGCCGGTGCGAGAGCTAAATAAAAGTGATGTGATCAAGAAATGAGATGGGAAAGTACTATTCGATCTATCGGCAGCGTGGTAAAATTTTTTAGTGGTAATTAGTTCTAAACGGAATTTAGAGCTAGAAAGTTCAGGAAGGACGAAACATGAAAGTATCTAATAATAAAGATCCTGCAGAACTCGCCGGCGCACACCGCACCAAAAAGGGTGATAAGGCCGCAGCAGCACGCGGTAGCCAGGTAGATACCGGCTCTCCCGCCGCAGCTAGTGGCGCAACAACGGAGCCAGCGAACGTGAGCATTTCCAGCGAAGCAAAAGCAATGTCGGCCGCAAATCAAGTGGCAAAATCAGATGATGTGGATGAAGCAAAAATTGCGCGCGTGAAAGCAATGATTAACGGCGGCACCTATAAGCCTGATATGGGCAAAGTTGCCGACAAAGTTGTAACTGAGCATTTGCTACAAGACCTAAGCTAATTTTTTAAACTCTGTCACGGATGACGGGGGGAGATACCATGGAAGGTTTAGTTCCAAAGATCGAGGAGCTTGTTGCTAGTCTGAAGCATCAGATTACGCTGCATCGTCAGCTCACCGAATTACTTCGCGAAGAAAAAGAACACCTTATTGCTGTTCGCTTCAAAGATATTCGCGAAGCCACTTATTCTAAAGAAGCCATTCTCGATGAGATTCGCCGCGAGGAGTTTCGTCGTCAATCCTGGACGAATGAAGCCGCGAAGGCCATCGGTATTCCAGGCAAAGAAATTACCATGGAGATGATCGCGACCAAGATCGCCGCTCCAGAACAATTCGAACCACTCATGAGCCTTAGAAATACTCTGCTCGTGATGATCAAGAAAACAAGAGAGATGAATCACGAGAATAAGCGTCTCGTAGAGAATGCCATTAAGGATGCGAACGAGTTGAAGCGCAATCTCTTAGGCTTCTCCTCAGGGCAGCCACAAGTTTATGGTCCAAAGGGAAATATCGGAGCGGTTCGCGATCAAAGTGCGCGATTCCTCAGTAAGGAAGCATAGAGGATGACTAATCCTGTAAACATGTTCAATGTTGGTAAGAGTGGACTGATGGTCTCAAAGGCCGCCATGACCACTACTGGCCATAACATTGCGAACGTGAATACAGAGGGATTCTCTCGCCAGCGCGTGGATCAAGAAGCGGGTCCGGTTACGGGGAATGACCGAATTTCTATTGGTCACGGGGTGTGGGCAAAAGCGGTTACTCGCGCAAACGATGAGTATCTTCAAAAGCGCATGAATAAAGAAGCCAAGGATTTTGGCAGCACCGAAGAAAAAGATATTTATCTTCAACAAACAGAACAAATTTTTAATGAAACTAACGGCGATGGTGTGAACCGTCTCGCCACCCGTTTCTTCAACGAGTTTCGTAAACTTTCTGCAGATACTGGCAATAGTGCCATCCGTGCAAGTGTGCGCGAATCTAGCGCTCAACTTGCAAGTGAAGTGAATCGCATGGATCGCGAGCTCAAGGAAGTTTCGAGCAATATCGATTCTCGTATCGAAGGCTATGTGCGTGAGATCAATTCCCTCGCTAGGCAGATTCGCGATATCAACCTACTCGTACAAAAATCAGAGATGAATGGCACTGCGCCGCCAGATTTATACGACAAGCGTGATCTTGCACTCAAAAAATTGGGCGAGATGGCAGATATTTCGGTGAATAAAGATAAAATGGGAATGGTCACGGTTACGATGGTGGGCCATGTGCCGCTCATCGTAGGTGAACAGCTCACAGAACTTGAAGTAATGCGCACTCCACCAGATCCAGCCACCGGCAAGCGCGAAGGCTCCGTAGATATTTTCGTGAATGAGCCTGTGCCCACGAAGCTTACGGGCTCCATCAAGTCTGGTCGCCTCGGAGGACTCCTCGAAGTACGAGATAAGGATATCGCTTCTGCACGGGATCAAATTAATGAAGTGGCCTATACGATTTCGAAAGAAGTGAACAATATTCACCGCCAGGGTTTTGGTCTCGATGGTGGATCGGGTCGCGATTTCTTCCGCGAGCCTACGGATAAAGAGAGTGCTGCAGAAAATATGCGCCTCTCCGATCATGTGTTAGAAAATCTTGATTCCATTGCCGCTGCAAAAGAGGCCAATTCTCCTGCAGATAACCGCATTGCTGTGGCGATGTCTGGCATTGGAGAATTGAAAGGGCTTTCTGATACGCAGCCCAATTCCTCAATTCTAGATATCTACAATAGTATGGTGAGCGATCTATCCGTGCGCACAGGTGAGAATAAAAAATCGATGGTTTTCCAGAAGGATGTAGTTACGCAATTGGAAAACACGCGTGAATCACTCGTAGGTGTAAACCTCGATGAGGAAACTTCGAATCTAATTCAGTTTCAGCACGCCTATGCCGCTAATGCAAAAGTGATTCAGGTGGCAGACGAAGTGCTGCAAAATATTTTAACGATTTTCAAGTGACGGGTTGAAGTATGAGAGTTTCCGAAAATTCTACTTTAGGCACTGTACGAGACACGATCACCAAGTCGAGGTTGAAGATGAACGATTTGCAAAAACAGAATGCGACGCAAAAACGCATCAATACTCCCTCGGATGATCCGGTGGGCAACGCGAAGTTGATGACAATTCGCAACGAGACCCTCGACAATAAACAATTCGAGAGCAATGCCAATCTTGCAAAAACATTTTTGAATTTTACAGATACATCGTTAGATGAAGTGACGAATCTTCTCGTGCGCGCGAAAGAGCTCGCCATCGGCCAATCGAGCTCCGCCTCGAATGGTCCGGATTCGCGCATCATGGTGGCGGAAGAAATTAAGCATATTCAGCAAGAGGTGGGCGCCATCTCAAACCGTAAACTAGGCGATCGCTTCGTGTTTAGTGGTTACAAAACGAATACACAGCCCTTCGATGAGCAAGGAAATTACCATGGTGACGATGGCAAGATCATGGTGGAAGTGCAGAAAGATGTTTTCGTGGGGATGAACTTGCCCGGTCGCGACGTATTCTTGGGGGCGCCCAATGCCGCCGATAAAGCGCAGGCCGCTTCGCCTGACGCTGCGCAACAGGTTTCGCCCGAGCTAGCAGTGCAACAGCAAGCCGCCCGCGCCCACGATGATATCTTCCGTACGTTGGAAACTCTCCGCGTGGGATTGATGACCAATGATGTGGATACGATTCGTTCCACTCTTGATCCGCTAGAAAAAATTCGGGATCGCGTGATCACAGCTCGCGCTCAAGTTGGGGCTCGTCTAGGCGGAATCGAAAATTCTGAGAATAGTATGCAGAAGGCAAACGGTTTTAATGCGGAGTTGCAATCCAATATCGAGGATGCGGATATTATCCAGGTAGTATCCGACATGGCTCGCGAAGAAACCGTGCTGAGAGCCAGTCTTCAGGCATCGAATAAATTGATTCAGCCCACGCTACTGGATTTTTTGAGATAATTCCCGTTGCTTGAACTTGGGAAATCGGTTATTTGAACCAAGTTCTTCTAGGACGGAATGATTCATAAGGAAGTGAGAGGTTTATCTCTATGTTAGTCTTGACCAGAAAGCTCGGCGAATCCATCGCTATCGACGACCATATCAAAATCATGGTTGTGCAGATTAAGGGCAAGCAAGTTCGATTAGGGATCCAAGCTCCCAAAGAAACCAAAATTCATCGCCAAGAAGTCTACGAAGCCATTCAGACTTCCAATAAAGAGGCTGCAGCTACTTCTCCGAAGTCTGTGAGCCAGGTGGCGGAGATGTTGAAACGTGGTGGAAATGCTTCCGGCGGAAACGAAGGAAAAAACACCTAGGTCTATTGTGCTATTCGATAACGCAATAGTACAATCTAAGTAGGTGACCCGCTGTGGCAGTTTGGGGGGGATATGAAAGTTACTACTAGTCGTTTTGGTGTTCTCGATGTGGCTGAGAACGATATCATTAAATTTGAAGATGGCCTGCTAGGCTTTGAGGCCATGAAGCGCTTCTTCATCGTTGATCCCGCTGATGACACGCTCATCCTCTGGATGCAGTCGCTAGACTCTCCTGAAGTGGCTTTTCCAGTGCTTGAGCCAAAAATTTTCAAATCAGATTATAAGGTACATCTCTCTGGTAACGAACTTCGTTGCTTGAAGATTGAAAATACCAAAAATAAAGACACCTTAGTGTATTGCATTCTCACTATCCCTGATGATGTGAGCAAGATGACGGCTAACTTGAAGGCTCCGATTGTAGTGAACACTGCAAGTCAGACTGGCCGCCAAGTAGTGCTGCAAGAGAATGAATACTCGGTGAAGTACTCTATGTATAAAGAGTTGCTCACGGTGATTATGTCCAGCGCTGGTAATGCACGAGTTTCTGCAGAGCCAAGCAATTCGATCGCGATGCCGTTGTCCTTGCGTGGCACGATCTCTAAAGTCGAAGTCTTCGCTCTCTAAGAGCGACGAATATAAATTAGCAATCTCTGCGTTGCCTCTCGATTTCTCCGTTCCGGCGTACTATCCGTACGCCTCACGGCCGAAATCGCTCGGCGCCTTGATCTTGCAAATTTCTATTCGTCGAAAGATTTTCGTCCCTTAAATCATCATGAAAAAGTTAAACTCCATCGTCGTTCGTTATCCTGGCTGCATTATGGATGAGGTTGCGCCAGCGATCGAGCTTCTGGGAGCGCAGCTTCCCCTAAGTATTGTCGACATGAGCGACATCAACTCAACTGATCTTGTGGATATTGTGATCGTGCCCGGTGGCAATTGCGAAAATGCAATTCTACACAAACCACTTCACGAATTAATTCGCACCACACACTTGCGAGGTGGAATCGTTGCCGGAATATGCAATGGTGCATTGGTGCTCGCCAGCGCAGGCGTTTTGAATAATAAAAAATGTACCCATACGGCTCATCCGAAGTACGCACCAATCCCAGAATTTGCGGAACTACTTTCGGTAGCGGAAGTACTGTTCCGAGATTCTATCTACGTGGATGAAGATGTGGTGGTGGACGGAAAAATAATCACCGCTAAGCCATGGGCTGCCAATGAATTCGCAGGCGTAATTAAATTACATATAGATCAAATGGATTGATCTGGTTTTTAAAAAGCAGCGCTAGATAGTGCTTTGCGTGGCCTGCTTGGTCATGGCCAAATACATCTTCACCTGCTCATTGGTGGGGTCTTTCACGAAAGCTTCAGAGAGCTCAATTTGAGCGTCTACAGCATTTCCCATCGCATAATAAAGAAGTGCTAAGTGCACACGCGCAGGTACATGATTGGGATTTTCTTTTACTAATTTTTGCAGTTCTTGATGGGCCAATCGCAATTGACCACGCTGAGCATGAATCTTCGCAAGTAAGATGCGAGAATCAAGATTTTGTGGATCTAGGCGCGACGCTTTTAAATATTCGTTTGCAGCCTCATCAAATTTTTCTAAGTTGCGATAGAGATTGCCGAGCTCTACATGCTTCTCAGCGATTTCTTTCGCGAGCACAATGCTATGGGCTGGCGCGCCCGCGAGCTGCTTTTCAATGCTTTTCTCGGCCTGTTGGAAAATGGCTTTACCCTCTTGGTAGTGGCCAGTGTCATTGTAGATCACCGAAAGGCTGATGGCAGCATCGGTGAATTTAGCATCGAGTTGCAAGGCTCGTTTGAAACAGTTTACAGCTTGAGCCAATTCATTTTTGCGATGATGAATGGTGCCCAATAAGTATTGGGATTCAGCAGTGGAGAGCCCGCGCGCATCGAGCTGAAGGAGTTCGTGCTGCGCTTCTTCTTGTTTGCGCTGACTCAGCAGTTTTTTAATCTCTTCAATATTCATTGCTGAGTCTCTTTTTGTAGGCGCTCTTTCAAGTCTTTCGCACCTTTCTGCTGAAGCGCCGCTGGGAATTCCATTGCGAGGCGATCCATGGCTTCATTGGCTTTGGTGAACTCGCCAATTTGCTCGTAGGAGTAGCTTAGGCGGAAGAGCGCCTTTTCATTGTAGGGTGAATCTGGGTATTGGTCGAGGAGATGGCGATAGCGCCCAACAGCAGACGAATACTGTTTGCGGATGAAATAAAAATTTCCCACATAATCTTCTTTGTCGGCGAGCTTTGTGCGTAGTCCAGCAAGCTTCTTTTTCGCGTCGTCCACATAAGGGCAATCGGGATAATCTTTTACAAGCAGTTTGTAGGCATCTATCGCCGCGGTGGCAGAATCCAGATCACGATCTGGAGATTCAGGAACTAAATTAAAATTACTTTCTCCAACTCTGTAGAGCGCATAGGCGGCCATTTCGTGCTTTGGGTAAAGTTCACGAAAAATTTTATAGGCACTGGCCGCTTCAATAAATGATTCTTCTTGGTAGTGAGCATCGCCGATCTTTAGCGCAGCGAGGGCAGCAAACTTGCTATAGGGAAATCGACTCTTTAAAACTCGAAATCGCTCCACTGCTTCTGTGTAGCGCTCCTTTTTCATCAGGCGCAGGCCTTCATCGTATTGCTTTTCGGGTGGGCTGTCATTGCTGATGGTTTCACCACCACATGCGGCGAAGATGGCCATAACCAATAGGGCGCGGACAATAAAATTTAAAAAGATTTTGGAGCTCATTTGGCCTCTTACATTAGGGGATTCCAAGGCTTAGCGTCAATGAAAAGAGGCTGCTTCGTGAAAGTTAAAGCTCGGCATTGGCAGTAAAGTATTAAGATTCTTTAATTTTTCCGGAGCTTAACTTACTCTTTCAAATTGATCACGGAGCGAGAATCGATCCAGCCAATGATTTCGTGAGATCGGTCTGTGCTTAAACTAAAGTAAAGTTTGCTCCAGCCCTCTCGATTTTCTCCCACTCTCACTATGGAGCCGCTTTCCATATTCATGATTTCCGGGAAACTATTGCTGGGCCCACTTCGTAGCTTTGCCTCTTTCACGCTAACAATGGCGAGCTGGCTGGAGTTTTCGAGCCAGTAGAGAGAACAAATCAAAACGCTCACAAATAGCATTGGCGCGAAAATCCATTGCGCGGTCAGCGCTTTTCTTTGCGAGAAGCGAGCAACAAGAATGGCGAATAAAGAAACAAGAGCAAGCAAGAGCCAGGCTCTCACAGGCAAATGAAAAAAATCTTCGGGGATGAATTTGATGATTCCAGAGGCTTGGGTGGAGAGGGCACCGGCAGGCAATTGCTTCCGAACGAATTCCACATTATTGCGAGTGTCGCTATCCCAGGGTTGAAGTAGTAGGGCTTTTTCTAAGAAGGCGTAGGCTGCCCCCATGTTTCCCGTTTTGGCTAGCGCGGTGCCATAGTTATAGTAAAAAGCAGCATTGTCAGTGCTAATTGGATCATTGAGGAGGGAGCCATATAAATCTCTAGCCTCTTCAAAGTGCGCGTTTTGGAAGGCTTGATCCGCCTTGCTAAGTGATTCAGAAATAGACGCATTGGCATTTAGCGCAAAGCTGCAAATCGCTACTACCAGGTAAAGCTTTGTGGCGAAAAAAAATTTCAAAAATGGTATTCTCATGGTTCAGATTTTAATACGAAGATTAGCTAAGTCAATTTTATGGACCTTCTCGCGCACGCGTTAAAACTTTTAGAGCTCAAAAGTATCTCCGAAGAGGGGGATGAGGAGCTTGTTAACTATTTAATCCCGCTCTTTGAGCAAATTGGAGCTCGTCTTGTTCTGCAGCAAGTGCCTCATTCTATGGGAGACCACGCAAAGCGCCAATACAATTTAATTGGAATTCTTGGCGATGATTTGGTGGATTCTCGCACCAAAAAGGGTTTGTTGCTCACGAGCCATGTGGATACGGCCTCTCCAGGAAATGCGGCAGATTGGAATAAGCTTGGGGGAAATCCCTGGGCCCCCGCTCTTTTAGAGGGTGGAGTATACGGATTGGGTGCTGCTAGTGGAAAACTCGATTTTCTCTGTAAGTTAATTGCCGGTGCAACTTACGCGAAGCATGGTCTCAAGCAACCAATTTATATCGTGGCTACTTGCGGGGGGGAATCTCCTCTGGCGGGCTGCAAATATTTAATTCAGTCGGGTGCGGTAAATCCAAAGTATGTATTAGTGGGCGCTCCTACCGGTCTCAATATTGTGAATGCGCAAAAGGTGCAGATGAGTTTTGCGATTCGTATTTCTTTTGTGGCTGTGGAGCGAGATGCCCAAGAATTTAACGCGAAAATATTTGTTTCTAGTCGAAGTAAGAGTTGTCATGTAGCCCATCCAAAGGCAGAAAAAAATGCGCTCAGCAATGTGCTTTTCTTTTTGGATCAGCTGCGCGCCTCTCCGATTCAACACAAGTTGTTTTCTCTGCACGGTGCGAGCAGCTTAAATAAAACGCCAGACAATGCGTCTGCCGGTGTGGTGGTACCCTCAAAGGATTTGGATGCTGTTCGCGATCGTTTTCGATCAATTTCTAGTAACCATCGTGATTGTTTTTTTGAAATGCGATTGGGTGGTACGGGGGATAGGGGTATTCGTTTACTTCCCGCAGAAGTGGCCCAAGCAGTTGTGGCAATTCGCGAAGAATTAGATCAGCTCAATGGTGATTTGGCTTCTCATCATGAAGAGGGTTTTGATCCTCCGCGCTCGAAGATCACTTTCTCTGGCGTTTCTCAGGGCAGGGATTGCCTAGATCTCTTATTGCACTTTCATTTAGTGCCAGAGTTCGGTGGGGCTGATATCAAAAAAGAGCTAGAGGCTGATTTGAAGGCGCGTCTTGCGAAAATTGTGCACAACTATCGTACGATCTCGATCGATTGTCGCCGCCTGATCTCTACTCCAAAATTTTATACTGATCCAAAGAGCACTTTTGTGCAGACACTTTGCGCAGATTTGGCGAGCTCCGGCGTGGAGCCCATTGTTCGCAGTAGCAATAACTGCTCCGAGGCGGCTTATTTCTCAGAGCGCGGATATGAAACGGTAGCCTTTGGTGCGGGACAAGATGAAGACAATATGAATTGTCCGAACGAACAAGTGCGACTCGATGATCTACATGCTTCTATTCGTTTTTATGAACGAGCCATTGAGGCTTTTTGCGTGCGCGGAATCTAGGCGCTTTCTTTTTCTTCGTCTGATTCATCTTGCTGACTTAACGTATTTTCTGCGCTTTGCAGATCCACAATGCAGCCTCTACTTTTGAGTCTCGTGGATTTTCCGCGCCGCTCAACCGCATATTTTACGGGCGCTTCAATCGAGGTGATAATATTTTTGGCTTTTTCACAGATCTTCCGCTGAACCACTAACAGCGTTTCCCATCCGATTTGTAATCGCACAATATTAGCTGCCTTTGCTCCCGTGGAATTTTCAGCCTGTGCGGGAGCGAATGGATTTGAACCTTGCTTGTCTGCGTCTGACCCATTCTTTTTCTTGCCACCCATGAATTCATAGCCGGGGCTCGCAGAGTTGCCGAGGCTATCATCGGTTTTGGCGCCTTGCTTTAAATTGCTGCCTTGCTTTGTCGGCAAGGATACAGGCTTATTGGACGCGGCTGCGCTTTGGCTTCGTAGCCGTTCTGCTTCGGGCGTAAAGAGAGCCGCCGCAGTTTGACCTGTGGAAATTGAATTACTCACAATAGTGTATCGGCGGCTTTAAAATATAACTTGATCAAAATAATCGGTTATGGAATACTAAATATAGTAGTACACGGTTGAAAAAGGGAGGTTAAGCATATGAAATTTCTTACTTTTTTTCTCGGGTCCTCTCACCTAGAAGAGCTCTTCTCTAAGTGGCTCGAACATGAGATTGCACTGGCGCGGCCAGGTCCACGCAGATAGCAAAAAAACAGGAATGAAATAGGGGCCTTAGAGGCCCCTTTTCTTTGTCTAAAATGGGGATTTTTCTTCTCTTTTGGGGCTGGATCGCGTAATAATTTACGCACTTGCAAGCGTTGCGTTAAACCAATCCAAGACCGCTTGTCTCCAGGAGAAGAAAATAATGGATCTTTTTGATAAGTGTCACCAATTTCAAGACGCGAAAATGCTGCAGCAGGCTGGTTTATACCCTTTCTTTAGAGCCTTGCAAGGTGGAGCTGGCCCCCGCGTAATGACCGAAGGCAAAGAGCGCGTGATGATCGGCTCGAACAATTATCTCGGCCTCACTCAACATCCTCGCGTTCGCGAAGCAGCGATTAAAGCGATTGAAAAGTACGGAACTGGTTGCACCGGCTCTCGTTTCCTAAATGGTAACCTCGATATGCACGAGCAAATCGAAGCGGAACTTGCGAAGTATTTGCAGCGTGAAGCAGTGCTTGTGTATGCCACTGGCTTTTTGGCAAACCTAGGCACTATTTCTTGTTTGGTTGGCCGCAAAGATATCATTTTTTCCGACCGTGAAAATCATGCCTCCATCGTAGAGGGCCAAAGCGCCGCGATCGGTGAAACGGTGAAGTATAAGCATAACGACATGCAGGAACTTGAGCGCCTACTTCGTGAGTATGAGCATGTGCCAGGTAAACTAATTGTGTTTGATGGCGTTTTCTCCATGACGGGAAGAATTGTAAATCTTCCTGATATCGTGCGCCTCGCCGATAAATACGGAGCACGCCTTTATTGCGATTGTGCCCATGCGCTTGGCGTGATCGGTCCCGGTGGACGCGGCACTCCGCTTCACTTCGGTCTTAACGAAGAAGTGGATCTCATGATGGGCACCTTCTCGAAGAGCTTCGCCTCTCTCGGCGGATTCGTAGCCGGTAAGAAAGATATTATCGACTATATCAAGCACAAGAGCCGCAGCTTTATGTTCTCGGCTTCTCTGCCGCCAGCCAGTGCGGCCACCGTGCTAGAATGTATTCGCATCGTGCAAGAAGAGCCTACTCTGATTGATAAACTTTGGAAAAATGCGCGCAAGATGAAGGCGGGTCTTGAGGGTCTCGGTTTCGATACCATGGGTTCGCAAACCCCGATTATTCCTGTGCTTGTGGGCGATGATGTGAAAGCGTTCATGATGGTGCGCCGGCTTTATGAACTTGGCATATTTGCAACTCCCGTGGTTTCTCCTGCTGTGCCGAAAGGCTACGCTTTGATTCGCACCAGCTATATGGCTTCACATGAAGAGCGCGATCTGGATTTCGTATTGGATGTGTTTGCGCAAATTGGAAAAGAATTCGGAATCATTCAGAACTAAGGAGCGCACATGTCTGCCATTACTCTTGTTGAATTTCATCCGGGCAAAGATAAGAAAGAACTGAAGCGTTTCATTGATTTGCCCTGGGCAATTTATAAAAGCGATAAGGCTTGGGTGCCACCTCTACGCCTTACTGTAGTAGATGCGCTGGATACCAAGAAGAATCCTTTCTATCAGCACGCGGAAATCACCTGCTGGAATGCCTATCGCAATGGCGAGCATGTGGGGCGAATAGCGGCTATCGTGGATCAGGTTCACAATGAATTTCACAACGAGAAAACTGGCTTCTGGGGCTTCTTCGAGTGCATCGATGATCAAGAGGTTACGAAGAAATTATTTGCGGTTGCAGAAGCCTGGGTAAAAGCGAAGGGCATGACGATCATTCGCGGCCCCGCAAATCCAAGTCTCAATCATGAGTGTGGCTTGCTGATCAATAATTTCGCTCGCGATCCCTACGTGATGATGACTCACAATCCAGCTTACTATGAAAAGCTCGTGGAGAATGAGGGCCACAAAAAGGTGAAAGATCTTCTCGCTTTTGAAATGCCTTCCACCCATTTTGGGGAACGCGTGGCGCGGATTGCAGAGTTAGTGAAGAAAAAATCGAAGATGACATTCCGTCCAATCGATATGAAAAACTTCCAAAAAGAAGTTGGCCTAATCCAAGAAATTTATAACGACGCTTGGGAAAAAAACTGGGGCTTCACTCCCATGAATGATGCTGAATTTAAGCATATGGCGAAATCTTTGAAGGATGCGCTTTGGCCAGAGTTCTGCATTTTAGCATTCAAAGATGGCGAACCTGTTGGTTTTTCGCTTTCACTTCCCGATATCAACCAAGTGCTGAAAGATATTCCAAATGGGAAACTACTTCCTTTTGGAATTTTCAAACTCTTGAGTGGCCTCAATCCGAAGAAGAAGAAAATCAATCGCGTGCGCGTGATCACTCTTGGAGTGAAGCAAAAATATCGTGCGAGCGGCGTGCCGAGTGTTTTCTACTATGAAACCTATAAGCGCGCGAAAGAGATGGGTCTTTGGGGCGGCGAGTGTAGCTGGATTCTGGAAGACAACGATCAAATGATCGCAGCCATGAATGCCTTCTCGGGTGAGCCTGCGTATAAGACTTATCGAATGTACGATAAGTCTCTATAAAATCAATATTGCAAAACGCCGATTGGATCGCCGTTGAAAATGCGGCTTACGATTTGTTTCTTACCGAAAATAGCTGGATCGAGATTTTCTGCCTGCAGCGCCAAGTTTACTTTTGCAGAATCCGTTTTTAGGTTTTCAAATTTCACGTTGCAGGTGGCAGAGCCAGCCGTGCTTCGCAAGCAGTTCATGGTGCCATTGGGGCCGCTTAGAACGGCGTTTGGTACTCCATCCACTGTTTGGCCAGAGAACACCACGTGATTAAGTTCACCCGTTAGACTTATAGGCAAATCATAGCCCACTTCTAATTGCTCGTCCTGATACTTCACGCTCAAGTTTTGTAGCGGAAAAGAGGCGTAGGGAGCTAGATCGGCACTGGTTGGAACTGTGTAAATTGGAGTTCCAGTAAAGCCAAAAAATGGAATGGCGGCTAGGATCAATAGTAACTTTTTCATGAGCGATCTCCCTCTTCTCTGAGCTGCTTGTAGCAGTTCATTTTCCTTTTGTAAACACACTGCGTTAGGCGCTGATTCTTTCTTTGTTTCGGATTCGTAAAAAGCTAGGCCGTGCTTTGCCAGGTTTTGCTGAAAGACCAGCAAGTATTGGAAATTTGGAAACAATTCCGCGCTCTTCCATAAAAATCAGGGTGAAGTTTATAAGATTCAAAATTGGCAGGCAGCCCGATTCCCTCAACGAAGGAAACAGTGCCAGTAGAAATATATTCGGCAATAAGTTTTGGATAAAAATATCTAGCCGTTCCGCTTCGGTAGCTTTGGTAATCTTTGCGGCGAGTAGAGCAAGGGCGCGGTTAACTATTAATAGCAGTAAACAAGCGACGATCGGTTCGGGCCGAAAATTCAGTAGAGAGGAAGAGCTGTTCGCATAGGCCACCACGAAGGAGAGTGCGATCATGGCGATGGAACCAAGGAATGACCAATTGGTGGTGAGCGCCCCAGCTTCCATGGGCCTTATGGCGCGATATCTCTGAGCGAAGAGGGCTGGAGCGACGGTGCCGACGATTGTGATCAAGAGTAGGTGGCTAATCGATAGGTGCAAGTAGCCTGATACTTGTAAAAATAGGAGGAGAAGCGGGCTCGCCAGAGAGAGCAGGATCGAAGTTTGGCTGGCCAGAAAAAAGTTTCCACCCCACATAAGCGAGAGTGTAGATGCTAGGCCCGCAGGAGGAAGCAGAAAGAGAATTCCGAGAGTGGCGAGGAGGGGATGCGGATTCCAAAGGATGAGTCCGATTCCGAGCGATAGTCTTAGGGCGATAGACCTAGCGCTTGTTTCCAGGCTCTGAGTGGCCTTAAAAAAATACCTTGGATTGAGCCGCAAATATCCAAAGAAAGTATTTATCCCAAGTAGCGTAACCATCAAAGCGAGTTCGATATTGTGGGGAATTTCAAGCCGAAGGATTAGTTTCACGAGTATTCCCAAAAACGTAGCGGCAAGAAGTAGGCTAGTGAGTCTCGCTTCTGTTTCCTCGGCCAGGTGATTCATCTTTTTGCTAGAACTCTTCGCGCAGGAGGCGAGCTCAATAAGGCTTAGCACCTTAGCATTCGGCACTCGAAAATCTTGATAGTCGCGAGGATCAATCTTGGCGGCTATTAGCGCAAAGGCCTCGATTGTATATTTATGGGCCACTACTAAGATGCTTTTGCCCTCATTCGCGATTGGCATTAGAACCTCAGATAGGTAGCGCTCGGTGCGAGTGTATAAATCGAAAAAACTTTCGCCCTCGGGTGCTTTGCCTTCGAACGAGTGAAACATGGATTCAAACTCGCTCGCTCCATAAAACTTTTTGATGAGACTTTTATTCTGCTCGGAAAGTTTTCCGAAATCGCGCTCCAAAAGTGATTCGCTCTCCCGCAATTTAACTTCCGGGAAGCCTTGCTGAAGCACCTTGGCAGTGTCTGTGGCACGGCTAAGTGGGGAATGATGAATTTCATCGAAATGCAATTTGAGTGTCTTCACTCTCGCTAACGCCTGCTTTGCTTGCTCCATGCCGAGATTGGTAAGAGGTGTATCAAAGCGCCCCGCGAAGAGGTTCTGCTCGTTTGATTCGGATTCGCCATGCCTAATGAAGTAAATATTCATGTGGAGTGTTTTACGCTAAAAGGGCTTGCCAAATAACGAAGTGCGTCTTAGAAGAATGATGGGATTTGATTGGATATGAAACTACACCCTTATTTCATGGCAGGGCGCTATAGCGCCGTCAACGATGCGCTCCTGGATGGGAAGAAGGTCACGGCGAGTTTGCGTCGTCAATACATTGTGTCTTTGGTTGGAGCGTTGAGTTTCGTTGGTAGGGTAGAGGAAGCGAACCAGCTCTTTGAGTTGCACCAAAAGAAGCTTTCTAAAATTGAGCTAATCGCATCGAGATTTTTTTTACTCTTAGGATGGACGCGTCGATCGGAATACGAAACTGCCGGTAATCTTCTATCCATCAATCAAAAGTTGAAGCCAACCACAGCTCTAGAAGAATTCTATATCCATCAAGGAACTGCTTTCTTTCTCTATTTTTCTGGGAAAATTCATGATTCTACTAAGGAGGCAATGCTCGCCCGAGATGCGTCTTTGGCCGCAAAGAATAGCTTTGCCCGCTGCTTAGCCACCGATCTCTTGGGCCATTGTCGCGCAGTGGGTGGTGAAATTCATGCTGGCTTGCAAAGCTTGAAAGAGGCGGAGCACTTGGCAGAACGCCTTGGCAATAGCAGCCTTTCCAATTCCATTGCAATCTCTCGAGAAATCTATGAGACGCAATATGGGCTTGTGGGTGGATCACCAGAAAAGCTAGAGAAACGACTCAAGAAACTGGGCACCGAAGATAACTATTCCCAGGCAAACGTTGCGTTGGAGTTGGCGAGACAACAATGCCTTCGTGGACAATTTATGGATACGGCGAATACTTTGGCCTTTGCAGCTCCTCTCGTCTATGCCAATCAAAATCGACGGCAGGAGATTGTTTTGAATCTGCGTCTTGCGGAGCTTGATGCTTGTCGCGGAAAAATATTTCAAGCTAGGCACTATCTCTGGTTCTCGCGCAGAGTCTTGCACCGGGAGGTAGATGCTAGCTTCGAGCTCGCCGCGCTTGGCTTGGAAAGAAAACTAGCGCTTAGTGAGAGCCTCGATATATCTGCGATCGATGCAAAGTGGCACGCGCTGCGCTCCTTTGCCAACACTCGGGATGAGAACCTGCAGGTTCGGCTAGGCCTAAAGTTGAAGAGTGAAGCCAGAACGGAAGATCTCGTACACATGGCTCTCTTTGCGGCAGAAGAAGAGGCCGACTTAGGCAAGCGACTAGAGATCTATCTAAATAAAGGCTATTTGCCGGCAGCGGCGCGGTCGCTAGGTATAAAGCCTGGAGAGCGGAGCTTGGCTGTATTGCTTCGTGGGCTTGGCTTGCTAGTTCAATCGCCAGAAAATATGCATTGGCTGCCAGATTCTGTGTCTCGTCAGCAATATAAAATTTTGCAGGCACTGAGAGCGGGACGAGAAGTATCTAAGGCGAATCTAGTGAAATCAGCCTGGGGCTATGAATACGATATGCTCCGCCACGATAGTATGGTCTATGCGGCGATTAGCGGATTACGAAAATCCTTGGGTCCGGCTGCTGCTTGGCTAGAAGTTACCGAGCATGGCTATCGCTTTTGTGGAGAGATTATTTTTTGCGCTGAAAAATCAGAAGAGAGTACGCAAGAAATCCCCGCGACGAATATTTCGCTAGATATAGTGGATGCGAATTTAAACCATCGTCAGCTGGAGATCTTAAGCTGGTTGCAGGGTCATCGTTTTGTGAGTGTGCAGGATTGTTGCAAGCGTTTTGGTGTTTCAGAAATCACAGCGCTCAGGGATTTATCTGGTTTAGTAAAGGGTGGACACGTGACCCGTATCGGGAAAGCCCGCGCTACCCGATATGCTAAGCAAAAATAATATCCCACCAAATCCCATCATTTCTCGTAGCGGCCCTTCGTGTTCAGCTGCAAAAAATCGATGTAGTTTCTTTTTTAAGCCAAGGCAATTACGCCTGAGGCTGTGAAGGAGATCTCTATGAAAAATCTATTTTTAGTATTAGCGCTTTGGTGTGGCTCAGCTTTAGCAAATCCTGCCCCAGTAACAAGTGTTGTGGTGAATGGTAAAACCATTCTCGCCGACCAAAATCAAATGACTGTCTATACTTTTGATCCTGACCAAGCCAATATTTCCAACTGCAATGGCGGCTGCGCCGTGGAATGGCCACCAGTTCTAGTAGATGCTAACCTTGCTCCTCCCGCGCCATACGGTGTAGTGACGCGCAAAGATGGTTCCCATCAGCTTAGCTACAAAACTCAGCCCCTCTACCTTTTTGATGAAGATAAAAAGCCTGGCGATATTTTGGGCGATGGCGACGATAATATCTGGCACATCGTAGTGCTCTAATTGCCGCGATTAGGTATACTCATGACATGCGAATCATGGGTATCGATCCTGGATCCAATTATATGGGCCTCGGCTGCGTGGAGCTGAAAGGCAGCTCGCTTACGTGCATCGGTCATACCGTGGTGCACGTGAGTGCTGGGGCCGAGAATTGGCCGCAGCGGCTAAAGGCGATCTTCGAAGCGGTGAACGCTCATATCGAAGTATGGAAGCCGATGGCTGTTTCCGCCGAAGAAGTTTTCTTTGCGAAAAATCCACAGAGCGCCCTGAAACTGGGCCAAGCTCGTGGAGCCGCACTGGCCGCCGTAGCTCGCCTCGATATTCCCATTCACGAATACTCCGCCTCCACCGTAAAGCAAACGCTTACTGGCAGTGGCCGCGCAGAAAAAGAACAAGTGGAGAGAATGGTTAAGCTTTTTCTTGGTGCTAGCCTTGCAGCGCATGGGCCCGTGGCCCGTTTTGATGCGTCGGATGCCTTGGCGATCGCGATTTGCCATGCGCAGCAAAATAAAATCCAATCGCTTGGCAAGCCCCAGGCACAAAATATTCGCGAAAAAATTAGTAGGCTCTGAGCCCGCGGCGAAGGTAAAAAGAAGCATGATTGCTCGCTTAAAAGGTACCGTCGAAGAAAAATCGAAAAATGAAATCGTGGTGGATGTGCAGGGCGTTGGCTATGGCCTGCTCGTGCCAGAAACTGTGCTGCTTCGCCTTCCCGAAGTGGGCCATGCGGTAACTTTGCAAGTGTATACTCATGTGCGCGAAGATCAGCTTTGTCTTTTTGGTTTTCTCACTCACCTAGAGCGCGATGTATTTGAAATTTTGCTCGGTGCAAGCGGTGTGGGCCCTAAAGTAGCGATTGCGATTTTATCGGCTTTAGAGGCCATCCAAGTTTTGGAGGCAGTGAGCACGGAGAACAAAGGCATGTTCGCCGGCATCTCCGGCGTGGGCAAGAAAACGATTGAGAAGCTCTTTGTGGAAATTCGCGAGAAGTGTGAGAAGCGATTGCTATTAGAAAAAGGATCCCTGGGATCTGGCGCTCAGCGCGGATCTTCCGGCGTGCGCTTGGCGGTGGACAATGCTCCTTGGGCCAATGATTTGGAGCAAGCCTTAGTTGCGCTTGGCTATAAAGATAATGATCTCCGCGCTGTATTGCGCGAAACGATGAAGCACAGTGGAGAGCTTCCCGTGTTTGAGATGGCGCTGAAGTTTGCGCTGAAATTATTAAATGCTGGTGGATCGAAAATGGTGAGGGGGACAGCCTAATGCAAGAAGATAGACTCGTAGAAGCCTCCTCGGAAGTAGCGCAGGAATTGAATGTAGAGCGCGGATTGCGTCCGGACAATTTTGACCACTTTATTGGTCAGCCGAAGCTAAAAGAAAATCTTTCGCTTTTCATCCAAGCGGCGCGGGGTCGCGGTGAAGCTTTGGATCATTGCTTGTTTGCGGGCCCTCCGGGTCTTGGTAAAACTACGCTCGCATATTTAGTGGCGAAATCGATCGGTTCCGATCTTTTTACGATTAGTGGTCCTGCCCTCGACAAAAAGGGCGATTTGGCCGCTGTGCTCACGAACCTGAAGCCAAATGACGTGCTTTTCATTGATGAGATCCACCGAGTGCCCATTGCTGTGGAAGAAGTGCTCTATAGCGCCATGGAAGATTTTAAGCTGGATATTATCTTGGGGCAGGGGCCTGGAGCGCGCACCATGCGCATCGATCTCCCCCATTTTACTCTGATTGGAGCCACCACTCGTTCCGGCCTGCTTTCTACTCCGCTTAGGGATCGTTTCGGGATCAACTTTGTGCTCGAGTTTTACCAGCCAGAGGAATTGGCGCAGATAATAACGCAAAGCGCAACTCGGCTCGGTATCACCCTGGAAGCGAGTGGCGCCCTGGAATTGGCAAAACGTTCCCGTGGCACTCCTAGGATTGCGAATCGTTTGCTCCGTCGCTTACGAGATTTTGCAGAAATGTCTGGTGGGGTGGTGAATGCGGCTCTTGCGAAGCATGCCTTGAAAGCTCTCGATGTTGATGAATCTGGCCTGGATGGCATGGATAAGAAGATTCTCCTCACTATTTTGGAGAAATTTGATGGCGGTCCGGTTGGTTTGGATACGCTCGCATCCGCTATTGGAGAAGAAGCCCAAACTATTGAAGACGTGTATGAACCCTATTTATTGCAACAAGGTTTCATTCATCGCACGCCAAGAGGTCGAATTGCGGCACGACGCGCTTATGAATACTTCGGCAAAACCTTTATTGATTCGAAACAGGTCGAGCTGCAATTTCAAACTTGACCCCAAGCATCCACTCGGGTATTGAAAAAGACCTTAGCCAATCGTTACAGATTGTTGTTGGGCCCATAGCTCAGTCGGCTAGAGCATCTCACTTTTAATGAGAGGGTCGGTGGTTCGAGTCCACCTGGGCTCACCATTTGCTAAGATAGTTCGTTTGCGTTCCCTTCGTCTAGCCCGGTCTAGGACACCTCCCTTTCACGGAGGTAACGGGGGTTCGAATCCCCCAGGGAACGCCATTTTAAAAATGCGATGAGGCTTGAGACTTCGTCGCATTTTTTATTTCT
>CAIPTA010000089.1 GCA_903867855.1 Oligoflexia bacterium | reverse complement strand
GCTCTTCCGATCTTTCGTCGACTGCGTTGAAGGATGAAAATAGCTATTAATTTCTGCTCTCCAGCGATAGGCGGCATATCCCGCTCCCGAAAGAACTAAAAAAACTATGATAAAGCTTTTTATACTCATCCTATTAATTCTCCAGCCATTTGAGAACGCCCTTGGCCGTTTGATTTCCCTGCTTGTCTGCACGCACGGCTAAAGCTACACCGCTCTTTGGCAGCACGAATCCAGGAGGCGCCTCCACTAAAACGCCCAGCTTTAAATCCTTTGCGACAAGGGAGCGAAGCAGAAATGCGCCGCCTGCACTTTCCTTCACCAGGGCTACAATTCCATCAAATGTGTTAACCGCCACTAGGTTGCGAAAGTGAATGCTATTTTGTACGCAAATTTTATCTACGAAGGAGCGCATAGGCGTTTCTCTTGGGTAGGTGATGAGTGGCATTTTGTTCACCGTAGCGAGCCAATCAGCATTTTTGAATTTCGCTTTTTCACTTGGTGCCACAACGAAAATTAAGTGATCTTTTTTTACTGGGTAAAATTTTAGGCCTGAATCGTATACATCGTCTGGCACTAGGGCTGCATCCAGGTCGCCGTCGCGAACATCGGATAGCAGTTGATAGGTTCTCATGGTGGATAGCTCAAGCTCGACGCTATCATCGTTGCGGAGCATGTCTACGCACCCGCTCAGCAAAGGCGCAAATCCCAGAGAAAGTGCGGTGCCTACACGGAGGCGTCTACGAACAACAAGCGAGTCGGAGCCCACGGAGCTAACTAGTGAATCTAGCCCAGACTCCATACGTTGACAGAAGCTTAAAAGGGCTAGGCCTTCTTTTGTGAGCGAGGGCTGTCGCGAGCCACGATTAATTAGCTTCATCCCTAAGGATTTTTCTAGTTTCTGGAGTCCAAGCGATAGCGCTGGTTGTGACTGACCGGTGGCGCGAGCCGCCTTGGAGAATCCGCCAAAGCTCGCTACAGCGTAAAAGTGCTTCAGGGCAGAAAGATCAATTTGTTGAAAAATGCTATTGAAATTATAAATTGAATGTTTCATAATCTATTTATATAACGAATAAAGAAAAAAGGCGGAAAAAAATGAACTTCAGCTCAACTCTTATTAAGGCAATCTCTATGATTGCAGTTCTAAGCGCTGTTTCGGCTTGTAGCCACAAGCAAGCAAAAACGGAAACGAACGATTCAAAAATAAATGGCTATGATGTTAGCCCCATCAAAGAGAGCGATATTTTATCCTCTGACAAAACGAATGCTCTGGGCCTACAAAGCGTGCACTTTCCCTACAACGATATTGCCCTTGATAAGGAAAATCGCAGCATCCTTATGCAAGACGTCAAAATTCTTAAAACTAATTCTTCTGTTAGCATTCAAATCGAAGGGCATTGCGACCAACGCGGTGGCTCTCAATACAATCTCGCCCTTGGTGAAAAGCGCGCTAATGCAGTGAGAAAATTTTTGCAAGGGAACGGTATCAATAGGGATCGATTAACCACGATCAGTATGGGGAAAGAGAAGCCTCTTGATGCAGCAGAAACAGAAGAAGCCTACGCAAAGAATCGTCGCGCAAACCTAGTCATTACGTCTAAATAACTCCATTAGGGAGAGTAGATTGAGTCTTTCCGCTAATTTGACTCGGTCTGCTCTCCCTTTCTTAGGAATTCTTGTTAAAAGATCAACTTAGAAAATTCATTCAATATCGTGAGCGAATACTCATTCACGGATCTTTCTGGCTCGCTGCAATCTCCGTTGCTTTTATTTCCGTTTATTTCACTCATGGTATCGACTTTGTTCAAAGGAGCTATACTAGCTTATTTGAAGCGCATCCCATTCTTATGTCGTTACTCGCTCCCGTCGGCATTTTGTTAGCAACTGGGGTGACTCGATTTGCTCCGATGGCCTCGGGCAGCGGTATCCCACAAGTATTGTATGCCGCCATTCTAGCAAGAAAATCAGTGCATCATCCTTTAGAGGATCAATTACTCTCTATAAAAACTGCCCTCGTTAAAGCCCTTTCCACTGGTATAGGTTTTATCAGTGGTGCATCCATTGGAATTGAAGGACCAATGGTGCAAATATCCGCGGCTGTCTTTACAGCCGTTGGCAGAGTGATGAAAAAGAAATTTCCCCGCATTGATTTTCAATCCTATGTGGTGGCTGGAGCGGGCACTGGATTCGCAGCCGTATTCAATGCCCCTCTAGGGGGAATTACATTTGCCTTAGAGGAAGTAGTAGTGGGTGATTTTGGCAGACTCCGTCACCTCGTATTGGTGGCAGTGATTGTCTCTGGTCTCACAGCACAAGCTCTCATCGGAAATGAGAGTTATTTTGGTAGCCCATTATTGGGGGCGTACTCTAGCTCACTTATACGTTGCGCATTATTAATCGGGATACTTGGCGGCATTTTGGGTGGTTTGTTTGGACGAATAGTTACTAGTGATTTTCTGCGAGCTTTTGGTAGGCGATGGTGGATCCGGGCGCTTTTTTTTGGATCACTGGTTGGTGTGATTGGCTACTATTATTCTGGTAAGGCGGGTGGATCAAACTATTCGATCACGCGGGAATTTTTCTCCACAGGCGTTGCCTCGCTGCCGCTAAGTTTTCCAATTGCAAAGTTATTGGCTACGGCCTTTTCTGCCCTTTCCGGTATCGGTGGTGGGATATTGGCTCCCTCTATGTCGATAGGTGCCTGGATGGGAATATCGGCAGCAAAACTTGCGATGTTTCCCAATCTAAAAGTTTGCGCCCTCTTAGGCATGGTGGCCTATTTCTCCGGAACATTTCAAATCCCCATCACGGCAGTGATCGTGGTGATGGAGATCACGCATCAATACGATATTATTTTTCCCATGATGATTGCGGCACTATGTGCATTTCTTATCGCTAAACTAATTATGCCTGAATCGCTCTATCATGTTTTGATTCACAAAAATTTCACGCACACAGAAACATCCGATGCTATCGAGATACCAGGATGAAGGAAGAATTTAATAGGAAATTACCACCAATCTCATCCAAGCGACTCTATGGAATAGGTTCCATTACCTAAAAGAGATAGCAGTCCATATCCTATTCTGAATTAAAATTGCTGCGACATATTTTTTATTTAGTGGCGATGACTGTTAGCTTAGTGACAAACCGCTTTTGCTGCCTCTTCGGAGTAGCCATGGAGGAGATAGCGTTGCACGCATAGGTCGCCGTTGTAGGAACAATAGAGTTTTGAGAGCTCAAAGGTATATCCGTAGGATAACATGAATGCGATACAATCGTTGGCGCGAGCGGGGCGAGCGCTGACTATGGCAGAGACACAAAATACCAGTGCAATACCCAGACTCAGTTTTAAAAAGCTAGCGGCTTTTGAGAAGAATTGTTTTTTCATAAAACATTTTCCTTTAAAAATTGTTTAATACAGCCTCTGGTACAATTATTGATCTATTTGGTCAAGTAATTAAATGTGGGCAATGTTAAGTATCCGATTTAATTAAATTATTTGTTCTATTTGCCCCGGCGCCTCTGGGGGCAAGTAGGAATATTACTTCGAAAGGCCACACCAAGGCGGAGATTTCTTCCTAGGCTTTACGTGTTGCGCGCAACCTAAAAGATCGCGGATCTTTGGGTTTTTCAAAAACATTTGCACTCGATAAATATTCGAGGGATGAGGATCAAATATATCTTCTCCCCCAAAATCGCCTCGAAGTGCTTCGTCACAATATCCGTTGAGATCCGCACGAATAAGTTTTAAGCGCTGAGATTTATTTACGCTCCCTAGATGAACTGCGACTGCATTGGTGCCCATCATATCCGCGGCAAGCTCCATCAGTTTCGCGTCCACTCCGTCTATATCTTGTCCGTTTTGCATCTTTAACTCTGAAGCGTGATTAGCTTTAAGACAGCTTCTGAAACCATCATATACGTGTAGTCCCACTCCGGAATGGCTATCAATCGAGTGTGATAGTTCATGGGCCAACGAAAAACTGAGCGAATCCAATGTGCCGTATTCGACTGCTGCCAAAATTGCGCCCGGGCAAATAATGACGGTATTCAGCGTTCTATCAAATGCCAACTCATCGCTGGCTCCAGAAAGACAAGCGTTATTGAATGCGGCAATTTGCTTGGCAGTTGCAGTAGGAAGATTTTCAGCTAATAGCGGTGGGCCAACTGAATTCAATTTATCGATCAGATCAGTGATATTTGTAAGATTCGATGCATTCTGCTGGATACTAGTAATTAGTTCCAATTTTATTTGAGCCATTTTCGACAAAATAGCCGATTGATCGATCGCAAGCTTTGTGCCTCTTTTATAGATCGCCATTTCAATAGTTTGCATCATCTTGGCGTACTCAATATTGGCTTCCCTTGCCCTGGGAAAGCGTTCGTCTTCATCAACACCGGCAGAGAAAGATCCAAGTGTATCCGAATCAATTTTCGATTCAGCAAGGATCGAGTAGAATTGCTTATAGTCCGGCGGATTGTAACCGCTGCTATTTCCAGAACAAACAGGAAGGATATCTCCACTACATACTTTTTCAAGTTTCAGATCTTCCGAATCAGTTGGATTCAATGTTTTGACTATGGAGGAAATAATTTCAGCCTGTTTCACTTCCATATGATTGCCCACGCTTATGCATTCCGAAGCGGCGGCAAATTCAGAGATGACACTAAAGATCGAGATGAGCACTAAATAAAATGATTTCCCCACGTTCCTATTTCGGTATTTTTTATTTATGTCTTTAAAAAATTTACCTGGATAAGGCTAAATAGATAGCGAAGATTGGCTATACTTTGGCGGGGCAACGGAAACAGTGTGGCACGGGGAAACATTGCGGCCCAAAAATTAACTATCTATACTTTGAATAGATTAGGGGTCTTATGAAGAAATTCCATGTAATTCTGCGAATCAAATTTTTGGCTCTAACGTTGGTTGCCTGTGCGAGCACGCCACGAGGGCCTCTAGGAGAGGGTCGTAAGACTGCTTCGCTCGAAGATATTTGCCCGGTTCAGCACACTGATGCGAGTGGTCTGGCTGTGTGCGATCAGCTTTTTCCGTCGCGCCCTTTCGTGAGGCCACCAGCGGACAATAGCTCTAACTCCTCTGCGCTTGATTTCTATGCAGGGATTTATGATCTTGGCTACTTTGGTATTTATTTGGTGGATCGTAATGGAACTAAGTATGGCGTTGTGGATCAGAGTAAGAAAAGCGTAGATCTAAAGCATCTTCCGAAAAGCATTGGAATGCCGAGCTATTCCTATATTTTCACTTTGTATCACGTGAAGGGGGCTGTGGTTGGCCGCGACTCAGATAAAAATCCTCTTATCACGGTAGGCTCCATTGTGCCTGCTGCGAAGATCATGGGTTGCGCGATCGACAATGCATTCTTAGGCACATGGACAGGAAGCATGACAGCAAGAAAACCAGATCTTACCTTTGATATCGGGAAAACAGTGCCGATCGAAGTAATTTTCACCACCCTGAAAAAGGAAAGTAACCTCGTGGTATATCCGAACAAAACCTCCGTGATGCAGGATCCAGAGGCTACCGTGCACGGGCTCGTGGGTAATCTCCAAAATATGGCTGCCATTCCTTCGAACCCATTTCGCGGTGCCAGTAATCCTTCCATTGAAATCTGGCGAGTAGCTCAGATGCATGAAGCGGGGGATACACATACAGGCATTCTCTATCCAAGCGGAATGGCGAATCATCCCTCGCTAGGAATGGGCGAACTTACGCCGTTTCTTCCCGCTGCTCTCATTCAGGTTCGTCCCTCGAAGGAATTCTCTGAAGTGGAGTTCCAGCCGCACGGGCCTGTGATTCCTGGAATTAGTCATATTTGGCTTGCGCCTTCGCAAATTGGTAGACAATCGCAAGAGTGCCAGTAGGCAAAAGTATGAAATGTAAGCTCTGTACGAGCACAAAAGAAAAAATTCCTCTCTACGCTGGGCTCGTTCGCTGCAGTGAGTGCGAACTGATATTTTATCCTCACCACGCGAATGCCGCAGAAATCTATAATGGCAATTATTTTTCCGGCGATGAATATCGCGACTATGTTGCGGATAAAGATATTTTGCAGCGTAATTTTCGCTTTCGCGTTCAATATTTGAGCACACTGAAATCGAGTGGTCGTCTTTTGGAAGTTGGCTGTGCATACGGCTTTTTTTTAGAAGAAGCGCAAAAAAGATATGAGGTAGAAGGCATTGATGTTTCAAAAGCCGCCATTGATTTTGCGAAAAATAATGGAATGCCAAATCTGCAGTGCGGCGATTTTCTATCGATCACCACGCTTTCACAAGAATTTGATCTTATTTGCCTCTGGGACACGATCGAGCACCTAGAAGAGCCCTTTCTTTATCTGAAAAAAATTAGTGATCAGCTAGCGGATGGTGGAGTGGTGGTGCTCACCACGGGAGACATAGCGAGCTTCCTCGCCACGCTTCGAGGCGAAAAATGGCGGCAAATTCATCCGCCGAGTCACCTCTTTTATTTTTCGGAAAAAACAATCCGTCGCGCATTGGAGCAGCATGGTCTTGAAGTGCTGAATATTAAGAATATCGGGCAATATCGCAGCTATCGCTCGATGCTCTTTGAGATTTTCAATTTAAGAATGCCGCGGCTTAGTTGGGTATATCGTGTTCTAACTCTCAATGGACGCTTGGATTTTCCAATCTATTTAAATACATTCGATATCATGCAGGTGAGCGCAATAAAGCCTAAGCGTTGAACCCCAGCGAGCTGCGTACGAGATAAATTGGTCTTTGCTTCGTTTCTTCGTAAATTTTACCAATATAGATGCCAAGGATTCCCATAAGAATGAGCTGGATACCCCCGATGATGGTGATGAGGATCACAAGGGATGTCCAGCCAGGCACATTTTTGTTGTACATATACTTTTCCACCACAGCGAATACCGCATAGAAAAATCCGGCAATGGAAAGTAAAAAACCAATCACTACCCCTGCATAGAGTGGTAGAGCAGAAAAGGAACAAATGCCATCTACTGCTAGGAGCAACATTTTTCGTAAACTATACTTTGAGCTTCCCGCATGGCGCTTCTCTGCATTATAAGCCACAGAGCAAGTGCGGAAGCCAACCCAGGCGGTAAGGCCGCGAAGAAACCTGGTTCGCTCTCGGATATCCATTTTGAAAACATTTACTACTTTTCGATCGAGGAGTCGAAAGTCTGCCGCATTCGCATCAATTTTAATGCTAGTGCACGCATTGAAAAATTTATAGAAAAGCTTCGCAGAAAATCGCTTAAAAAAAGAAGCGCTTCTCGTGTGCATACGCGTGGTGCAAACGATTTCATATCACTCTTGCCATTTTCGAATTAATTCAGAAATCAATTCAGGGGGATGCTGGAGGTCAGCATCCATAAATAATACCGCTTTACCCGTAGAAAAATCCATCCCCGCGCTAAGCGCCGCCTGGTGACCAAAATTTCTCGAAAAGCTCAGTAGCTTCACATTTGGATCCTGCGCATGGAGCGAGTTGATCACCGACATCGATTTGTCTGTGCTGCCATCGTCTACGAAAATTAGCTCATAGGGGAGAGATTGTGCTAGCAGCACATCCTTAAGTTTTTTATACAAAAAAGGAAGATTTGACTCCTCATTGAGCACTGGAATTACAACACTAATGCCATCGCTATTGATCATGGAAAAATCATAGTCGCATTGTAGGGGTGCAGCAATTCTTTCTTTCTTTTGCTAGCCGAATTTAGGATTGCTAAGCTTAGGGGATGAGCATTCCGCCGAGACTCGCATTTCTATTAATCACCTTAGTTTTTGCCATTCAATTGCTCGCGCACGTAGTGAGGTTCGTTCCAAGTTCTTATAATTACCGCTTAGAGTATGGTCACACTTTCAAATCTGGTATGGGAATTGCGCGAAAGTGGAGTGGTCTCCCACATCTGTCGAAGTATCCTGTAGAAGAGGATGATGACAAAGGAGCATCCTTTGTTGCGGCCATGGCCATCATGGGGAGTCATTCAAAAGACGATATCGATGCGGATCGGCCGACCACAATACCCAATAGCTTTTTTTATTTTTTCGATCTCGTCTATTTTTGCACCATCCTACTGATTTGGTGGAGCAGCTCGAGTTGGGTGAATCCAGCTTTTGGAAACTTGATCGCCTTTCTACTTCTAGCCTCTTCCAGCTTTAGCTTTGTGTTCTTTTCGGCAGAAATATATATATTTCCTCTGTTCTCCATCGCGT
The DNA here is from genome assembly GCA_903867855.1 of Oligoflexia bacterium. Lineage (GTDB taxonomy): Bacteria > Bdellovibrionota > UBA1018 > CAIPTA01 > CAIPTA01 > CAIPTA01. The sequence goes on along the minus strand of CAIPTA010000089.1, from coordinate 7,265 downwards.
TGCTTTTGAGTTGGGCTGCTCTATTGCAAAAAAAACTTTTCTTGGCCACTTGCCTTGCTCCACTTTTTGCCGGGCTACTCTTTCTCTCCGATATCTTTCGCAATTCAAGCGTGCTTTTCGGAGTGTTTTTTACGTTACTGATTTTCGCGCCGAATTATTTGCAGCTGGGGGCAAAGGCAAGGCGAGCAGGAATGATTTTTCTGATCACTCTAATTGCCCTGAAGTTTGTGTTTAGCCCTGCGAAGGCGCACCCTATTTGGCAATCCATTCACGCCGGTTTTTCGAATTCGGCGGCTGGGTGGATCCAGCGCATAATCAGGCTTATCCAGAATGGATGCGCGAGGCAATCATCTCACCCAATTGTATCTATTTTTCCGATTGGAGTGATGGCATTCAGGCCCTCCTGCTACGCAAAGCCTATCCAGACTTTACACTGTACGGTGAATACAAAGCCGAGTATGGAGAATTCTTTAAAAGAGAAGTGCTAGGCTTACTGAGTAAGTATCCGCTTGGATTTACTAAGCTACTTTGCCATAGAGTTTGGCGCTTACTAGTAGTGAATCCATGGCAGCAAATGATTGCCGACTCTCGACTAAAATTCCAGGAGCCATTGGATAGCTTCGTTCGCATCCTGATTCTATTTCCTATTCTATTGGCACTCTACCTTGGCCTAAATAAAAAGAAGTTTTTCCTACTCCTTTGTTGTTTTTTACCCGTGGTTTTGCCTTCACTGTTGGTGCACTCAGGCTATATAAAATATAATCTTCCCTTCCACTTTGTGATTTTATCTATTTGGCTATTCTCACTTTTTCACTTGAACGAGCTTAGGCTAGATAGATCTAGTCTTAGCCTAAAAACTTAGCCGATCTCCGTACTTCTTGATATCCTTGTGAGTAGATGCTCACGCTCATTATTCCATTTCATCGCGACACGGAAAGACTCGCCCATAGCTTGTCGGCAATTGATGCCTATAGAAATATGCATCCTAATCTATTGAGCGAAGTTATTTTAGTGCATAACGGAATCAGCGAAGTGCCCAAGCTAATTTTACCCACTTTTGCAAAGACGCTGCATACGAACACTCTTGGCCTCGGAGCTGCATACAGGCTTGGAATTTCGGCAGCAACAAGCTCATGGTGCTTATTGAGTGCTAGTGATCTACCTTTCGGCTTTAGCGATGTGGATGCGGCGGCACTAGATACTTGGCAGAGAGGGATCTATATCGGCTCCAAGCTTCATGAAAAATCTGATTCTCGTAGCCATGGAAGCCTGCGCCTGATTTTGAGTAGAATTTTCTACTATTGGCGCTTCCTCGTATTGGATGTGAGGCTACCAAGGGATACCCAAGGCACAATTCTACTCCCCACGGATATCGCCAAAAAATTAGTGCTCGAAGTGGAAGCCGATGATTTCTTTTTTACCACCGAGCTGCTCTATCGCGCTGCTTGCCGTGGATTAAGCATTCGAGAATTGCCCATTCGACAATTGCCACAAATCTCTAGCTCTTCGGTGCGATTTTGGCATGATGGATTCACTCTTTTTTACAGAACATTTAGGCTAAGATCAAAAAAGTGAAAGCACTATCGTTATATTTCCCCAGACGCCTTACCGTTAAGTGGGCCTTCCTATATTCATTTTTTTCTTTTCTTAGCCTGACTCCATTCTTCGCTGTCCTTACGGATGGTGAGAAATTTTTAGCCACACGAGATTTGATTCGGAGCTTCTTGCCGGCCAAATATTTTCAGTGGCATACTTGGTTTTCCCTTGGTCATATCCCCACCTGGAATCCTTATGTGGGCGGGGGGCTCCCCTTTAGCTCGGATATCAGCACGGGTCCCTATTATTTTCTGAATTTTGTATTTCCCCTCCTTGGGCAAAGAAATTTGATTTATGCTTTCTCTTGGTACTTAGCGCTCAATTTACCGCTGGCATTTTGGGGCATGCTACTATTCTTGCGCAGCTTTCATCGATCGCGAAAAATAGCAGTTTTATTCGCCTTCAGCTATTCTATTAGTGCAATCGTTGTATCCTCGGTGAGCTCACCCAATGTGTTAGCCGCAATGGCCTTGCTACCATTTTATTTTGGCTGTTTAAGGCTCTCGATTTCAGGCATGCACAGAGTGGCCGGACTTGGAGCGGCACTTGCCCTTGTTTCCATTATTTTTGCCGGGGCTCCAGACTATGCCGTATTTGCTGCTCTCTGCTCTCCTTTTTTTCTTTTAAGAAAATGGAAAAGTCCACAAGCCTATCTGGCCTTGGCAGCTGTGCTCACGCTCGCATTTTTGCTTGCGCTGCCGGTGATGCTGCCCTTTTTGGCAATCGTGAATCAATCGAAGCATGCGGAGATGAGTTTGCCGGAAGTGATGGGAAACTCTTTTCATCCCATGCGTATATTTGAACTTTTCTTGCCAGAAATTTGGGGGAATTTTTCCCCCATAAACAACTATATTGGTAAGCCATTTGTGAGTGGGATTATGGATTTTCCACTTATCTTTAACTGCTATCTTGGATTTTTTGTGCCAACGTTTCTCTATCTTGCCCTTGCCCGGAAACGCTTGCGACCGATCTTTTTTCCTTGCTTGGCTTTTACTCTTTTACTTTTAATTGCCCTAGGCTCCCGAGGCTGGATATATCCGTTTCTGGCGACACATATTTCCTATTGGCGCGGTTTTCGCTATCCAGAAAAATGGATGGCGCTCGCGAATCTTCCCATGTTTTTATTGTTATCCTCGGGATTTCAACGAATGCGTGCTCTGATCCGTGCTCAGAAAATACCGAAGAGTGCTTCACTCCCATTGCTCCTGTTCGTGCCAATTACACTCTTCTTTACTTTTGGTTTTCGCCACGAGCTGAGCATTAAGGATGCGTTGTTAAGGTTTTTGCTGATGCAGTGTTTGCTTCTAATTGTCTTTTTCTTGGTTCGGAAAAAGCTGATTTCGATGAGTTATTTTTTTCCTTTGGTTTTTTTAATGGTTGCCACCGACCATATCTCCAATTCGATTAATTTCATCTGGCCCCAGCCAATTTCAATCCTAGAAAACTCCACAGCGGATTCGATTAAAAGAGATATTGCATCACGTCGCAACGAGATCCTTCATGGGGGAGCGTATAGGATCTTTACGCAGGGAGATTTTACCAAACTTAATCAGAGCTTCGTTCCAGAGAATCTGGATTTTATTGGTAGAACAGCTTGGATTAGCGCGAAAAATTTCATTCCTAATGTGGCCGAGCTCTATGATCTTTCGGATGTCTCACTCTACTCGGGAATCTCTAGTAATGAGCATATGCTTTGGTGGAATACTCTCGCGAAACTCCCGAGCCACCGCCTCCTCGATCTACTCGGCGCCTATTATTTTGTGAAGGCTATGCCTGAAATCGGCTTCGATAGAAATATGGATGCCTTGCCCTTTGTGAGCAGCGTAGAGAATATCGTGTTGAAAGATAGCTTTGACCAAGTGCTGCAGCTCCTGCCTGATCCGAGTTGGGATCCGAAGCTAGCGACGATTTTGGAATCGCATATGGTTCCTAACTTCACTAAGAAAAAATTATCTCTGCGGGTTGATCACAAAGTAGATGAGATACTTATTCGACTTGAGCCAAACCAAATTGATCTTATGGATAATTTACTCTTGGTTAACGAGAGCTATAGTGCTCATTGGAAATGCGAGCCGAGCTGTGAGCTGCTTGGGCGAGCCAACGGATGGGCCATGCTAATTTATGTGAAGCAATGGCCTGAGGGCGGAATACGTTTGAGTTACCGCTGAAAGCTGGGGAGTGGCGATCGATTGCCAAGCTTGGTTAGCGCAAATTCAATAAACATGGCGTTTGGCCAGCCAAAGTCTTTGCGAGTAAAGTGCGTGGGATTGTTGGGATCAAAAGATTCATGGAGTAGATGATCTCCTGGATCACTCTCCACGATCATCTCGAGGCTCCTTGCCTGTTCTGCGGCGCTTGTAGCGGTAAACGCCTGCGATAGTAGGGCGAGCGGCCACACGAGTCCTTTGGGCGTATGCGGGCTTCCCACGCCACTCCCAATTTTTCCTGAAAAGAAAAATGGATTATCGCTCGAGAGCACGAACTTGCGCGTATTAAGGTAGGTAGGATCTGTATTCGACACTACACCGAGGAGAGGCAAGCCTAATAGGCTAGGTAGATTGCCATCGTCCATGAGATTTTGGTGGCCAAGTCCGTCCACTTCATAGGCATAAATTTTTCCGTACTTATTCGATTGCACGAGACCAAACTTCTCAATCCCGTTCAGTACATCTGCTCGAAGGTGGCTCGATCGTTGTGCGGCATCGGAATCTGAAAATATGGTTTTTTCAATTTCTGAGAGAGAGCCAAGCGCCTGACTCACCATCCACTCCGCCGGAATTAAAAAACCATACTTACAAGGATCGTCCGAGGGGCGAAATCCAGACCAAATCATCCCCGTATATCCCACCGGGTTGCCCGATAAATCTGGGCGCGAATACTCTGATTTATTCGGATGATCTTGCTCCCGTTCTAAGGTGGCCAGAGCAGCATCAAAGCCTTTTTTGATTTCAGGTGTAAAAATGGAAGCATCATTGGTGAGCTTCCAATATGTCCAGGCAAGAATAATTGGGTATGAAAGGGAATCGAGCTCAAATTTATCTTCCCACACAGAATAATCTTCGCGAAATGCATTAGCGTATGGATTTACAGCGAGATTTCTTGCTTGTCTCAACACCACGGCCTTGATGAACTGGGCAACGCTGCTATTATTTTTAGCAAAAAATAAAAATGGCCGTACTTGCACGGAGGAATCCCGAAGCCACTCTGCAGGAATATCCCCGGTGCTTACGTAGGCCGTGCCATCCGAGGATGTTTTGATCTGAGAATCTAAATCGCGCAGGCCTGCCAAATACATAGCTTCCACCCGTGGATCGGTGGAATGAAATGCATCGCTAGCTATCCCGGCAAGGGTGGGGCCAGGAGCGTCAGCGCAGGCTATGGTGGAAAGGCCTACTAGCAAAAATAGCGATTTTAGGTTTCGAAGCTTCATGGGCTAGAAATTTATTCTAAATTCTTTGCTCGTGCACCAAAGATTACGCAGAAAATAAGGAATTTTTTTGCTCAACGTGACTGTTGGTAGCCACGAATGCCATAGAATGCAATGAACAAATAGCAAACGATGGGGAGCAGCAGGCTATGTTGCAGACCCAAATGATCGGCCATAACGCCCTGTAGTAGAGGGATCACCGCTCCGCCTACAATTGCCATACAAAGAATTCCGGAGCCTTGGGCTGTGTGCTCTCCAAGACCATCGATCGCCAAGGTGAAAATGGTGGGAAACATTATGGAATTAAAGAGACCTACAGCCAGGATGGCGATCATCGCTAGTTGTCCGTGGGTGGTCATGGCAGCAATCACCAAGCTGAGAGCAAAAAACGCGTTCATCGTTAGAGCATTGCCGGGCTTAATTTTGCGCATCACCGCAGAACCAATAAAACGGCCTATCATGGCTCCGCCCCAATAGTAGGCCACATATTTTCCAGCCATAACTTCAGGCATCGACATCACACCAGGAAGCCCCAAAAAGTTTACGAGGTAACTTCCAATCGCCACTTCTGCTCCTACATAGCAAAAAATTCCAATAGCCCCTAGGGTGAGGTGGCGATACTTCCAGGCACTGGCTTGTTTCATTTTTGCGTCAGCCGAGTGCAGCGTTTCATCGATCGCTTCGGTGATAACCGGCAGATGGGAGTAGCGAACTACAATCGCGAGTAATACTAAGGCAGCAAACAAAACCAAATACGGACCCTGCACCGAGGCGGCTTGCGTTGCGCGGTAGGCCGCGAGATCTGATTCCGGCATGAGCTTAAGATCCGCTGCGCTTTGCACCTTTACGGCAAGTATAAAAGCCGCCCCAAAGAGGGGAGCAAGCGTAGTGCCAAGCGAGTTGAAGGCCTGGGCTAGGTTGAGTCGAGATGAGGCTGTTTTGCGTGGGCCCAAAATCGATATATAGGGATTCACTGCCACTTGGATAATCGTGATCCCCGAGGCAAGCACGAAAAGTCCGAAGAGAAAGAAGGGATAGGATTGCAAGCTCGCGGCCGGATAAAAAAGGAGACAAGCAAGAGCCGTGAGTGCAAGCCCCGCGATCGTGCCCACCTTATAGCCTAGCTTCGCCACTAGTTTTCCGGCGGGCAGAGAGATAAGGAAAAAGGCCGCAAAGAAACAAAATTCGATTAGAGCCGCTTGTGCATAGTTTAGAGTGAACAAGGCCTTTAAGTGCGGCACCAAGATATCGTTCAGGCAAGTGATGAAGCCGAACATGAAAAATAGGGAAGTCACCAATCCAAACGCGAAAGTATAATTTTCTTTTGGTTCCGGAGATGTGGATGAATTGCTGCTAATGGAAATAGATGCCATGAAATATACCTCGGCGCCCTTCGTAGCATATCTATTCGTAGAGCGCTAATATTTGATCTGTTACAAAAGCGGGGAAAAGTGCCGATACGGGAATTAGATGAACGAATTATTTTACCTGTTATCTATTTTCCTCATTACCACTCAAAATACCAGCGCAGCCTCGACTGTGTCTTGCGATGCAATGGTGGCACCGAGTGGAAGCCAGCCACTGCGCTTCGATGCTAGCGAGCGTTTGCGTGCAGATCGGATGATTAGCGTCTTCGAAAATGGCACCCTCGAATTTCAGTATGACTATTGCGACAATATTCATGATGGCTGTGGTTTCACCGTGGGAAGAATAGGATTTTGTACTTCTCAGGGAGATTTTCTGGAAGTGGTGGAAGCGTTTACGGCTCTCGTGCCGGAGAATCCCTTGCTTCCTTTCCTGCCTCGCTTGAAAGAATTGGCTGCAACGAAGAGTGAATCTATTGTTGGATTAGAAGCCCTTCCGGCCGCCGTTGCCTTGGCTGCCAAGAATCCAATTTTTCGACATGTACAGGATAAAAAGGTGGATGAGTTGGAATTTGAGCCCGCCAGCGCTTTTGCGGATAAGACGAAGTTGAAACTAAAGTTGAGTCTAGCAGATATCTATCAGGCAGGAGTGCAGCTCGGTTGGGGGGATGACCCTACATCGGTTCCTGTGCTTTCGAAGCAGGCGAGCAATTTGGTGGTGGGGAAATATGGGCGCTGGATCGAGGCTTGTTGGCTGGAAAGCTTCATGACTCTGCATCGCAATGCTCTTCGCGATTCACCGATTGCAGCGGCAAGAGAATCCGTGGGGCGAGGCGAGGCGATGTTAAAGATTTTTCAAGAAGGAAATCTCGATTTTC
>CAIPTA010000088.1 GCA_903867855.1 Oligoflexia bacterium | reverse complement strand
TTAACCCCACCTTCGGCGCCTGCCCCCTTACGGTTGGCGACAGCGACTTCTGGTTGAGTCAACTCCCATGGTGTGACGGGCGGTGTGTACAAGGCCCGGGAACGTATTCACCGTGGCGTTCTGATCCACGATTACTAGCGATTCCGCCTTCATGGAGGCGAATTGCAGCCTCCAATCCGAACTGAGGATAGGTTTTTGAGATTAGCTCCCCATCGCTGGTTCGCTGCCCTTTGTCCTATCCATTGTATTACGTGTGTAGCCCTAGGTGTAAGGGCCATGAGGACTTGACGTCATCCCCACCTTCCTCCAGCTTAACGCTGGCAGTTAATCTAGAGTGCCCAACTTAATGCTGGCAACTAAATCCAGGGGTTGCGCTCGTTGCGGGACTTAACCCAACATTTCACAACACGAGCTGACGACAGCCATGCAGCACCTGTCTCCTTGTGTATTGCTACAAAGTCTTATTTCTAAGATTGTCAAGGGATGTCAAACCTAGGTAAGGTTCTGCGCGTTGCTTCGAATTAAACCACATAATCCACCGCTTGTGCGGGCCCCCGTCAATTCCTTTGAGTTTTAGTCTTGCGACCGTACTCCCCAGGCGGCATACTAATTGCGTTAGCTTCGCCACAGCAGGAGTAAATCCCCACTACAGCTTGTATGCATCGTTTACGGCGTGGACTACCAGGGTATCTAATCCTGTTTGCTCCCCACGCTTTCGTGCCTGAGCGTCAGTTATGAGCCAGATGGTCGCCTTCGCCACCGGTGTTCCGCCAAATCTCTACGCATTTCACCGCTACACTTGGCATTCCACCATCCCCTCTCATACTCTAGTACTGAGGTCTCGCAGGCAGTTCCAGGGTTAAGCCCTGGGATTTCACCCGCGACTCTCAATACCGCCTACGCACGCTTTACGCCCAGTAAATCCGAACAACGCTTGCACCCTCTGTATTACCGCGGCTGCTGGCACAGAGTTTGCCGGTGCTTCCTCCCCTGGTACCATCACACTACCTGAACTTTCCCCAGATAGTCGTTTTTCCCAGGTGACAGAGCTTTACAACCCGAAGGCCTTCCTCACTCACGCGGCGTGGCTGCGTCAGGGTTTCCCCCATTGCGCAATATTCCCTACTGCTGCCTCCCGTAGGAGTCTGGACCGTGTTTCAGTTCCAGTGTGCCTGGTCATCCTCTCAGACCAGGTACCCATCACAGCCTTGGTGAGCTTTTACCTCACCAACTAGCTAATGGGACGCAGGCTCATCCATCGGCGATAGCTTGCACCATCTTTCCTCTCTCGAACTTTATATTCAAGAGAGCTTACTTGGCATTAGCCCGTCTTTCGACAGGTTATTCCAATCCAAAGGGTAGATTACCCACGTGTTACTCACCCGTGCGCCGCTTTACTCATCCTTGCGGACTTTCGCGCTCGACTTGCATGTATGAGGCCCGCCGCCAGCGTTCGTTCTGAGCCAGGATCAAACTCTCAAGTTAAACTGTAAGAGATCCCAACCGAAGTTGGTATCCTGTATCTTTGTTGTTCGGAACCATTTCAGGCTCCGTACTTATAATTCTTCATCAGAATTGACGATAAGTTGAATTGCTATTTGCCCGTTAGACAATAGCAATCCGAGTTTCCTATTTAGTTGTCAAAGAACAGATTTTTGATTTGCGATCTCGAATCGTGTTTTGTGTTTATAGTGAATAGAAGCCATTAGCGCAAGCCCTTTTATTAGAAAAAGCCCCCTTTTTTATCTTTTTTTTCAATAAGTTATAACGCGTTGCGTTTAATATTGCGGCCAGCCAAAATGAAAATAATGGGCCATGGTAGCCAATTATTATTCATTCACGCAAAAAAAATGAAAAATCCGCCGCACAAAATATAATTCGCCGCACAACAAAAAAACGAAGATTTTTCGGGCAAAAACCACGCAGATACCGCTAATTCCCTTAAAAAATCGACTTAAACCAAGCTTATTGAGATGGAATGGTAGCAATATTTTTTATTGAGTCTATTGATCCAGAATTCGCATTAACCAATAACTCTAAGTAACCACTCAGAGGCGCCAGCATCGGAACAACAAAACGATACATGTTTACCAATCCACCGCCCTCTGCAACAATCACGTACTCACCTAGCGACATTATTCCATTAACTGTATAGGAACTTGAGTCACCACCGGCGTGCGCTGCATGCTCCTTAACCGCCACCAAAGCATGCTCTGAAGCCTTCAGCAGAGGCAGTACCGGCGAAATATCATGAGTGCCACCCACATAAAGCTTCGACTCTAAATTAATTAAGTTTATACTCTCATCGATCGATAGACGCACATAGGAACCGAGAACTGGAACGCCGCCAACTAGCTGCTCCAGCTCGACCACGCGTACACCAGCCTCTGAATATTCTCTCCTTAATTGCAAGGAAGCGGCATCCACCATAAGTAATTCCTGCGAATGTCGGCGCAGAAACTCCTGAGCCAGGTCTATAGGCTTAGTAAAACCAGGCGCGGACCATCGCCCACCGCTCCAGCGCGAAAGACCGAAGGCAGGGTCGGCCTTGAAGTCCCAGGCGGCAGAAGATTCTTCTGAAAAACTAAGCGGCCCAACAGGAGGCAACTTACCTAATGCAGCCTCGCGCTTGAGCTTGCGATACTCCTTAATGTCTTGTCGCAAGCCCAGAAGCTGCGGGTAACGATGAACAGCGAAGGCCAGCTCGCAGGCGCTGAAAGCGATAAATAATACTAATTTCCAGCGCTTCAGACAGCACCTCAACCTAGCGTTCAACTCAAAAAAGCCACCAAATACAGCTATTTATATATTAGCTTGACCTTTTCCGGGCAGCAATATAAAATTTAATTAACATTATAAATATTTGTTTCGATAAGGTAATAGTCCTTTGTAGAAACCGGACCCAGGAAAAAGGAGAGCCCATGCTACTTGTACACGTTTTCCCTATTATCGTTGTTGGCGCTTTTAGTATCGCCATAATTGCAGAACGCGTGATGGCTCTATATTGGAGATTCCCCATCGACAGTCATGCGTTCGTTGCGGAAATCAAACAAAAGGTTCTAGCCAATGATGTCGCCGGCGCAATTGCACACTGCTCAAATCAAGGCGGCGCCCTCTGTGCGAGGGTAGTGAAGGCGGGATTGCTTCGCGCTTCGCGAGACAATAAACAAATTCAAGCCGCAATTGAAATCGTTGCACACGAAGCCGTGTCGAGCATTCGAAAAAGAATTGCTTACCTAGCCATGCTCGCGAACATATCAACTCTATTCGGACTATTAGGTACGATCATGGGTCTTATTAAGGCGTTCGGTGCCGTAGCCAATGTGGACGCAGCAACAAAATCTGTGATGCTTGCCGATGGTATTTCCACTTCGATGAACTCGACGGCAGCTGGTCTCGTGGTGGCGATTCCAACCATGGTGGCCTTCAGCGTATTGCAATCGAAAGCCAACCGCGTAACTGAGGACGTGGAATCAAGCGCGATGATCACCCTAGACTTGCTTGGCGCAAGACTCTACCGCGACGAGTGGGACGATACGGGTAAACAAAAAGATCGTCCAAATATTCCTGTAATGGGCGGCGACTCGAAGACAAAGGCGGCTTAAGTTATGAAACGCTTTTCAGGACACGAAGAACACCTCGATACGGAACTAAATATAGTTCCGATTATCGATTGTTTTGTGATGCTAATATGCTTCCTTCTATTTACTGCAGCATTTACCCAGCTCGTGTATCTCGAAACAAAATTGACCTCGAATACTGCGGTTGCGGCGAATAAAAGCAGATCTGAATTGGATCAGTTTCGCCTCGTGATAAGCATGGAAGATGAGGGACTTCGCCTGAAAACCACTGGCAGCAATAGTAAGGGCGAAAATGTTTTTCTGCCCAAGCTAGCAGCCGGATATAACTTCAAAGCTCTTCACGAACAAATTATTACAATGAAGATCGCTAATCCTGATCGCTTTTCAGCAGACATTGAAATCAAGGCAAAGCACCAAGAAAATATTGTGTATGACCAACTCACTGCGGCCGTTGATACGATTCGTCATTTAAATGATGAAGAGTATGGCGCACTCCGAGTGGCAGAGAAAAAAATGAACAAAATGGATTTAAGCGGGTCGGAGCAAGATAAACAAGTGCCCGATTCTCTAGATAAGTTGGCCCATAGTTTACTGGCGGATAATACGGCAAAAAACACGGACCAGAAACTATTGTTCCCCGATATCGCCATTATCGGCATCAACTGATTTTGAAAGGGTAGTATATGTTTGAAGGCGGACTTAAAAAACATCGACCTCTAGAGTCTAACTTTGAGCTTCAAATTACCGCTCTCATCGATACCCTGGTTATCATCTTAATCTTTCTTCTAAAAAGTATCGCAACCGATACCTTGGAAATGGAACAACCTAAAAATCTGCGACTACCAGGACTAATGGACGGCGTGACTTCTGGAGCCGGCGATCGATTGGTTTTTCGAACAGACGGTATCAGCTGGAATAGCTCATCTATTATGAGCTTTGATAATTTAAATAATGTGCCTAAGGAAGGAAATGCAGCCTGGCACCTATTAGAATCAGCTATTGCTGCCTCCGAGACGGACGAAAAGGCCAAATCAAAGTTTGATGGAAAATTGCTTTTGCAAGCAGACAAGAGCATACCCTTCACCGTATTGACTCAAGCACTCCGAATCGCAAAGGCTCACGGATATCGCGATATTCGCTTCGTCGGAGCGAAATACAACTAAAATGAAGACTCTTCTCCTTTTCTTTTTAACACTATCAAGCGCTCTGGGGGCTGAACCAGCGAAATCTAATGCCGATGAACGCTTTAGCTACTACGAAAAGGCCGGCTTAGGATATGCGAAGCTATTGTATCAAGACCCGAAATCTGACGAGGAAGAATCTCGCGCAACGAAGACTGAGTTGCTTAATATAAAAATTCGCTCTCGCACGATCGACAGCACCAAAGGATTATTGGCCAAAACCACGGATAAAAACTTACGTCGAGAACTAATCCAAAGATTGGCTGTTTTAGAGAACGAACAAGCAGAAACATATGGTCACATAAATAATAAGAAAAGTGATCAAGACGCTAGCTTGCGAAGATCGATTGATTATTACGCTAAACTACTTCGAGAATTTCCTGGCTGGAGAACTGATATCTCTTTGTTTCGCTCTGCAGAAGCGCAGGACAAACTGGGCAAATCTGATGAGGCAATGAAGCTCTATCAGCATATCATCAAAGATTTTCCCAAGAGCACAGTAAGAGCAGACAGCTTACTTGCCCTTGGAAATATTTATTTTGATCGCAAGGCTTTCGGTATCGCTGAAAATACCTATCGCCAAATACTCTCTACGCCCGAGGAAACACTACACGCCTACGCACACTATAAAATGGCCTGGTGCCGATTCAATACTTCCGACTTCAATCCTGCGATAACTGAATTAGAAGCCGCAATTAAGGAAAGTAGAAAACTACAAGCAGGCGGTGATCGAAGACTCGGCGTGGAAGACGAAGCACTGAGTGACTTAGTGCTGTTCTTCGCAGAGTATGGAAATCCGCTTGAGGCAAAAGACTATTTTGAAAAAATAGCAACGAAAGAAAAAGCGAAATCCATGCGCTTTGATCTCGCACGTAGACTATTCGACTACGGCAAGCATGTGATGGCAAGAAGCGTGGCTAGCGAGCTTCTCGCTGACAGCCCCGCAGAAGAATATACCCATAAACTCTACCTTATATTGATTAGTGTCGCAGAGCGACTTCAAGATAGAAATTTGGGTCTAGAAACTGCTCGGAAACTTACTGCGTGGCTCGGCTCTCACAAGGTGGAAGAAGTGGTACGCGCAGATGCGGAAGAATACCTTCGCTTGTATGCAGAGAAACTTCACCATGAAGCAGAAACTATTAAGAAGAAGGAACTTTGGAGTTTTGCGAAGAGTGGATATGAAATTTATTTGGCTGCCTTTCCGAAAGAAAAGGAAACTCCTGAAATACAGTTCCGCTATGCCGTTTTATTGATGAGCGTTAAGCAGCCATTTGCCGCTTACACTTCTATCAGTAATGCCCTTGCTGCTATTACGAATAAACACCCAAGGTTTAAAGAATCTCTTCATCTAAGGATTCAAACTGTGGAGTTTTGCTCCAAAGACGAGCGTCAATCGATCACGGATAAAAATATCGTAATCGCCTATGATGAATTTTCTAAAAATGATCTAAAGGACCCACTGAGTGCTGAGGCGGCATATAAAGCAGCAGAAATAGCGAAATCACTGGAGTCTCCAGAGCAGCTCTCCAAACGCTATCAAGATATCGCTTCCACCTGGCCATCCATTCCCTTGGCAAAAAATGCGGCCCGACAATCGCTCGCTGTGCTGATCAATGCCAACAAGTGGGATGCGCTGAAAGTAACAACAGAAAACATGCGTGCCTCGACAGCTGATGCTGAATTTTCGGAGAAAATTCGTGAGGCCCATGAATTGGCCCAACTGAAAATAATTGAAGACTTAGAGAAAAATGGAAAAATTGCAGAAGCAAAAAGTTCGCTTAACTCTATTCTGCAAGGAAAACATTCAGAAGTGATGGGTCTATATGCCTTAACTCGACTTGCCTCCATTGCGGAGAAAGAGAGCGCTAAGCAGGCCATCCCCTACTTCGACAAAATCCAAAAAGAATATCCCAATTCGAAGGAAGCTAAGAACGCTCTCCTGAATATGGCGCGCCTGAATACAAAGATTTTACAGCCCAAACTGGCCATCGATAATTATTTGGCCTTTGCCGGTAATGGCAATAGTGAATTGGAAGTACAGGCCCGAATGAATGCGGCGATTCTTTTGGAATCCATGGGTAACCATGCAAAGGCTGGCGCGCTTTTTTCACAGGTGAGCGATACCTATAAACATCAAAAGGGTGGCGCGAAAGAAGCTGCCAAAACTTACGAGGCCGCCTGCAATAACTACTTATTTGCAGCGGGAGATACAAAGCAGAGCGATGTGCTTAAGAAACTCGCTGATTGCGCAAACGACTTAGCTGGAAACGGAGATATTAAGTGGGAAGCTCGAGCCGCATGGGCTAACGCTCAAGGAGGAAAATCTGCCCACTGGGAGCGCCTCGCACGTCATAAAGCAAAAGAATTAAAAGAGGATGATAAATTCTACGTGGCCATGGCAAGAATTCATCTTTTGGAGACGAAGCTAGAAGACTTCAAATCCCTAAAATTTTCAAAAACAAATGAAAAGCCGATGGCCAACATCACGAAGAAAAGTGATGCGATGGACGCGATCGAAAAGTCAGCCGCAGGTATCCTCGAGATTGCCTCCCAAAAGCAGGCGATTAGCACACAGAAAATATTACGAGCTGCCTACTTAGATTTCGCGGATACGATGACAAATGCTGCCCTCCCGAGCCACGTGAGTGAAGCCGAGAGAAATGAACTCAAGAAAAGTTTTATCACGGTAGCCACTGACTTCACCACCAAAGCTAAGGCGCTTGCCCCACCGGAGGATCGTAAGATCGCGAGCGTAGCGGCAGCCGTGGAAGCGGAAGAAAAAATACCAGAGCTGAATGGCAAAGATGAAGAAGCAATTTCCGCCGGAAATACCAACTCACCAGACCTCCTAGGCAAGATGGCCTACGCAAAATTTAAAAAAGGTGATTTTGGTGAAGCAAGGTACTTCTCTATCGAATGGCAGAAAAACTTAGAATTTAGCAAAGCATCCGATTCAGCCTTCAACCAAGATGGATTAGAAAAGTTTCACGTATTACTCTCGACGAAATATGCCGAGCGAGATCCAGTGAACGAAGAATTTTAGAATATCGCGGGCTTCGAGAGCATTGGATTGGAATATCCCGTATTGAAACCCGACATCGGACTAATATTCGCAAAAGCCGCCCATGGTGCACTCGCCATATAGCCTGTGGAACCAAAGGCATTGCCAGCGGCAAAGTTGGGCAATGGATCAATAGAATAACCGAAAGAAGCATTCATTAACGCAACGTTATTCAGATAACCCTGATCGGCCTGCGTCAAAAGATCATAATAATGAGAGACGCTGGTGGAATAGTCCGGCTCCAGCATTTGAAAAATGTCTGGCTGAATTGGGAAAGCACTTAAATTGAGTACCTCTGGGTCACCAGAGTTGAACACGCAGGCAATTTGCCGGCTACCGGCCACGCGAAAGCTCGGATTGCTAATCACGCCAATCGCCATAAGAGACAAAATAATCACCTTCAGTGCACGCATCTTGGTTTTCATCTGAACAGACAATGCAGTTGCCATGCCATCATAACTAATTGAAATTACTAAATATTAATAGCCAATCTCGATTAAGAAAGGGACAAGCGCTCAAGAATTAGACAGAAACTCCAGGTGAAGCTCTTTTTGAATCACGAGGAGCACTCTCTGAAGTGATTCTGCCTGATCGGGAGTGCCCTGGATCAGAATATCTCTATAAGAGAGATCCTTTTGGGTAGTGAGCGTGGAATAGTTGGCCAAGCCCTCATAGGACTCTAAGAGCTGATATAAATAGGCTGAGTCTTCCTTAGCAACGCGAACAACGATCATCTCTTCTTGACCTCACTTGTAGCGCTACATATCATAAAGACATTGAGGGGAAGAAGATGAAAAAAATTCTAGTTACAGGCCTACTTAGCTTATCACTCTGCGCATGCTCGCTCATGCACCGTGCACCCGACGAGGATCCTGAGCTAGCCGGAGCCCCAGCCGAAAACCCTCAGGCCTCTGCTGCGAGTGTGGAGCGACAAAACTTAGAAGCCGAAGTTTCCAAGCTCAAGGCTCGCTTAGAAGCCATGGAAACGAAGCTAGATGTTATGTCTAATTCTGTGGATCGCAGCCAGATGAAACAAAGCCAGCCGCAGATTGTGGCTGAAACCGCAGAAGCGGCTGAACCACAAGCAAGTATGGCAGCACCAGTTTCAGAGCAGCCTGTGGATAGCGCCGAAGTTTCGGCTGCTGCTGTTAGCAAGCCAGCGGCGAAGGTACTGCCGAGTGAGCCAGTCGCTCGTGTAACTGAAGGCTCAACAGTGGTTGAAAAAGATTTCAAGATAGCGATGAGCTATTTCCAGAGCGGCAGAAACCTCGAAGCTGCCGCAAAATTTAGTTCGATTGCCAAACAATTTCCGAATCATCTCCTCGCGGGACACGCCCTCTACTGGGCCGGTGAAGCCAGCGCCCGTGGGCAGCAATGGTCAACGGCGATTGAAAATTGGGAAACTGTTGAGCGAAGCTATTCCCATTCAGCCTATCTGGCGGACTCTTTGGCGGGTCTTTCCCGTGCCTATGAAGCAGAAGGTAATCTAGCCAAAGCAAAACAATACCGAGATAATTTAACTCGTTCCTTCCCCACTGCTCCGGTGACGATGAATTTAGTTACTCATAGCAATCGTGAAGCCGTTCAAGAACAAAAAGAAGCTATTGATCCAAGTGCGCCTAGCAAGGAAGACTCTGGAAGCACGGAGCAAGATTAACTTCATGAATAAAGCTTCTTTAACTCGAATAAGTATTTTGCTGGCAGTGCTGCCAAATTTTGCTCTCGCTGCGAATACTGCTTATATCCACGAATATACCGATACTGTTTCCGAAGATAAATCACCTAAGCTGCCCGAGGGATATCTCAGTTATAAAGAACAGCTGAAAAAAAGTTTTCAAATTGAAGGAAGTATTACCGAAGCCTACAAAAAGGCGAGCGCAAAGGTTGAAGTGCCTGGATACATAAGCACCGTGCCTGCTCCCTTGGTGGGCTTAATTGTGGGGCCCAATAATTCCGATAACTTCTATTTTCGCAAAGGCGATACTCTTTATATAAGATGGAAGGGTGTGAGCCAGCCCCGCGTAGGCGAAAGCTACTCCGTATGCAGCCCCATGCTGGTTTTCCAAAATATTGAGAACCCCACCGACTTTGCCGTTCATTCAGAAACGGAGCCCGGCGGAGAGGAAGCTCGCGCCACCCCTGCGAACTATCGATTAGCGGGCTACCTATACGAAGCAAAAGGAAAAGTGAAAATCACCGGGATCAGCCAGGGCCTGGTAACTGCAATGGTAGACAACCAAACTTCCACAATCCATGTGAACGATCGCTTAATGACGAATCTACCGGTTATCAATCAGATCAATCCGATTAGCGGCGGCATTCAATTAGCAGCGGCTATCGTGAGCGGCTCCCCCTTTAATCGCCTCGCGAGCAATGAAAGGAATTTCATTTACATTAATCGTGGTGCCCGCGATGGCATGAAAGTTGGACGAATGTTTGAAGCGGTGGAAAGCGTAAAACTCACCACTGATTCAGTAGCGAATCCCGAAGTTTCTCTCGGAGAGGCAATGATCGTTTACGTGTCTGACTCCTACTCCACAGCGATTATAACTAAACAATTTGAAGTAATTCGAATTGGTGCCTTATTAAAGACGAAGCAAGAACTCAATGCTCAGCTTTTGCCAAAAAAATCCTTTGCTGCGCGCCAAGAGGCTCCGCAGAATATTCAACGAGAAACAGAAGTGCCTGATCCAAATGCAGGCGTGAAAGAGCTGCCTCCGCAAGCCTCGCAAAATCAGGAGCGGATCGAAACTGCGCCATTATCTGAACTAGATCAAATTGAGAAATCTTCAAAAGCGAAGGCCTTGAGTGCTGGAGAGAAGAATACCTTAGATAAACTCGTGACTCAGGAAGCTAAAAAAGAAGAAAATACGGAGCCGGTGGATCTTGGTAATGGAGCAGCCGTGCCCACGACTTTAGAAGATAATAAAGCAGATGCTGCCAACTTAACGCCTGATCTCCCTCAGGAACAAAACTCCTTCGCCAATCCGGCAGAAAAGCCGATTGCGAAAAAAGATCCGAAGAAGAAAAAGAAGACCAAGAAAAGTAATGACGAAGAAGAGCTAAATCAGCTCATGATGCAGAACTGATTTCGAACATTGGCTGCTAGGTTCGTTTTCGTTTTCCATACTTAGAAAGTTGTTACCTGGAAAGTATCCTGCATTCTGCTCAACATGCAGGAGCTACTTTTTCTCGCCCACCTCTATTTTGATTTCTCGATTCAGAAATGGGAATCGTTTGTTCTTGGTCACTCCAATCTCAATGTCCTGTTTGAACAAGATATCTTTGCGCGGCGAACACTTCGAAGCCCCTTTCCCAAAAATGGGGGAGAAGCGAGGGCAAGGGCCGAGCACCTACGTAACTACTACGATCGAGCGATACATTATCTTGATCCAGACTATCCTGAGGCCCTCGAAAAGTTAGGTCCAAGTAGACCAGCGGTAGTTTACCTTCGTGGCCCTAATCCTCCTCCTGAAAGCGAACTCATTGCAATTGTTGGCACGCGGAAGCCAAGTGCCTTTGGCGTTACCAATGCCGAGGCCTTCGCGAAACATATATCGGCGCGAGGATATGGTGTCGTAAGTGGGCTCGCCCTTGGTGTGGATGCCATCGCACACCGTAATGCCCTGCCCAAGTATAGTTTGGCGATCTTAGGCGCGGGGTTTGATTCCATCTATCCCAGAGAAAACGAAGATCTCGCAGAAGAAATTGTGCTGAATGGCGGCACGCTACTTAGCCAATTCCCGCCTGAACAAGTTCCGCTTCCGATTAATTTTCCGAGGAGAAATTCCCTCATCGCTGCATTAAGTGCTGGCGTGGTAGTGATAGAGGGCTCAGAAAAAAGTGGAGCTAATATCACCGGAAAGCTTGCCTTAGAAATGGGAAGCACTGTGATCCCCTTGCTGCAAGACTACCGAAACTCAGGAGGGCGCGGTGCCATTCAATTATTGGAGCTAGGGGCAACTCCGGTTAGGCATATCGAGGAAGCGCTGGCCGCGATCGCTGTGCGCTTTGGAGGATGGATGCCACAATCAGATGCGCGCCAAGCTAATCTCTTTCCCCAAGCAGAGTTTCGTCTGATCGACTATCAGAAGAAGAGTGGATTAAGTCTGGGTGCGGCGATTGCGAGTCTCGAGGCAGGCGTATTATCGGGGCAATACGAGCGACTTCCTGGAGCATGGTATCGTAGGAAAGCGCGCCTTCACGAGCGCTAGAATTGCGCGGCGCATTTTTTGTAATTCCAAGGGCTTCTTGCTAGAGTGAAATTGCTTATGGCCTCTATACAATCAAAAATAAATCTGCAATCACCAGACTTTCAAAATAACAAAAGTTTTCATGAAAAACTCGCAGCGGAATTGAGGCAAAAAATTGCCAAAGCAGCCGAAGGCGGCGGGATAGAGGCTCACAAGAAACAGGCGGAACGCGGAAAGCTTTCAGTTAGAAAGCGCATCGAGAAGCTGCTTGATCCAAACTCCCCTTTCTTGGAAATGTCTGCGCTTGCAGCCCATGGTTTTTACGAAGATCAAGCACCAGGGGCCGGTGTGGTTACAGGCATTGGAAGAGTAAGTGGTAGAGAAGTGATGATTATCGCAAATGATGCCACCGTAAAGGGCGGAACTTATTTTCCCCTCACTGTAAAAAAACATTTGCGTGCTCAGGAGATCGCGCTAGAGAATCGCTTGCCCTGCATCTATCTCGTAGATTCCGGTGGCGCCTTCCTTCCGATGCAAAGCGAAGTGTTTCCCGATCGTGAGCACTTCGGACGAATCTTTTTTAATCAAGCCCAAATGAGCGCGGCCGGTATTCCACAAATCGCCGCTGTGATGGGCAGTTGCACCGCTGGCGGCGCCTATGTGCCTGCGATGAGCGATGAAACGGTGATGGTGAAAAATCAAGCTACGATTTTCTTAGCAGGGCCACCGCTTGTAAAAGCGGCTACTGGAGAAGTGGTAAGTGCGGAAGAATTAGGCGGAGCAGATACCCACTGCCGAAAAAGTGGCGTTGCCGATCATTACGCAGAGAACGACGAACATGCTTTAGAAATTTTGCGAGATATTGTGAGCCACTTGGGCCCAAGGGTCGGCTCTAATTTTACGCGCCTGACCCCAGAGGAACCTCTATATCCAGCCGAAGAAATTCTGGGAATTGTACCGCAAGGCTTGCGAACCCCTTATGACGCTCGCGAAGTGATCGCTAGAATCG
>CAIPTA010000087.1 GCA_903867855.1 Oligoflexia bacterium | reverse complement strand
TACCGCCACACTATCAAAAATACAAAAGCCCATGGAACGATCTGGCTCGGCATGATGACCAGGAGGTCTTACTGCACAGAAAATATTTTCAACCTCTCACCATTGATCGACCTTCGATTGCGGGAACCCTACACTTAAGACAGCTCTCGATCGATGAATCGAATGATTTACAGAAAAAAATTCAGGTTGACCAAAAATTCCTTCGCCTAGCTTACGAACTTCTAGAAGAAAATAAAGACAAAAGCTTGCAGGCCACTGGAAAATATTTTTTTGAAGTGGAAGCCGATATTTTTGTGAGTGCCGAAATGGCGAGCCGAATTGGAGCGGCCTAGCCATGAGCTTCGATGATGTAGAGCTCCGAAAATCTTTTTTCGTAGAATCGGAAGAAATTCTTGAAAGGCTAGATCAGGATCTCATTGCTATGGCGATGGATCCAAGAAGCGAAGAGAATTTAAACTCTGCGTTTCGCGCTCTGCATACCATCAAGGGAAATTCTAGTTTTCTTCAATTTGACCATATCACGAAGCTTGGTCATGCAGCGGAGACGCTTCTTGATAAGGCAAGAAAGCACGAATTGTCGATCACTCCAAACTTGATTGCGGTGATCCGCCAGGTATATGAAGAGCTTGGCCTCATGATTCGTGAGCAAGAGGTGAATCGCGATAACCTGCGTTTGATATCTCTCTTAGATAACTTTTCTAATGTAGAAAATCCGAATCCTATCTTAACCCAAGAGCAGACGGTGAGTTCTGCAGTAAATGAAGCAATCACAAAGCTGCAGACCAATAGATTCATCCGTGTGGATGAAACAAAGCTCGCTAATATTGTGGGTTTGGTGAGTGAGCTGGAAGTGACTCGTTATGTGTTAGAGCAGCTCCCGGAGCGTATCGAGGCTCTTGGCCCGAAAGCGGATGATATTCGCTTTGATGCGGAACTGGCGATTTCTAAACTCACGCGTTTATCGAAATCATTGAGCGGAATTGTGTACGGCGTTCGTTTGCTTCCTGTGCAAACTGTTTTTCAGCGTTTTCCCAGGGTTGTGCAGGAGCTTGGAGAAAAGCTTGGGAAAAAAATAAGGGTACAGATCTTAAAGGGTGAGGCAGAGCTGGATAAAAATATTATCGAAGCTATCGCTGATCCTATGACTCACTTAATCCGCAATTCCGCAGATCACGGGATTGAATCTGCCGAAGTGAGAGCCGATTTGGGAAAACCTGAGATTGGCACCATAACGCTCAACTCTTTTGTGCGCGGTAACTTCGTGTATATTGAAATATCCGATGATGGTAAGGGCATAGATCCAGATATGATTCTTCGCAAGGCAGTGGAGAAGGGTATCGTTCCTGCCGAGAGAGCCAATGAACTAACAGTGGCTCAGCGCAGAGCATTAATTTTTGCTCCAGGTTTTTCTACTGCAGATGCTGTGACGGATATCTCCGGACGTGGCGTAGGCATGGATGTGGTAAAA
Source organism: Oligoflexia bacterium (assembly GCA_903867855.1). GTDB lineage: Bacteria > Bdellovibrionota > UBA1018 > CAIPTA01 > CAIPTA01 > CAIPTA01. The sequence goes on along the minus strand of CAIPTA010000087.1, from coordinate 14,641 downwards.
TCAAATATCAATAAACTTAAGGGCACTGTGATTATTGAGTCTACTGTGGGCATTGGCACCACAATGCGCCTTCGCTTCCCGATGAGTATTGCTGTGATGCTTTCTCTCTTTGCTAGAATTCAAGATTCTATTTGTGCCTTTCCGATGGATCAAATTGATGAATCCTTTGATTTTCGGAAAGAGGATTTACTCACGAAAATTCCTGATGGAGAGGATGAAGCAAGCTATACGAAACTATACTCTCTCCGCAAGCTGCTCTGGAATGGCGAGGAAGAAGAGCGTAACGACTATCACGTGCTCTGCTTTAAAAATGATGCAGACAATTCCAAAGTTGGATTTGTGGTGGATGATTTTGTGGCGTTAGAGGAAGCGATTATTCAATCCGTAGATTCTTATATCGCGGCGCTGCCAGGCATACAGGGCGCATCTGTGCGCAAAGATGGTAGCGTGGCGTTGCTCATCAATCCAATGGGGCTCATTGAAGACCGAGCTGAAGCTGCCTTTGCCTATGTAAAAATTAAGGCTAAGCCCAAAGTGCAGGAGACGGGTCTATCCGATTTCCTGGGCATGGTTTCCTAAAATTTACTCGTGCTGTGACCGGGAAATGCTTTGGCCGAAGGGTCAATATGGGTTTTCGCAAAATTCGCGGCTATCGCAGCCTCACCAACGCCCGTTGCGATTAATTTCAATTTTCCACCATGGGTACAAACGTCGCCAACAGCAAAGATCCCAGGAATATTCGTTTCCATGCGATCATTTACTTTAATGGAGTTGCCTTGCATCTCTAGGCCTGATTCTTTTACAAAGTCGAGCTTGGCCACATAGCCCGCGCAGATAATAATATCGTCAACAAGGATAGTGCGGGTTTCTTTGGTGAGATTTTGCACAAGCGTAACTTCCAGGCGAGTGCGCTCACCATCAGAAATATCTTTGAGGGATTGAATTTCTGTGTGGGTATAGACATTCGTGGCAGTATCACGATGAATTTGATTCAAGGACGCTTCGTGAGCACTGAATTTTTCGGTGCGATGAATGAGCGTGGTAGATTTGGCCCGCGTTTTTTTATTTTCATCGGGGAAGGACATTGCCAGCGTCCAATCCGCGGCGGAATCGCCCCCACCCACCACCAGAATATCTTTATCCTTATAGTGATCTAAGGCTTTGATCACATAGTGCACATTTTTTCCTTCGCGTTCTTCCAGGCCAGCCACTTCGAGTTTGCGGGGTTTGAAAGCGCCCATGCCGAGAGCGAGCATTACGGTTTTCGTTTGAAAAATTTCTCCCGATTCACAATAGAGGTCGAAGCCATGGCTCACTTTTTCGATTTTCATGATCTTGCGGTTTAAGTGCATGTCTGGCTTGCCGATCGTGGCTTGCTCCGCCAAGGATTTCACCAGATCTTTTGCCATCACTTTGGGAAAGCCCGGCATATCGTAGATATATTTCTCCGGGTAGAGCGCATTGAGCTGTCCGCCCAAAATATCCAAACTATCGATCACGTTGATCGACATTTGCCGCATGCCTGCATAGAAAACGCCAAAAAGCCCAACGGGGCCAGCCCCAACCACGGTGATATCGTAGAGTTTCTTTTCCATATCTTTACGGCTATAGCATGTTCGGCTAGAGTGTCGCTATGAAAACTGGCAAACAACGCAAGGCAAAAAAGACCGGCTTATTTTTTAGTTTCGAGGGTGGGGAAGGCGTGGGGAAAACTACCCAGATCGCCAAGCTCGCCGCCCTTTTTGAAGCGAGGGGCCATAAGGTTGTGCTCACGCGGGAGCCTGGCGGCACGAATATCGCGAATCGCATTCGATCGCTTTTGCTCGATCCAAAGATGGATGGTCTAGCACCACTCGCGGAATTATTTTTGTATGAAGCCAGCAGGGCGCAGCATGTGCAGGAAGTGATTCGTCCGGCGCTGGAGCGAGGCTATGTTGTGATCTGTGATCGCTTTGCGGATTCCTCCCTGGTCTATCAAGGGGCGGGTCGCAAGCTGAGTGCAAAACTTGTAAAGGAGTTGAACAAGATCGCCACTGGATCTCTCCAGCCAAATATAACCTTCGTGCTCGATTTGAATCCGCAGATTGGTCTCGCCAGAGTGGGGGCTCGCGGTGTTTTAGATCGCATGGAAAAAGAGAAGCTTAGTTTTCACCAGCGAGTGCGTTCGGGCTTTCGTAGGCTCGTGCGTGCGGAACCTAAGCGTTGTATATTAATTGATGCGAGCCGCAGCCGCGATGATATTCATGAGGCGATCGTAGCAAAGCTTGGAAAATACCTCGGTGAATAAAGCGATTTTAGCGGCACTCTTGCGATCAGAAAAAGAAGATCGCTTGCATCATGCTTATATTTTAGCCGGACCCGCCACCAAAGCAAAACTCGAAACAGTCTTGGCTTTTGCTGGTGAACTTTTCGTTGGCGGAATTGAATCTCCTGGCGCACAGCGATTACTGCGCACGGGTCACTCCGATTATGTGATCATCGAAGCGAAAGAGGGCCTAATTCGCGTTGATGATGTGCGGGACCTTCCGAAGCTCCTGGCTTATCCACCCTTAGAGATGCGGAAGCGACTCGTGGTGATCAAAGAAGCAGAAGCGCTCAATGGCCAAGCCGCTAATGCGATTTTAAAAATTCTAGAAGAGCCGCCAGGCCATACCACTTTCTTTTTGCTTACCAAAGATGCTGAGCTACTTTTGCAAACCGTGCGCTCTCGCTGCCAAATGCTGCGCTTTCCTCCGATAGGCGAGGCAGAGTTAGTGAGTATTTTATCGCAGGAAGGGCAAGGAAAAGAAAAAGTATTGCATGCGGTGAGATGGGCAGAAGGAGCAACGGAGCGCGCCGAAGAATTGCTCTTGGTGGAAGAAACGCAAAAAATTCGCGCTGAGGCTCTCAATTGCTTATTTATACTTTGGCGTGCTTGCCCACGAATTCCTTCTGAGTGTTTGCGAATTGTGGATAGCTGGAAAGATTCTCATCATTTCACGATAGCTCTGGATAGCTTTTATGCGGCCATCAGAGATATTGCTATTTTGCTGAGTTCTGGAGAGCAGTTCCCGCTCTATCACGAAGATTCTCGTAAAGAGCTGCAGCAAATGACCGCTCAACTTTTGACGAACAATAAAAACTCTTTAGACGAACTCCTGCGCGAACTAACGGATAAGTGTGGAAAGCTCCACAGATTGCGTGTAACTCAAGATTTCAATGTGAATCAAAAGCTCGCACTTGATAGTCTTGTATCTGATTTGCAACTTTTTTCCATAGGGAAATCTCGATAAATTCTGTAAACTAAAAGCATGGCCAAGTTTTCCCGTGCGGAACAGCTGGATCTTTTAAGAAACCAAGAGTTTGATCTCTTTGTTATTGGTGGTGGAATTACCGGCGCGGGTATTGCGCGTGACGCTGCCATGCGTGGCCTCAAAGTTGCGATGGTGGAAGCACGAGATTTTTGTTCTGGTTCAAGTTCCAAAAGCTCCAAACTTCTCCACGGTGGAATTCGCTATTTAGAGCAATTTGAATTTGCCCTGGTATTCGAAGCCAGCCAAGAGCGGCGCCTCCACGAAGAATCACTCTCTCCTCATCTTGCTCAATCAGTGCCCTTCCTGGTGCCCGTGTATCAGTGGAGTCCACATCGTTTATTTACAGTGTCTTTCGGTGTGCATCTTTACGATGCGCTCGCATTATTTCGTAACCACGGCACTAAGACCATGAGTCGTGATAAAACCTTGATGGAGGAGCCGCGCCTAGAATCCCAAGGCTTAAAGGGTAGCGTGGTCTATCGTGATGTAGTGATGGATGATGCACGCATTGGATTAGAGAATGTGCACTCTGCCGTTTTTCATGGAGCGGTGGCCGTGAATTATGTAACCGTGCGCGGCTTTGATAAGGATGGCACGGGCAGAATTCGTGGTGTGTGGCTGAAAGATGGCAATACGCAGGATTTCATGGTGCGCGCGAAATGCTTCGTGAATGCTACAGGGCCCTGGGTTGATTATATTCGAAAATTAGATCGTCCGGATGCAATTCCGCAGCTGCGGCCCACGAAGGGCGTGCATATGGTTTTGCCAAACGAGAAGCTCGGCAAGAGCCATGCTTTTGTGCTCACCGCAAAGAGCGATGATCGCGTTTTCTTTAGTATTCCTTGGTTTGATCGCACTCTCATTGGAACAACAGATACAGATTACCAGCCCGATCGAGATGGTCCGCTCCACGATCTCCGTGCTACTACGAATGATATTGATTATCTGATGGAGGGAGTGAAGCGTACCTTCCCCACGGCGGATGTAAATAGTTCGATGATCCAATCTACTTTTGCGGGGCTACGTCCGCTAGTAGCAGAAGAGGGAGCCAGTGATCCATCCTCAGTTTCTCGAGATCACCGCATTTGGCAGGAGCCTTCGGGGTTGTTCAATATCGCCGGTGGAAAATATACCACCTATCGCACGATGGCTGCCGAAATGGTGAATCACGCCGTGAAGTTCTTAAAGAAAGAGTTTACGAATTTTGGTCCGGTGGAGCGAAAGTGTGCCACTCAATCAGAGCCCCTCGTGCTGCCCGATACGGCGAAGGAACGAAAAAGTTTCGAGCGAATTTTAGACGACTACGGATCTGCTCTTTCTCCAGAATCTGTAACTCATCTACAGGCTCGCTATGGAGCACGCTGGCAGAATGTGGCGGATCTAGCCATGCAGAGGCCGGAGTTGCGAGAGCGTGTGATTGGCACCGAGCCAGATATTATGGCTGAAATAATTTATTCCCGTGATGAGGAGATGGCCGCTTCTTTTGAGGACGTGCTTCGCCGACGCACTATGCTTGCTCTAAAGGCGCCGCTACTCGCGAATTTAGATAGAGTAGCAAAAGCGGCAGAGCTCTTTGGCGAAGTAGCTCCCTCCGAAGAGAAGGTGAAGCGAATTCAGGGCTTGGAAAAAGCGTGAAGCCGGCGGACGAATTACTCGTACATGATTTGCGTGCGCCGATCGGAAAACTAAAACCGCGCTTAGCCTTATGCGTGATGCAAGCCAAGAGGAGTTGGAGCAAGACTATTTCCCGATTCTCGAAGCGGCCATTCAGGAGCTGGAGAATCGGGTGGAACAAGTACGAACTAGGCTTACCTAATTAAAAGAATGGTAGCCAGCTGTTATGGTCGGTAATGGTGAGACCTTCCACGCGAGCATCCAGATCAAAGCCCACACCAACAGCCACGTGAGCCAAAGAAATATTTTTGAAATTATTTAAGTAGCTTACGCTGCCGCCGGCCACCCAGTGTGCAGAGCCTTCGCCAGATCCATAGGTGCCGAGTAAACTCTTCTCATCTGCGGCACCATACACGAGCATGCAAACTTTGCTGGCGGTGAGTCCCGCTCCGAAGCCGATGGAGGGAGCTTCCCAATATACTTTTGCGGCGGAAGAAGGATCTTGGCCTTTAAATAGAATTTTTCCTTCGCCTTTGCGATACCCAATAATTAGGGAACCTTGCACTTCGCCGCCCACAATCACTGCAGAGGGCTGGCCAAACTTTTCAATTACGGAAGCGATACCACTCACCATGGTAGCGCCGAGAGTGTCCGCGCTGGCACCAAAGCTTTGCATCGCTTGCACGATTTCATCTGCGGAGAAAGTGTTTGGCTCGTGGAGATTCTCACCGCCTTGATCTTGGCTTGTGGTCTGACTATAGGTGCTGCTCGAGGTAGCTTGGGGAGAGGGGCTAGCGGTTCCTGCTCCTGGATCGATACTAGGTGGTACGGCCTTGCTTGGATCGGCCATAGCAATGGTGGAAACGAAAAGGGCACAGGTTAAAAATAGAGTTTGTTTATTCATAAGCGCTCCTACTTTAGTCAGCAATGGATTCATCGCTATGCAAGATAAGGTATTGCGGCTTCTTGTTCAACTGTAGTGATTTAAACAGCTGTCGAAGAGATCGACACTTTTCAATAGAAAAAACTTCGCTAAGATACTGAATTTTCAGTGTCCCAATGTAGGGTTAGTGGAGTGCTTTTTTTTCTGGCGCAATTTTCCTAGCGTGATGGCCAATCTCGCCTCTGCTCCAACTTTATCTTTGCGCCTGGCAGTCGCACGGAGAAGTGCCTGCGGAATTTTCTCCTCGATGGGAATGCCAAGATGCCTATGTAGAGCACCTTTGTGAGTGGTGGCGCCCTGAATCCAATTTTTTTTCAGCATATATTTCTCTCGTGATTCCTAAATATACTGCATAGGTAGCGCCAAGGCTTAGCAAGCCTGGATTGAGAGATGGGCTCCTCTGCGCACTTGGAGGCCTCGTGTAAGTGGAAAATTGACCCACGATAAGTATTTGGAAATGCTACTAAATTTACCCCCGCTTTCAGTGGGAAAACACTTTCACCCTCTATGCTGTTGGAGCGCATCGCGCTGAGGTAAAACCTTGGCATAGAAGATAGAGTCCTATCCAAACGAAGAGGAGTATTTATGAACAAGATAATTTTGCTGGCCACCTTATCGATTGTCACTGTTGCGGGCGCTAGCACCTGCTTCGCGGAGGAAGTATGCTCCAAAATAGCGAAAGATTGCTTTGTTACGATGGAAGATTGTCGTGCTGTGGGCGGGCATAGGGCCTATTCCTCAGGTTCACCCACTGGTCATGATTGCCATCACGAGAAATTGAATCCAGATGGAACAACTACCTTCCTAAAATATTCTGGTGATGGCATTTCCGAAGATCCCCAGCGAGAGGCAGATGAAAGTGATGCGCTTTTAAGCCGAGGGAGTGAAAGGCGTGCTGGCGAATAGGCGAAGCAACACGCCTGCGTGTGAATGCGATAGGGTTTAATTTTTTTCGTGAGATCTCATTCTCAAAAAAGTATTGGACCGATAGAATATTCGCCAGAGGTGGCGAATTGAGTATCTATCATTTGGTCTACAGAAGTTTTGCTACAAAGGAATTTAGCGAGGAAGGCTATCATAAGCTCCTGGAAAGCTCACGTAAGCGAAACGAAGAAAGCAATATCACTGGGCTGCTCCTATTCCGGAATGGTGTTTTTCTACAACTCCTAGAAGGCCCTGAATCGGCAGTGAAAAATGTCTACAGCATGATCTGCAAAGATAAGCGCCATGAAAGAGTGGTAACTCTTGTGGAGACTGCCAGCGACGCGCGAATCTACGAAAAGTGGGCAATGGCATCGGTAGATAATGCGCCATTAGACAATGATCCGAAGACCATGCTGCCACTTTTCGAAACTCTTTTTCAGGCGAAAAAAACAAATAAAGCTGAAATTTTTTCTATTCTAAAAAAATTTCAAGGCGCCTTAGAAAATTAATCCTTCGCCATCTGCTTCTTAAGAAGCGAGATATGCAATTCGGTTAATTGCTCAATCGCCACAGGGCTTGGGCATTCACTCATTAGGCAAGTGGCTTTCTGTGTTTTTGGGAAAGCCATCACTTCACGAATTGCATCTGTGCCGGCAAGCAACATCACGAGGCGATCCACGCCAAAGGCAATACCACCATGCGGAGGAGTGCCGTACTGAAGGGCTTCCACGAAGAAACCGAACTTCTGCTGCACTTCATCCGGGGTGAACGACATCGCTCTAAACATAGCTTGTTGCACTTCCTGGCGGAAAATTCGGATAGAACCCCCAGCTACTTCAAAGCCATTCAATACGAGATCGTAGGCGGCAGCCCGCAAGTTGCCTAAATCTTCGCCGCGAAGGAGTTTGCCTTCATCCGATGGAGAAGGGGAAGTGAAAGGATGGTGGCAAGCCACATATCTTTTCGCATCCGCATCGTATTGGAAGAGTGGGAAATCAGTTACCCACAAGAAATTGAAGAGGGATTCATCAATCAAGCCCAATTTCTTGCCTAGGTGTGTGCGCAAGTTTCCAAGCGATGCACACATCGTATCAAAATTCACATCGGCCACGAAGAGCGCGAGATCGCCAAGCTGCAGGTTCCAATCTTTTTGGAGGGCTGCTTTTTCATCGTCCTTCAAGAATTTCGCAATTGGAGAGTTAAACGTGAGCGCGCCATTCGCATCATTTTCCATGCGAATCCAGGCAAGACCTTTTGCTCCGAACTGCTGAGCAAACTTGGAGAGCTCATCTAAATCTTTGCGGGATAGCGGAGTTTTGGCGAGCAATTTGCCATCGATATGAAGGCCACGCACAAAGCCGCCTGCTTCTAACACGGAGCGGAAAGCTTGGAAATCTGACTTGGCAAAGTGTGACGCCGCATCTTTGATCTTGAGACCATAGCGAGTGTCTGGCTTATCCACGCCATATTCATCCATTGCCGTTTGATAGCTCATACGCGGGAAGGGAGTGCTCACATCCATGCCCTTGATTTTAGTGAACACCTCTTTTACTAGGCCTTCCATGATCGAATAAATGAGTTCGCGGTTCGTGAAGCTCATTTCAATGTCGATTTGGGAAAACTCTGGCTGACGATCCGCTCGCAAATCCTCATCGCGAAAACAGCGCGCGATTTGGAAGTAGCGATCCATACCGCCTACCATCAAGAGCTGCTTCATAATTTGCGGAGATTGCACGAGGGCGTAGAATTCGCCTGGGTTCACGCGTGAAGGCACGAGATAATCCCGGGCACCTTCAGGAGTGCTCTTAAACAAAATCGGAGTTTCGATTTCGAGAAAGTTTTGACGTGAAAGATAATCCCGCACCACATGGCAAACCTTATGGCGAATGATCAAATTATTTTGAATCGAAGGGCGACGCAAATCGAGGTAGCGATACTTTAAGCGCAGCGCTTCGCCTGCATCGGTATGCTCGTCGATTACGAAGGGAGGAGTCTTGGCGGCAGAAAGAATGTGTAGCGTGCTCACTACCACTTCGATTTCACCCGTGGTGATCTTTGGGTTGATCATGTTCTCTGGGCGGCGGCGCACCTTGCCTTGAATGCTGATCACGTATTCAGAACGAATCGTCTCTGCCGCAGCCACGGTATCTCTGCTCTCGCTCTCTGCAGGATTGAATACGAGTTGCGTGATGCCATAGCGATCGCGAAGATCGATGAAGATCAAGCCCCCGTGATCGCGGCGCTTCGCCACCCAGCCAGAGAGATTCACGGATTGTCCGTCGGCAGCGGCATTTAAATCACCGCAGGTGTGAGTGCGGAGCCAAGGGGTTTCGATGCTATTTTCTACGCTTTGCATAGTTTCTCCATTTCATTTTCAAAATCTGTGAACGCAATTTCTTTTTCTTCGCCGCTGCTCATGGTTTTAAGCTTCACGATGCCCTTGGCTAGTTCGTCGCCACCTAAGGAAGCAACATACGGAATCTTTCTCTCCCCAGCATACTTAAATTGATTTTTTAATTTTGCAGCATCGGGGAATACATCGGCGCGGATGCCTTTCCTTCGAAGGGATGCGGCAAGCGACGAAACCTTCCCACGCAAGCTTGCCTCAAAGAGAGGAAAAAATACTTGCGGGGCTAAAGTAGAGGCGCCCAATTTGCCCTGCTCCAAGAGGAGCAGATATAGACGTTCAAAACCAATGCTGCCACCGAAGGCTGGCGTATCTTGAGTTCCAAAAATTTCGAGTAAGCGATTATAGCGCCCACCACCAGCCAGGGATCCTGCCAAGCTCGCGTGGCGAAGCTCAAAAATCGTGCCGGTATAGTAATCTTGCCCGCGCACGAGAGTGGGGTTGAACACAATCTTGGTGCCGAGTTTTTTATAGTCATTTAACAGCGAAACGAGTTCGAGCATGGAGCCTACCGACTCTGTATCTAAGCTTTGAAAGTCTTCCGCTTTTGCATTCTCTGCAGCACGGAGGAGTGTTTCGAATTTTTTCTGCTGATCGCTATTCAATAAATTTTTCTCAAACAACTCTTTGCACACGCCATCCACCGCGATTTTATCGAGCTTATCGAGCACCACTAAAACTTGTGCCCAAACATCGGGCGCCACCATGAGACTCTCGCCCCATTTCGCCAGCAAGCGGCGGTCATTGATATGCACTTCTACGCCTTCTAAGCCGTAGTGATGAAACACTTCCACGATGGCAGAGATTGCATCGGCTTCTGCGCCAATTTCTTTGGAGCCTAAAATGTCCACATCGCATTGGGTGAATTCGCGGTAACGCCCTTTTTGCGGACGATCCGCTCTCCACACCGAGCCCATCTGAAACACTTTGAAAGGCCGAGGCAGTGTGCTTTGCGAATTTGCATAGTAGCGTGCAAGAGGAAGCGTGAGATCGAAGCGCAAGCCAAGATCAGCAATTTCAGATTGTGATTGCAGTGCTTTCTCTAATTGTTCCCCGCGCTTCATCACCTTGAAAATCAGTTTTTCATTATCGGTGCCGCCACCTTTGCCTTGGAGCGTGGAAAGATTTTCCAGGGCAGACATAGAAATTCCCTGGAAGCCATGGGTGCGATAGATCTTGGCTATCGTTTCCATGAGTTCTTGGCGCGCAGCACTTTCATCCGGCGAAAAGTCGCGGAATCCTGAGGGCGGAACTGTGGGGATTTTTGTCATCCATCTATACTACTCAGTTTCCCAGAAGAGAAAAGCCTTCTCGTAAAGAAAAAGGGGATGAAGATCGACCACTTATCCAGTAGAGTAACAGGATGAAGCAATGGAGAGCCTCACAACTCGCAATCCTCTTGGGATTGGGTCTTTTTTTCTTCGCTCCGCACCAAACTTGGGCCGGCGATGAAGACGAAGCGAGCGAAACCAAAAAAGTGGTGGAAGCTCCCGTGGAAGTGGCCGCGCCTGTTGCTCCGCCCGCGCCAGAGGCCGTGCCTGACCCTAGCGCTGGCGTAGAAAGCCCAGTCGTGGAGGAGCAGGTTCCTCAACTACGAAAAAAATCTCCACCGCGAAGGGAATATACCCCCTTTGATCCTGACAAAAATCTAGATTTCTCGGAAGTGGTTGGCTCGATTGATACGCAGCCTCTTGATTCTGGAGTGGCACCGCCAGCGCAGGGTTTCCGTGGCTATCGTCCGAACATGATCGCTGTGGGCTACGGAGATCGCACTCCCGGCTATGGCGTTATGCTGGAATACAGTTGGAATCGCCTTGGCGTAGGTGCGTACTATTCCTACTTGCCTACTACTGATTTGCTGGTGGGAGGTCGGATTGTGCGATCGCAGAGCTTCGGCGGTCTCTATGCGCTCTATCGCTGGCTGCCGTTTGATGCGTCACCCTATTTTCTGGTGGGAGCAGAGCTTGCATCGCCCACCGATGAAACGATTGGTGGCACTGCGGGTTTAGGCGTAGAGGCGAAACTCTACTATGGTTGGACAATTTTGCTAGGCTATACTTACCACAGCGTAGTGCATGGCGGGTATTTAGGAGGCGCAATCGGATGGTCATTCTAGGCAGAGCAAGTTTACTGCTCTTTATTTTGTTTTCTGTGGGGTGCACATCTACAACGCGAGCGCTGCTCACCACGAATCTTCCTGCTCGCCAGACGAACTACAAGAAGATTGCCATCTACTTTCAGGAGTCGCCGAGGAAATCCCGTCCGTTGGCCTTGCTAGCGGTAGCACGCGACGGTGAAAATGCTACCTGGGCGATGGAAGTGTTGAAGCAGGAAGCGGCAGAAATCGGGGCTGACGCGATCGTGCACGTGGAAATGAACTATAGCACTGGAACATTTGCTACTTTGCGTGTGCAGGGTTTGGCGGTGAAGTATGAATAAGCTAGCGTTGGCTTTCGTGTTGTTCCTAACGGGTTGTTCCTACGCCACCTATTATGTGCCCAACGAACGATTAGTGTATTCGCCGCTGCTGCCTGCTACCGTGGCGATTTCGGCACAGCAATCTGTGAAGCAGAATTATAAAGTGCTCGGCAGTGTGGCCGCGATTTCCTGGGGAAATGGCGATGAGGCGCGAGAACTTTTGCAGGAACAGGCCGCTAAACTAGGCGCCAACTTGGTGATTAATTTTCGCCTGGAGCACGGATTTTGGCGCACTTCTGCGAGTGGCCTTGCTGTGCTTCTCTATCAAGGCGATTCTGCTCCGCAATAGCTCTAGTGCAGGCAGCTGTGGATTGCTGGCCTCAAGTTAGGGGCCACCGATTCTTCTTCAAAGGTATCTACAGAAGTAGGCTCGAGCAGGAGTTCGTTTTCCCAACGCTTCCTTTTTTCTTTCGCTGAATCAATATCTCCACGCAGGCAGAGCGCGGCTAGGGTGATTAATCGATTTCTCTCATCGAGATTAAATTCTTGCCAGCGCAGCCAGTGATCCGCCTCTTTCACCGCGGCTGTGCCAAGGGCGAGCTTAAATTCCATGTCCATGCGGTCTAGCTGGCGCGGAGAGTGAATATTCTTATATTCAATTTTGTGGGAGAGCTCAAGAAAGCGCTCGGCACCGGCATAGTCTTTCTTCCATAAACTCATTTGAAACCCGAGCCCAAAATAGGTGTGGCAACTGAGTTCGGCATCATAGGCAGATTGTATGGGCACAATTCTGCTGCAGCGATTTTCTAAGTACCTTGCGCTTTCCATTCTCAGCTTCGCTTCCACTGGGCTCAACGAGCTGCCAAGGTTTGCGAGATCGCGAAGAACCGCCGTTCGCTCCACAATGCCACGTGGTTCATTGGAGAGCGCGCGCATACTCACGCCCAAGCTATTTTTCCAAAATTGGGCTAAGTAGGCAGTGGACAAGGCACAAATAGCGACGACTAAAAATAAATAATATTTATGTCTCATTGGCTGTTGGACACTATTCGCTAAAAGTAAGAATAACACGAGGCTAAGTGGCTCAAAGTAGCGCACAGCATAGGTGTAGCGGTGGGCAGAGATTACCGAGGGCACTGCAAGATAGCAGAAAAGAACAGCGCATAAACCGAGTAGTAAATTTTTATCTTTTCGTAGGATCGCCTTACGTGTGGAATACACATATGCGCCCACGCAAAGAATTCCTAGCAGCAGATAGGGGCGATTAAGACTACTCCACTCTCCCCATTCATCGAGATCCGTTTGGTTTGCTCCCGGATATATCCAGCCAGCCATTGCCTTCCCTAGTGCGGTAATCACGGCGGGCGTGCGCTCCAAAAAACTAAGATCGCTATGCATATTATTTACGGCAGAATAATACCACATTGATAGTAGGGAGAAGCCTGCGCCAATCAGGCACATTCCAAAAGCATAAAAGCGCATCTTGCGTGAGTTCTCGAGTTTCCCCAAAAACATCGCGAGGAGTAGGAGCACTGGGATTAGGCTAAAGCTTGCTTTAGAAAGGCAGCAGAGTAAGAAAAAGAAAACAGAGCCGCCGAGTAAAAGAGACTCATCTTTTTCTTTTCTAGATTGCACAAGGCAACACAGGCTCAGCAGCATGAAAAGAATGGAGAGAATATCTTTTCGTGAAGAAACCCAGACGATCATCTCTGCGTGAAATGGGTGCAAGGCCCATAGGGAGGCGATTCCTACGGAAATACTTAGGGCGATATTCATTTCCAGAAACAGAAAAAATAGAGCACCACTCGCTACAGAGAAATAGAAAATATTTATCCAGCGCAGAGCTAAGGGAGAAAAGCCGAAAAGAGAAATATCTACACGATAGGAGAGATCTCGCACTGGATAAAAATCGGCATTTGAACCTGGAGTGAAAAAGGTTTTCAAGCTTTGCCATTGCAAGGGAGCGTGCATGATGGGGGTATCGAGGAGTAGCTTATCATCCAGAGGGAAAAAATCGGCGGGGAGCGCAGAAAAGTAAAGCAGGCTTAAGACAAGAAACGTGATCCCGGCAAAAAGTAGAGTGAGTGCTAATTTTTTTTTTGTAGCGATCACGACGATCTAAAAGTGCAGATTGAGGCCGAGATTAAAATAAAAGCCGCTTAAATCGAAAGCCTTATTTCCGCCTGATGTTTTCGAAACTGTGGCGCCATTAACGAGAGTATTTCCATTCACCTGGGTACCTGAGCTATACGTGAATTTTCCAAAGTTGAAAGATTCGTAGCCTGCCCCGAGCTCTAGGCTATAGTTCTGTAGAAGAAAAAATTCATAGCCCGCACCGGCAAGATAATATTCTGTGGAGCCGCTATCTTTTTCTACGTTGGTAGCAGCAGGATAGCTACGCGTATTCGTGATCGTTGCCTTTCCTTCTCCTGCCCCAAATTTTAAAAAGATTCGTTCGCGCTGGCTCTTCGCCACATAGGGAATTAACTCTAAGATCACACCGGCACTCCATACGGAGCTGGAAGAACTTTCTGTAAATTTTCCAGTAGCGTCGGTTCCGCCGCCACTAATATCGGGAGCATAGTGAAGCGAGAAATCACCCTTCACCACAAAATTCCCAAAGTCGCCATAGGGCTGAATACCGAAGGCGTGGGAGATGCTGCTGGCCGAACTTGTAGGGCTGGTGGCGAAATCGGAGCTTGGTTTGGCTTCCAGAATCCCATCGATGCCAACACCGAAATTAGAGCGGCTGGCGAAATTGGATAGCTTGGCTTCCGCTAAGGTGGGAAGCAATAAAAGGAAAAGGGCGAGCGCTAATTTAGTGTTGTGAACGTACATCGATCACAATCCTAGGCGGACTCACCAGATAAAAGGCTTCTGCGTCCACAGGGCCCTTGGTGCGAAACTCTAGGGCGGCAAGATCACCTTCCATGGCTGGGGCTAGGTATGATTGCGATTGACCGTTTTGGCGGCGGTTTGCCCTTGATTTTGTTTCTGTGCAATCTGCCGTACTGGCTGGGGCAGTGGAGTATGACCCTGTCT
>CAIPTA010000086.1 GCA_903867855.1 Oligoflexia bacterium | reverse complement strand
TTCAAGCAGAAGACGGCATACGAGATAACGTGATGTGACTGGAGTTCAGACGTGTGCTCTTCCGATCTTGTATCCAGCCCAAGATCGGAATATCCCCGAGAATGGGAATCTTCTGCACGGATTTTGTTTCATCATCGCGAATCAAGCCAGAGAGTACGATAGTATCTTCGTTTTCCACCACGGCAGAGGTTTTAGTGGCTCGAATATTTTTTCCAGATGTGGTGGCCTGTAATGCAGTTGGCGTATAGGTATTATCGAAGTTTTCTAATTTCTGTTCGATATCGAGCTTCACAAAGTTGGAGGCCTTATTGATCCGCGGAGTAACCTTGAGTAATAGCGACGCTGTATCTTGAGTAAAGCCTTGCGTATTTCCACTGGTAGACACTGTGGTGGTGGGCACCTGGATCTGTTGAGAAATCTCGATGGAGGCCTCTTTATTATCGAGCGCCACAATTTGCGGCGTAGCGATCACGTTGGTTTCCGAGTTTGTTTTCACCATTTCAATCAAGCCATCAATGGAGTGTACGTTATAGGTGGTTGTTGAGGCACCCGTTCCAGTGCCTGTGGTTGAACTGAAACCACCAGTAGAGTTTCCAGAGCGGAATCCTGCCACGAATCCTGCAGGAAGAGGATTTCCCGAAAGAAGAGTAGTTAAGGCTCCGCTGGCACTTGGTAAGCCCACGCCATTTGGCGCGCTCACAAAGGATGTACCTAAGTTTTGTCCGCGGTTGAGGGCGATCTCCATGATTACCGCCTGCACGAATACTTGATCCTGCGGGATATCGAGAGTTTCCACTACTTTCTTTAAGGTAGAGAAATCTTGAGGAGAGGCTGTCACCACGAGTGACTGCGTGGTTTTATCCGCGCTCACCTTGATCTCACCTTGAAACACAGAGGTTTGATTTTGTGTGCCGAAGTAGCTCGGGAAGGGCGAGGAAGAACCACTCGCACCAGATTTAGCTGTTGTTCCGGAAGCACCACCAGTAATGCTAGAAAGTGTTTTGGCTAGTTCTTCTGCATCGGCGAATTGCAAGCGGATCACGTGAATGCGACCGCTACCTTCGCCTGCGGTGATTTTTGTATCCAAACGGCGAACCAGCACGCGCACTTCGAGAATACCCGCAGCGTTCGCTTTTACGATGAGAGAGTTCGTGCGATCGTCAGCAATAATTTTACTGATCGTAGATCCGCCGCGGCCGCCACTTTTCGATGCGCCACCTGTGCCACCTGGATTATAGGGGTAAGCTCCGCCTGCATAGTTACCAGTTGGTCGGCCGCCATAGCCAGAGCCGCTCCCACTTTTTTGATCATTGATAATTTGCTCAATCAGTTTGGCAATATCTTTTGCTTGTGCATTTTTAATTGGCATCACTACGAGAGATTCTTGGTAGCCGGCAATATCGAGGAGAGCGATGAGTTCGAGCATGCGATTGATATGGGATGCCGTATCGGTGATGATGAGCGTATTGGTTTGGCCATAGGCTTGCATCCGCGCTTCACGAGGCATCCAGAGGCGAAAGGTTTGCTCAAATTCAGTGGCATCGATATAGCGAAGGGGCACGACACGAGTGATGAAATCATCATTATTTGGAGCAGATTTTTCATCGCTATAGATGGGGGTTTGTTTTTCTTTGGCGCTCGCCACGCGCTCAATGCGCAAGTATTTGCCAGAAGGAATTAGCGCGAAGCCCTTCATATTGAGGGCGGTGAGGAAGGCATTCCAGGCATCGGATACAGTGATAGCAGTTTCCGAAACGATGGAAATTTTACCTTTGATATCCTGGGCATTATAAATAAAATTTCTACCCGTGAGTTTCGACACAGCTTTTGCCACATCGATGATCTCCGCATCGGGATAGTCAAAATTCTCTACTACTTCTTTGCCTTTCGCGGGATCGATCTTTGGCTTAGCGCCAGCACCCAAATTGAAACTGGCAGTGCCGCTACCGCCTCTTGGCGCTGCATTGAAGCGAGGTGCGGGTGGAGCGGTGGGTCTGCCGCTCGCTGCATTCATGGCCGGGCCATCGCCTTCTTCTTCCGAAAAGGGATTGAAGTTTTGGTTGGCGGCCGGGAGATTCGCGAACGGATTCGGCGGCACAGAGCCTTCTTCTGCAACAGCCAGAGTGGCCGAGAGTAGGCAGAGTAAGTAGAGCGCGTTTTTCATCGAGTCCCCCTAATTAATATCATAATTCATATTCGAGATCGCTCCGTGGCGATTGATGCAGATCTCTACGTTATTCATAGATTTTAATTGTCCGAAAATTTCAAAGGCTTTACCCGGATCATTGATGCTTTGGCCGTTGATGCCACAAATCACATCATCATTCTTCATGCCGAGTTGGTCATAGATCGACCCGGGCACAATTTCTCCGCAGCGATAGCCTGCTGGTTTGCCGCCCTCAAAATTCGGAACGCAGCGCGCCTGGGTGAGAGCCACACCGAGATTACTTAAGGTTTTATCTACTAGTTTGCGATCAATTTGGAATCGGCCCGGACTCGTTTCCTTAATTCCTCCGCCGCCGCCCGAATCTTTCGTAAGACGAATGCTCGGCATTGGGCCGTCCACCGGGAGATCAATGAATTCTCTGCGGCCGGTAGATTTATTCAGGAAGATCAATTTATTCTCTTCGATCTTTTGCACTACGGTATTCGGCACGATCGCATCATTCACGCGTACCGCGATCACTTGGTTGGAGCCGCGATCTTCTACGCTAGCCACGCTTTTCAAGGAATCTTCCACCACGATCACCCCCATTAGATTTAGGGGGAGCGATGTTTTCACGGGAGTGCCATCGCCAAATTTCGAGGCATCGAGATCGGGGATGAGGCCTTTTTCGTTAAAAAGATTTCGCGCATAGATGCTGTCGTATTGATTCATGTCTACCGTTTTGATCACCGCTCTTGGCTTTGCCGTATGCGTATCAGGCAAAAAGGGCAGCAGAGCCTTGGCAAAGAAGCTAGCCACAAAATAGGAACAGGTAAGGATGGCGAGGGTATTGTAAAGAATCGGGCTGCGCAGAATGGCTTCCGCATTAACCGCAAATTTCTTTTTGCCCATCGCTGAAGCTGGGATTTTAGGGAACGCCACGCGCTTGCGGAACGAGCCGAACTTAGGCAATTGAAATTCGAATTTCCCTATCTTCATTCGCGGTGCATCCTTGCAAGAACTATCCTATGCAAAGATGGCGCCAAAAATCAAGGGCTGTGCGCTGGATAAGCTATTGAAATTAAATATAAAAAAATGAACGTAAGGGCAGCGCTATGTTGTGTTTTGACAAATTGTCTAAGCGGGGAGGAGAGAGGGTGAAAAAAATTGCCAACTTGTCGGAAGGCCGGCTTTAGCGGTGGCTAACTTCCACGGAATCGCCCACCATCACATCGGAATAGCCAAAGTTTGGAATCTCTTCACCTGGCACGAATTCAACCACGCGAGCCACAGCGGTATTGTCTTCCACGTGGATCACTTTTAGTTTTGCGAAACGAAAGTTAATATTCGGACCATTCTTCTGATTGAGTTGGTCTGCTGTGCTGAGTAGGCGAAATACATCGAGCTTCGAGCCTACCTTGATGCCTTGGGCGGTGCCCATGTTCACATAGAGATCGCGATATAGCTTCTGGCTATCATTCATGGGAAATTCGTTGCGCACTCCGAATACCGTGTAGCCGGCCAGCGTGCTAATTGGATAGGAGAGTAAACCTAGGTAGAGACTCAGTTTGCTAATGTAGTATAGAACCTTCATGACTGTCTCATCGGAGACAGTCTGCAGGAGCTTAAGCTTTTTTAGTTCGCTTTTCCTGTGGCTGCTGGATTCGAAAATCCATCATCATCCATCAAGCTGCCCGAGGATGGTTTGCCGCTTTTGGAAGAATTCACGGATTTGGAGTCGGCACCTTTAGCCAGGTAAGGCTGGAGCGAGTCGTCGTTCAATACAGCCTTATTAATGGCCTCAGGAGAGAGGCTGTATATCGCCGAAATGGCTGCCTGTGGAGAGCTCATGTCGTGTGCGCGCACTTGAAGCTGGCAGCTCCCAACGATTTGTCGATAATACATTTTCGCCTGCGTGGAGTTCCTGGAGAAAGCATCCTTAAAGTGAAGATTTAAGGCGCCATCATCCGGCATGCAGCCTGATGGTAAATAATTATAGTCGATATCGTATTGCATCATATGCGACAGCGCTTTGCCGCCCTTGCCTGCATAGCAAAGCACTTTATAGTGCGAATCATCTATTTTCTTAAAGCTAAAAGCGCCCGGCACCCAAATGCACTGCGCTTGGCTGCTGGGATGAAGCTTCGCCCATTGTGTCATCACATTTTTTCGTTCTGCCTCGGCCTGTGCATCAAACCAGCTCACATAATCCGCTTGATTATTCGAGTTTGGAACTTCCACAGAATAAATCGCGTTCGCGTTAGTGGTTCCCGCTACTTTAACGGCATCACTTGGCACATCGAAGTCTGCAAAAGAGATTCCTGACCAACATAGAGTGAGGAGCGCTAGGCTAAGTTGTTTTTTCATATGTTTTTCCTTCATTCTAATTTTCCGCCATAGATCATGACGAGTTCAGTAAAAAGTTGTTTGTCTAATTTGTGCATCATCACTTGTTGCATGAGTTTAAAGGAATCGAAGGGAGTTTTCGCCTTCGAGTAGGTGCGGTCAGTAGTGAGCGCATTAAAAATATCGCCAATGGTTACAATCTTGGCGAATACGGAAATTTGATTATCCATGAGGCCATGAGGGTAGCCACCGCCTGCATTTTCCTCGTGGTGATGGAGTATGGCGAGCTTTGCGCGTTGGCCAACATCCTTATTATCTTTTACGAGTTCCCAGCCCCAAGTGGAGTGCTGGCGCATTTCTTCCCACTCATTCTTATCGAGCGGACCCGCCTTATTGATGATGCCTGGGTTAACTTTTGTTTTGCCAATATCATGTAAAAGCCCAGCGATTCCAAGTTCAGCTAGATCTTCATTGGTGAAGAACTTTAACTTCTTGCCGAGCGCGATAGAGTTGAGCCCTACACCCACAGAGTGCTGGAAGGTATAATGATCGTGAGAAGAGAGACGAATAAGGTAATAAAAGGCTTTTGGATCTCGCACGAGGAGGTTCACAAATCCAGAAACAACCTTCATTCCTTTGCGAATATTCTCTGGGCTTGGATTGTCGAAGAGCTCTTCCGTCATCCGCACAGCGGCCGAACGCATGAGGCCCACCTGCGCCTCCATGGGTACAATCTCATTGTTCTCGGAGTTCTGTAAGAATACTTCGAGGTATTGTCTGATAGCGCCAGCATCAGAGCGGTTCAAATAAATTTTTTCAATACCCGCATCAAGCAGACTTTGAATTTCAGACGCAGCAAAGGTTTCCTTGGCATCACGAAAAATGCGAAATCGTTTGCCGCGCTTTACGAAAAAAGAAACTGATGGAACGACATCGGGGCGAATTAAATGAATCCGCAGTGAGATATAGGGCTCTTGATTGCTAGGGCTCAGCTCTTGATAGAACTCATTGAGCGAGCGACTAACGGGGTCTGAGCCCTCAATAGGATTTGGATTGTATGCTTCTGCAGCACCCATAGATAAAGTATGACATAAAAGTAGACGCTTTGCTAAGTGCCCAGGCACCTGCCTAAATAATATACATTTTAGAGGCTGTCGTTTTGGATACAGTCGGGCCGGGCCTTGGAAAAACACTTTTAAAAACAGGGCATTAAACTTCTTATCTAAGACTTTACTCAACTGGCATCGTGCTTGCTCTAGTAGTCTACGTTGAGTAATTGCGGTAAGCGGCTGATCTCGAAATTACGAGACTTGGCTCAGTAGTAGAAGTTAATGCGGAGGATACGATGTCGGCATATTTAGATAAATCCCAAGGTATCACTTTTGTTTATTCCAATATCTATGAGCTTTATAAGAAAGCAAAAGATGCTGAACCTGATGCTCCCTTTGTGGCCGAACGCAAAGCTGGCGCCCTAAATTCCCGCGTACTTAAAGAAACAGATCAAGACCAAGCGAAGATTGAAAAATTTACTCCCAAAGAATTGAGCGGTGGTGAGCGTAACTTTACCGTTCCCATGGGAGTGCGTGAAGCGGAAGAGCGCGCCATGCGTGATCGCGCCAAGCCTATGAACGATTTAAAGAAGAGCTTAAGCGAAATGACTGATGCGCATGAAAAGCTTCGCTTTCTTTTGTCTGAGCTTGAATCTCTCACCAAGAAATAGTTTTCAATTACACTTTTGGTAATTTAACCGTGAGTATGCCATCGGCGTATTCACGGCTTATTCGTTTGGGGTCAAAGCTACCAGGTATTTGAATGCTTTCTGTGATGGTCTGGTAGCTGCTCGATTTTGTCTGCATATTGGCAGCGGTTTTCTCGGAATCTTGAAAGGTGCGCGCGAGCGAGAGTCTCACCTGTCTTGGTTCAGCAGCCACAAAAAGATTTTTCGCTTCATGCGGTGGCAGTGCCACTTTAATTTCATAGTTCTCAGGAGTTTCGCTCATCGCTGGATTGAAAGTGGCGAGATGGTAAAAAGGATCTTCCGATTGTTTCGAAACGAAGGCCAATTTATCTGCCTGAGACAACCTGATGTTCTGAATTTGGTTAGCGGCTTCCGTGTTGAGTTCGCCAATCCGCTTGGCTGTATCGTTGGCGAGCTTATCAAAATTTTCCTGCCCGAGCTGCTTAATGCCCTGGATGCGAGCGGAGTTCGCTTTCTGAAGAGTGCTGGCTTGTTGCTCGCCTTGCTTCGATATATCTACAAGAATTCCGTCTGTTTTATTTTCTTCGTCGACGGTTAATTTATGTCGCTCCACTTCGAGCCGAGCGCGCTCTGTTTCCAATGCCTTCATTTGGTCTTCGATGGCACGATTGCGATCCGCGAAGCGCTGGGCTTGTTCGAAACTAGCGTTATTATCGCTAACTCGATCAACACTCATTGGGTGAATCCTTGGCTTTCTTGGGCGGAGTTCTGCACGATATTAAAGTAAACGCGGGCCACATCATCATGAGTTTCGGCATCGAGAGTTTCTAGGAAGGCTTTTTTGCCGCTAATGCTCGGGCAGAGAATCATTTGCTCTAGCAGTTTTTCTGCTTTTTCCACGCGCTCTTTAGCTTCTTTTTTCGAGGCAATTCTGCGAATGGTATTGGCGTCGAACAATATGTGCACGCCTTGCGCAGAGCGCTCTAAAAGATACTTCACCTGGTCCAGTTGTTCCTGGTTTACGTAGATCATGAGACCACTGCCTCCATTGCAGTTTTCTAGAATCTTCATCCTGAAGATTCTTCCCTCACTCTCAGTGTATAGAAGAAATAGACGATTCTGCAAGAGATCATGCTACACTTTAAACAGGTGCAGGGGGCCGGAGGGGCAGATGAGTAAAAAGCGCTTTAAGTACGCAGATTTCTGCCAGAGTTGTCGCAAGGTTTTGGCCAATGACGACAAAATTGTTTATGTCGAGGAATCCTCGAATCGCTTCTTTTGTAATGAAAAGTGTATCCGCGCCTTCTATGATCCCATGTCGGAATTTTATAAGACTACAATGCTCGGCATTCGGGATGCTCACGATATTCCCGAGAGTGATTTTGCCGCCTTTGAGAGCTACGCTCCTCTCTGCTTGAGCAATCCAGATGAAGTTTGGCTAGAGGAAAATGAAAACGGAGAGTCTATCCACTTCTTCATGGCAAATTTCATGAATGAAGGCGGAAAGTTCACCTATATCGTGATGTGTTTTTGTTTAGAACTAGAGCCCACTTACTTGCTGCTCTCGTTTCCCACGCGCGATAAAAAGATGGTGGAAGAGTTCCGTCGCGGCGAACAGCTTGAAATTTCCAATGTAGACTCTGAAGTGAATCCTCCTAGCACAGCGGAAGTGACTGCAGGTTTGAAAGATGATTTTCTCTCTCGCCAGGGCCAAGCGATCGAAGAGGATATGCTGCGCCATCGAAGTGCTACGGATATTCCAAAGCAGGAATTTGAAGAGTATGCCCATCTCCTAGAGCAAACGATTGAGAATCCAAATGAGGTTTGGGAGCTGCAGGATGAGGGCGAAAATACGCTGCTCACTTTAATTTCCCAAGAGGATGAAAATCTACACTATATCGTGATTTGTACCTATGATGAGCAAGCCGAGGGTAGAGAATCTTGGCGCGTGATCTATAGCTTTCCTACGAAGGATCTCGCTATGGTGCAGCGCTATCGCCGAGGCGTGCTACGAGAGGGTAGCGACGGAAGCACCTCTAGTTTTTTACACTAGCGGTATTCGCTTACCGTTGTTTGGGCTAGCAGATCGTGCAGTGCACGCTGATCTTTGCGAAAGAGCGGCAGCAGAAACCCGAAAGATAGCGTGAGATAGCTTAATCCATAGGACACAGTTCTAAATAAAGCTTGTTTTAAGCTAATCTCGCTTTCATGCGTAGAAATACGGATTTGAAAGAGACGTTTCCCTGCGGTAAAGCCGTTGAAATACCAAACCGTTAAAGTGAAATAGCCTAAGTAACAGAAGAGATCGCTTGCCTGTGAGTAGGTGCTGAAATTTTCACTAAGCACAAAATTCTTTGCCGAGTGCGGAAAGATCCGATCTAAAACTAAAACAAAAATTAAATTAGTAGAAAAGTGCAGGAGTGCAATTACGAATAGATCCACTAAATAGGCTCCAATTCGTCGCATATAGCTTGCCGGTGTGGCAGGGCTTTGCACGAGCTGTAAGGAATTGGTTTCGGATGGGGTGCTTAGGGAAATGGCTTCCATAGGAAACCTATCGGGAGGCACCTATTTTTGCTTAAGTTTTACGGCGCCAAAGAGTGAAGAGGAGCAGAGTGGAAATTGCGATGCTCATCCAAGCAAATAGCTCTCCTACCACCAGATAAACGCTCGGAGAATTGGATTTATCGGGTATGGCTACTTCAGCTTGGATTGCGGAGGCCTCGAAAAGGGGGCCCATGGTGATGGTTTTACCGGTACTATCGATCACTACGCTAAGCCCGGTATTGGTGGCGCGTACCATGGGTTTGCGATTTTCAATCGTGCGGAGACTCGCTAGCTGGAGGTGCTGCCAAGGCTCGAAGGTGGGGCCGAACCAGGAATCGTTGGTGATATTGAGAAAAAAATCGGCGCCGCGCACCGCAAGCGCTCTCATGTATTCTGGGATCAAGGATTCATAGCAAATGGTAATACCTAAGAGAGTGCTTGTTCCATCATGCGTCCACTGTAGGGGCACTGCGCCTTCCCCCTCACCAAAATCACCCATCTGGGGATTTAACTCCTTCAGCTTTGGAAAAATATTGGCGAGAGGCATCCATTCCCCAAAAATAAGTAGATGCACTTTTCGGTAGGAGCCTTGCGCCTTACCATCTGCGCCCACGAGGAGCGCGGAGTTATAATCGCGCCCCTTTTCTTGCTCATAGCCCCCAAGGAGCATGCTCTTTTTGAGTAACTTCGCGCGATCCATTACTAGGTTCGCATATCCTTGAGCGTAGGGGGAATAGCCTAAACTTGCTCTGGCTGGAAAGGCAAGCGGGTAGGCCGTTTCCGGCCATATGATGAGATCCGCCTCAGGATGCGCCGTAGCCAAATTCAAGTAGCGATTGATTACGGTATCGATCGCTTGGCGATTGCCGCTTTCGGAAACCACCTTATCCATGTCGCCGATATTAGCCTGGAGCATGGAAATTTTGAGTGGGTGGGTTGGGAGTTTTTTCACTCGCGCCATTTCTGATTTGCCCCATATGCAAAGGATCAATAGGAGAAATACGCTCGCTGCAAAAATGGGCAGGGCACGCATTTTTTCTTTTCCGAGGTAGAAAAAGGTGGCGCCCAAAAATAGAGGCACAAAACTAAGCAGACTCACTCCGCCTAAGCTTGCCGCCTGCGCTAGTGGGAGAAATCCGATCATCGTATTGCCAAGGTGCTCTGGAAAAATCTTAATTTGCCGCGCGATAAATTCGAGTGCCACGTAAAGAAAAGCCCAAAAAAGCGGACGCAGCCAAAGCGGAAGACGCTCCACTTCAAATCGGAAGTGAAATCCTAGCCAAAAAAATGCATAAACTTGCGGAGCCGCCACGATGCAATACGCGAAGAGCATGGCGAGGGCGCCGGGGAGGGGGAGTCCACCAAAGTTTTCCGAAACAAATACGATCCAGTGAAATCCGCCAATGGCAATAATGGAACTAATTAGAAAGCCAATCCAGAGAGCTTGTTTCCCAGACCCGAGCCGATGAATCGACGCTAAGTAGCAGGGCATTACTAGTGGGGCTAACACGAATATATCCCAGCGCGGAAAGCAGAGGCAGTAAATTAGTCCGCCTAGAGCTGCCCAAAGCCATGCGGTATATGGTATAAGAATTCTCATGGAACTCCATCCTACCCGGGAATTAGGCATAGGCAAAGTGCTTCACTGCAAGGATTGTGGTGCTGTGCTATTTTTAACGAAAAATAGCCTGAGCGCTACTTGCGCGGCCTGCGGAAATATCGAATTTGTTGGTAAGCAACCGCAACTCCCTGAGTCGAAAAATAATCGCGTACGCGCGGAGACGATTCTTTCTCGCCGCTTATTGGCTCAGCTCGCAAATGCACTACCCGTAAAAGAACCTGAGCAAATCGAGATTGAGCTAAGTGGCGCAAGGGTGGAGGAACTGATTTTCCAATACCAAGTGGAATGGCAATTATGGTCTGCCGTGGTGGAGCACTTTCAAGATCCTAATTATCACATGGCCTATATTAGTTTAATTGGTCAGAGCTTGCAGTTCTCAGAGGCGATGAAGCGCTACCAGAAGCATTCTCGGGTGATGGCAACGCTTTCCGACTCGCGCTGGCAATCGGAGATTTGCGATCGTCAGATGGAATTATTACGAAAGCTCGCCTCAATGCAGTTTGAGCGAGAATTACAGCATCCTGATAGAGGGTTTTCTCTTCCGCGCAGCTGGGGGCTATTGCTTTCCTTCACTGCGGGATTGATTCTTGTGGCGCACTTCTTCGCTCGTTAACACTTAGTGAAAAGCAACGTCGCGGCTAAGCTTGCTTAAGCGTTCTGTGGTTTTCTCTTCATCGCTAAGCTCGAGATTTGCTTCTTTCGCTGCGAGTACCTTGCTGGATTTCAAGCCATCCTTTGAAGCGAGTGCGAGACGCACTGCCTTGTAGGCATTGATTCTTCCGCCGGACGCAATCTTGCTCTCTAGGGTCGTGAGTTTGTCTACCGACTGCATCACGATCTCACGCACCTGAGTGGGCTTGAGCTTAGGATTCTCAGAAAGGATCAGGGCGGCGAGCCCGGATACGAAGGCTGTAGCTTGGCTCGTACCAGTTAAATAACCATAGTGACCTTTAGGCAAAGTGGAGTAAATATTCTCGCCAGGCGCTGCCACATGCACGTGCTTCATTCCCCAGTTTGAGCTAGGCAATAGCTTATTGTGAATATTGGTCGCAGCCACAGAGATAATATTCGTGAGACCATAGCCAGCGGGATAGTAGGTATTGCCGTTCTCATCGGTGTTTTCGTATTCGTTACCAGCGGCGGCCACCACGAGAATGCCCTTGGCTTCTGCGCGTTCGATAGCTTTCTTCTCGGCTGCACTGAATTCCGCACCACCACCTGAGTAGTTGATGATGTTCGCGCCATTGTCTACGGCGTAGTTCAAGGCTTTGATGGTATTCGAAAGGTTTTCTGCTCCGCTCGCGCTATCAGAATAGTAACGCACAGCCATGATGCTAATATTGGGAGCTACGCCGGAGGCACCAGCGTTCGCTTTTGCCGTGGCGCCGATGATTCCTGCCACGTGGGTGCCGTGACCATGGTGATCTTCAGGGTTTGCTTTATTGGTTACAAAATCAAATCCGTATTCATTGCTGCCGGGCTTGTGCCAGAGATTGTCTTTCAAATCAGGATGAGTGGCGTCGATTCCAGTATCGATTACGGCTACCACAATAGACTTCTTGCCCTTGGTTAGGCTCCAGGCTTTGCGGGCGTTAATATGAGAATTATCTTCATCGTTGTCGAGGCCCCAATTGCGGAGCACGATTCCAGGGCTGCCATCTTGTTCAAGCACACTCTTGAGATTGTGAACGAGGCCAAAGGCTTGGCTGGCGGTGAAAGCCACGATAAGGCTGGTGCTTATCGCTAGGCTTATCTGGCTAATTTTCGAAAACGCTTTGAGCTTCATCAACGACTCCAATTTCAACTTCAACGACTAAGGTAGCGTTGCCTAGTAACTGCATGCAGCATGCCAGTCGAAATGGTGGCGAGGAAAAAGCGGGGATTTATTGTAAGTAATTGAATATATTGAGTATTTTAATGGATCTATAGGCTTTCTTGTAAAAGTAGGCACTACAAAAGTGACGATCTTTTAAACAAGCGCTCAAGGCCTGCCGATAGGTTCCTTATGCGCCTGATCGGTCTATTTTTCATCCTTTTATTTGCCATGGAAAACGCAAGCTTCGCGGCGGAGTGGGGCTCCCGAGAATGGAGTCTTCCGGAATTGCTTGAACTGCTGCGCACTACGCCTACGGGAAAAGCCTTACTCGCGAAGGCGCAAGCGAAAGATCAAAAGTTCCTAACTCAGATCTATAAAGGAAGAGTTTCCTTCACAGAAAATACCTATTCTCGCAGCTACTCTTTGCTCGATGGCCAAGAGGAAATTCACGTTTCAGAAACGATCACGATAGGGGATTCCCTCGCGAAATCGGATGCGGTGGTAGACCTCGCCCATGAGCTCACACACTTTGCCTATAAACAGTTTATGAGCCCCTACCATTTGGAGCTCACAAAGACGGAGTTCATTCACAATGGGATTGAGGGTCGCGGCGGCGAGCTAGATGCCTTTGCGGTGGAGTGCCGAGTGGCTTGGGAGCTGCAGAAAAAATACCTCAATTTTCCCGATCATTCTTTATGTAAGCACTATCGCGTGGGCGAACTCGGCTTTTCGAGAGCCCTGGCCAAGCAAGACTATTACGCGGTTGGGAAGATAGTCTCCAAATCCGACGCTAGCTTACTGCAAAGCTTTCCCGCCTATAGCCAGAAGCTGCCTGTGTTTACTTCGTCGTATGCCCATCTTCCTTATCCATTGGCGCTCGCTAAAGAGTATGAGGATACCCGCCGCTCGGCTTGCGAAAATAATGCTAAAAAATATAAACTAATCGCCAGCCAAAGCACCAAGGGTCGCGCCCCGAGCTCCTTGCGACTGGAATCAGAAGTGCTTAGACTTACCGCATTCCGACAAAACTTTTGTCAGAATTGAAACTTGCCGCCAAATTAATGCATAAGAAAAATCGCTATTTATAAAATTGTGGGCCGCCCATCGATAAGATATTGCTTTGCGTTATAAGGAATGCGAAAACTATAAGATATGAAATTGGTGCTTTATAGTGGTGGAAGCCTAGCTGCGAATCGCGCGCTTCATGGGGAATTTTTGCGACTCCTCGGAGCGAAGGAAAACCCCCGAGTTACCTTCATTCCCGTTGATCCCGAAGATGCCGAAGCGGAATATGCTGAACTTAAAAAGAGCTTTCAGCAGTTTGGTATCGAGCACGTGGAATATTTTCTTTTAGACCATTCTTATACCAAAAAAGATCTCGATCGAGTGTTCGCGAGTGATGCGATCTACCTCGGTGGCGGCAATACCTTTCAATTTTTGCATCAAGTTCGCGAAAGCGGATTACTCACGAAGCTTCGGCGTTATGCAAAGTCTGGCGGTATATTGATGGGGCTCAGTGCTGGAGCAATTCTACTCACCCCAAGCATCACTACTGCTTCCGTGCCCAGTTTAGATTGTGACGTGAATGCCATTGGCATCAAGGATCTGCGGGCGCTTTCCCTAGTGCCTTTCGAGTTTTCTCCTCACTATGAAGCAAAACGAAAAAGTGATGCGGAACTAAAAGAGCATTCTAGAAAAGTAAACCATCCTGTGTATGCTTGTAAAAATGGGGCGGGAATTGTGGTGGAAGGCGAGAAAATTTCCTTCGTTGGACCCGTCGAAGTTTTCTACCAAGGCGAGAAGTATTCTCTCCATTAGATTCCGCGATCGGCCCTAATTCTTTTCAAAAGGCCCTCGGCGCAATCACTCAGCAAATCGAATAAAATATCAAAATCTTCCGCATCACCATAGTAGGGATCGGGCACATTCATATTCGTTCGATTTTCATCGCTAGAAAAAGACCGAAAATAAAAGATCTTTAACTTCGCATATCCTTGAGAATCCATCGACTTCAGGTTTCTATAATTGCTTTCGTCCATCGCCAAGATATAATCAAAATTTTGAAAATCTTCCTGCCGCACGGGGCGGCTTGTTCCCTTCATGGGAAACTGGTGATCGGCGCAAACGCGTCGGGTTTGAGGGTGATAGTTTTCCCCTTCATGGCTATCGCTAGTACCTGCAGATTCCGTTTGAAAGAGATTGCTAAAGCCTTCCCGGGCCACAAGCGCATCAAAGATCGCCTCTGCCATCGGTGAGCGACAGATATTCCCAAGACAAACAAATAAAACTCGAATTGGCTTCTGCATAAGAAAATCATAGCATTTGCGCTCTGAGCCAAGGCAAGTTTTGGCGTAAGTTGTTTGTCAGGAGTACCTATGAAAAACGCAGCACCTCAAACTATTTTGCTCAAAGAATATACCGTTCCTGAGTTTATGATCGATTCTACTGAACTTCGCTTCGAGCTATTTGAGGATCATGCCCTAGTGCATTCGAAGCTAAAATTTAGCCGAAATGCCGCGAGTAAAAATTTGAAGGCTCCTTTGGAATTGAATGGCGAAAAGTTGGAGCTCCAATCGCTTTCCTTGAACGGGAAAAAGCTTGGTGCGAATGAGTTTGTGGTCACGGACGAGTGGCTCAAAATCGGAAATGTGCCAGATGCCTTTACGCTGGAGTGCATTACCAAAATTAAGCCGCAGGAAAATCTTACTTTAGAGGGATTATACAAATCCACCGGCATGTTTTGCACACAGTGCGAGGCCCAGGGCTTTCGCAAGATCACCTATTATTCGGATCGTCCGGATGTGATGACAGTTTTTACCACCACCATCGAGGCCGATAAAAAGAAATATCCAATTCTACTTTCGAATGGAAATTGTCTCTCGAAAAAGGATTTAGGAAACGGTCGGCATCAGGCCACTTGGAATGATCCGTTCAAGAAACCTGCCTATCTGTTTGCGCTTGTAGCAGGCGATCTTGGTATGATCTCCGATCACTTTATTACTCGTTCCGGCCGCAAAGTGGCTCTAGAAATCTATGTCGACAAAGGAAATGAAGATCGTTGTCCGCATGCGATGGAATCCCTGAAACGATCGATGAAATGGGATGAAGAGCGATTCGGTCTCGAATATGATCTCGATATTTTTATGATCGTTGCTGTGAATGACTTCAATTTCGGCGCAATGGAAAATAAGGGTCTGAATATTTTTAATTCGAACTATGTGCTCGCTAAACCAACCACCGCTACTGATGGTGATTACGAAGGTATCGAAGCCGTGGTCGGCCATGAGTATTTTCACAATTGGACAGGAAATCGCGTTACTTGCCGTGATTGGTTCCAGCTTTCTCTTAAAGAGGGTCTTACTGTGTATCGCGATCAAGAGTTCACGAGCGATCTCATGAGCCGCTCAGTGAAAAGGGTGGATGATGTAAATCACCTACGTAATTTTCAGTTTGCTGAAGATGCGGGTCCGATGGCGCATCCGATTCGTCCGGAGAGTTATATCGAGATCAATAATTTTTATACCATGACAGTGTATGAAAAAGGCGCCGAAGTGATTCGCATGATCGCCACCATGATTGGTCGCGATGCTTTCCGTAAAGGGATTGATACCTACTTTAAGCTCTACGATGGCCAAGCAGTTACCACCGAGGATTTTGTGCACGCAATGGAGCTCGCAAGCGGCGCGGATTTAACTCAATTTAGAAATACTTGGTATAGCCAGGCGGGCACACCATCGCTCCAGATTCGTTCGGAGTATGATTCGAGCTCTAAGATATATCATTTTCATTTGGAGCAATCTTGCGCGCCCACTCCAAAGCAAGAGCACAAACAGCCTTATCATATTCCATTCGCGATGGCCTTGCTGGATGGGAAGGGGAAAGAACTAAGCGCCAAGCTCTTGCATCTAAAAAAGGCGAAAGAAAGCTTCACTTTTGAGAATATCGCGGAGAAGCCAGTGCCTTCTCTGCTTCGGGATTTTTCAGCGCCCGTGAATGTGCATTATCCTTATACCAATGAGGAGCTTCTATTTTTGCTTCGCCATGATCAAAATTCCTTTGCGCGCTGGGAGGCCGGGCAAAAACTGGCCACCCGCACATTGGAAGCACTGATGGCATCGGTAAAATCGGGCGCAAAATTGGAGGTGCCGGATTCCTTCGTGGCAGTGTATGGAGAAATTGCGAGAGACAATAAGCTTGATCCCGCATTCCGTGCTCAACTCCTTGAGCTTCCCGAAGAGAGTTATTTGTCTCAGTCGCAAGCAGAGATTGATCCTGATGCTATTTTCCAAGCACGAGAATTTTTGAATAAGCGCATCGCGGAAGTAAATGAAAAAGATTTTATTAATGTCTATAATAGCCTCAATGTAAAAGAAGAATATAAGTACAATGCGGAAGCTGTTGGGCGTCGTGGGCTAAAAAACTACTGCTTGCAGGCGCTCGCGTCGCTCGATAATCCAGCTTATTCAAAGCTCGCGTATGATCAGATGCGTTCTGCCCGCAACATGACGGATGAGATTGCAGCCCTGGGTGCTCTAGTGCACTCAGATTCTGCCGAGCGCAAGCAAGCCTTGGCAGAGTTCTACAAAAAGTGGAGTGGTGAAACCCTGGTGATGAATAAATGGCTGGGTCTCCAGGCCGTTTCGAAATTGCCAAATTGCCTTGAGCGCGTGAAGCAATTGATGAACGATCCGGTATTTACGATCAATAACCCTAATAAGGTTTCTGCCTTGCTCGGTAGCTTTGGTCGCCTGAACCAAGTGCAATTCCATGCAAAAGATGGCAGCGCCTATGCGTTTTTCGCTGATTTGGTGGTGGATATCGATAGCCGTAATCCAAGCGTTTCCTCTCGTCTCGTTTCCCTTTTCAACCAATGGAAGCGCTATGATGTGAACCGCAGAAATCTAGCAAAAGCGCAATTGGAGAGAATTAAAGCGAAGAGTGGTCTTTCTCCGGGCGTATTTGAAATCGTAACGAAGGCGCTTGAGTGAAACTAGTTTGGCTCTGTTTGTTGAGTTTGGTGGCTTGCTCTCGGGTGGTCGATGTAAATCACGCCACGAATGAGCTCGCCATTTCTTACGATACCACGGTGAATGCGGAGCCACTTAGTCGTGCGGAGCGAATCCGCCTGCTGGATTTGGAAGCCTATCGACATCGCACTAGTTTCGATGCCTTAGAAAAAAAACGTGTGCTGCTGCAAGCGGAGCATGATCGCCAGTTTGCTGTGATCGAAAAAGAATTTCCTGAATGCAATCATCAGCTGCACTGTAATTCTGATCTATTTCGGGGAACGATCGAACGAGTTACGAAGTATAATCAGCTGATTTCCATTTTACGGCAGGGTGATTTCGAGCTCTTCGAGGTGATGCGTCAGATTAAGAAAGAGAATGCACGCCATGATCTCGTGGATCGCAATATCTACAATCGATTTCTAGCCCATGAAATTCTCGATGTTCCGCAAAGCTATCCATTTTTTAATCGATTCATGGTGCATAGTTTAGAGGTATTTTCGAATCACCAAGGATTCGTGAATCGAATGCTCCAGTTTTCTGGCGATGTGAAACCAAAAATTAGAGGTGATTTAGTATTCACTATGCTGGGGCAGGAAATCGACGATGCTGCAGTTTTTCTCACTTTAGATCTGATTCCTTTTTTTCCTGGCAGTGGCGAACAAAGGCAGCGCCGATACCTTCTCACTGTATTGATTAATTCTCACCATTTAGACCCTCAGTTCTATGAAAAAAACTTTATCAGGGAATGGGCCTCCACATTGTGGGTGGCTGATCGTACGCGCCTTAAAAAAGAGGCTTATTGTGGTTTCTATTCTATCGCCGCGAGCACGCTCTTAGATCAGTTCAGTAAGGCCCAGCACTACCAATGTGATGAATTGAGAGCAATTCTGCATGATAAAACCCGAATCGATTTTGTGGAGCATATGGCTACGCACGAGTGGCTACTGCCCATTGCGTATTTCGAGCCTGAGGAAGAGTATTAGCCTGCTGGTTTAGAAATTATACTGTTTCAATGCAGCGCTGCTCTTGTTGAGGGTTCCCGGCTGGCATCTAAACTGCAAGGCCCCAGATTCAATCTGGAGGTTTCATGGTAAAATTTCTATTCCTTTTTTCATTTGTATTTGTTTCCTGTTCTGGCGCATCCCCATCGACTAGCTCGAACGCCGTTTTGGCGAGTGGCGCTCAAAAAAGTGTAGGCCTAGCGAAAGTTTCTTGGAATGGCCAAACTCAGCTAACTCGAAATATTCGTTATACAAAAGATGGTTTGAGTCTCGATGCTCCTATCACTTTACCTGACAGTACTCCCACCTCGATTTCGCTTTCCCTGCCACAGGAATATGCTCTATTTCAATCCGCGGCCATGGACGAGAAAGATCTATTAGCGAAAACGGATTCGAATGGGGTGATCGAGTTTGCAAACCTGGATCAACTTTTTCCAAAAGATCCGAACGCGAAAGCAACGCTATATCTAAAGTCTAAGGAGGGGGTGCGACTACTGATTGAGCTTCGTCACACTCCAAAAAGCTTTGAATTCCATTGGAAATTAAATAATTTACCGAAAGTTAGCTCAAACTTCACCGTGCTCGCAGCGGTAGACATAAAAAACCCAAATCTAGAGGAAGTAGAAATGAATTTGCCAAATTTATTTGGATTCGTTTCTCAACAGATAACTCAATATACTGTAAGCGAAGAGAAAAATGATTATTGTGTCTATAAAACAACGAATACAACGGATGCGAGTATTCGTGAAGAAGCCCAATATTACTTGGTGGATGCGAGCTCTGATATTGAGGCCGCCTCCATTTTTCCTGGAGCCAAGAGTTACGGATTTTCTCCTGGCGAGACTAAACAGTTTTATCTTATCTCGAATTCTACTATAGCCAAACAAATGAAGGAAAGTAGCCTAGGCGGAGCATTGACTCACGAAAATACGGGTGCAAATCCCGGCATGCGGATGACTCATTCCGGTGATCTAGTGAGTGGTGGTCCATGCACCTATAGTCAATCCGATTTACGATTGGGACTTTGGAAAAATGCACCAATCTTACACTTCTTGGACGAATCGAATTTGGCCGCGTTCAGATATTCTGCAATGCCTGTAAATGATGATCCAGCAAGCAAAGCGGGCGAAATACTCTTCGGCCAGAGTTTAGAATTTTAGTGTTTTTGCTGTAGGAGGCGATCTAGTGTTTTGAGCACAATCGCCTCGCCATTTTTCAGCTCTTCTATTTCCGCAAAGAGGGCCGTAGCTATCGTTTCATAGGGCAGGCTAGTGTTTGTTCTTTGCGATAATAGATAATCTACATAGCGGATTGCTCTATCTATTAGTTTATTATTGCTAGGCTTAACCCAAGTCATCACATTACTTTCGAAGCGGTTAAGCCGTCCCATCACTATAGTAGAGTGGGCATTGAGTAGAAATTTTAAGATAAGATGTTCGGTGAGCGGGTGAAGATCGCCGAGGGGTAGTTTGACTTTATGCTTTTCAAGCTCCCAGTGCATTTCATTCCCAATTCGTTGAATGGCAAATCTGATCTGCTTTTTCTTGAAGCCTAGCCTTCTGGATTCAGTTGGAGCGCTAAAATCAAATCCTTGCAGGCGATCCATGCCCGCCACGGCACCTAGTTCCGACCATTCTAGCGTTCGCGGCTTTCGGAGTAAGAGTCGTTCCCACGCTTCCATCACCGATTTTGTTTCCGGCAACATCACATAGCAAAGAGCTGGTGTTTGGTGTTCTGATTTTGTGTTTTCAAATCCAGCGAGGCTAAAAGTAGGCGAGCGCTCCGTGGTATCTGTCATGATGGTAATGCCGTAATGGTTGGTCACGTAGAGCAATAGCTCATCGCTAGCGTAGGCATCAGACTCCGTGATCGCAAAAGGCTCAAGAAAATTTAGCTCATTCGAGCTTATCCAGTTTTTATGTGCTTGAATCGATGCTTCCGGAAATAGGGCCATGCCAGCCGCGAGCATCAGTGCAGTGGTGGCTTGGAGCCGGGTGCTTCCAGATAAACTCATAGGACCAACAAATAGATTAACTTTTTTAATTTCGCTGTTGGAGAGTATACGAGCAGATCTTTCCACTGTTTGTAAACTTTCATCGGGATTGCAGTATAGAAACCAAGTGGGATTTCGAGAGATTTTCGTGGCTTCTTCCGCTGCGCCAATCACGGATGGGGTTTCTCCGCCCTCCGTGCAGGCAATTAATAAATCTCCTGCTGTAAATCCAATCTCTCGCACTTGGCGAGCGCCCCATTCCGGATGATCCTCAAAGGATTCAATCGAGTGAATAAGGGCAAGGTCGCCGCCAGACATAAATCCGACCACAGCATCTCGGCTTGCTCCTGTTTTGGTAAAACGCCAGAGGTACTCTAGGGATAGAGCCAATCTTCCCGTGGCGCCGCAGCCATAGATATATACTTTATTTCCTTTTTGAATTGTCTCGTCAATCGCCGTGCGGAGTTTCTCAATTTCGGGCATCTTTTTTGACACCTGGTCGAGCACACCTAGTTCGATAGATTTCAAAATCCCTAAGGCTTCGGGAATATTTGTCTTGGTTAGGGTGGAGAGATTTTTCGTTAGGGGATGACGAGTTTCTGTGGGCAGGGCGCCCAACTTAAATTGATTTGCAATAGCGAGAAATTCATTTGTCTTCTGTATAGATTCTTGGCTCATAGAGGATCGATAATTTTCCCTGGATTGAGAAGGTTTTTAGGGTCTAATAATTTTTTAATGCCGCGAAAAATTTCAATTTCTCTTTCGCTTCTAGAAAAATGCAGAAAATCTTTTTTAAGTAAGCCAATGCCGTGTTCCGCAGAAATGCTTCCAGAGTATTTTTTAACTAACTGGAAGAGCTTTTCATCTACGGTATGGCAATGTTTTTGAAACGATTCCAAATTTGCGTGATCTGGCCTAAGAGCGTTCAAGTGTAGGTTTCCGTCTCCGATATGTCCGAAGGTGTAGGTTTCGATGCCCTTATATTCCGCAGCAAAAAGTGTATCTAGTTCGGTGATGAATCCTTCCAATTTTGAAACGGAAACGGAAATATCGTTCTTGTGCACATATCCCGCCATGAATAAGGCCTCTGGAACACCTTCGCGAATCGCCCAGTAGTTGCGGGCCTCACGGGGAGATTGCGACATCGTGCCGTCGAGAACGATTTCTTTGGTAAAAAGTTGTTCAAGCCACTTCTCTTGAGCTTCTCGCACGGCATCCGATGGGGCTACTTCCGCTTCCAATAAAACATAAGCTCCACCTCGTGTTTGTAGAGGAGATAGGAGCGACATCTTCGTTTCCACTAATTTCAGGCAGGCTTCACTGAGGCATTCAAAGGCCATTAGTTTGAAGGGGCCTTTTCTAGCTTCTAGAAAAAGTTGAAAAACGGAGGCCGTATCTTTTACGGCAAAGAAGAAACTTTGCAGCGATTCGGGTGGACGAGTGAGTTTTAAAATGGCCGCGGTAATGATGCCGAGTGTTCCCTCAGTACCCACGAAAAGTTGACGTAGATCGAGACCGGTATTGTTTTTTTCCAATGCGCTATCTAAGGATAGTATTTCCCCATTCGGCAGCACCACCTCTAGGCCTAAAACCCAATTTCGCGACATTCCATAGTGAATTACTTTTACGCCGCCTGCGTTGGTGGAGAGATTGCCTCCAATATGGCTAGAGCCTTTGGCAGCAAAGTCGATTGGCCAGAGCAGACCTGCGGCTTCACAGTGTTGGTGCACGAGCTCTGTGATGGCTCCCGCTTCCACATGGAGCGATTGCCCTAATACATCCACTTCGCCCATTTTATTCATGCGTTCAAGGCTTAGAACGATTTCGCCATTCGTTGCACTCGCGCCCCCAGCGAGGCCTGTTCGGCCACCAGAGGGTACCACCGCGAGGTTAAATTCGTAGGTGAGGGCTAGGAGCTTAGATACTTCTTGTGTGCTGCGTGGGAAGGCTATCGCTGCAGCGTCAATGGTGAGTGTTTTACTCCAATCGTCACCATACTGGGCACAAGTTGCTTCTGAGCGCTGCAAAAAATCTTTTGGAAAATTTTTCTCAATAAGAGACAAAAAGTCTGCGGGAAGAGTTTTTCTCATCCCAAAATCCTAACATTCACGAAAAAATGCGCCAGTGAGAAAATAATTCAGGAAAAAGTCTTCGCTTCACGCTAAATATTGTAATAGCTTAAAGTCTGGATGTACTGACGCGATAGGCGGGAATTATTAACAACTCAATGGCACCACGTTCCTTAAATTATACGAATATCTTCTGGATAGTTCTGGCTCACGTGCTGGCCGTCGTGGCGATTCCTTTTTTTAGTTGGAATGGATTGTTGCTCTGTGTTGTAGGAGTATTCCTCGTGGCTCCGCTCGGAGTAAATGTGGGCTATCATCGTTTGCTCACCCATAAATCCTTCACCTCACCGATTTGGTTTCGCGATACTTTAGTCACGATTGGATCTCTCATTGGGGCCGGTGCTCCTTTAGTGTGGGCAGCGGAGCACCGCGTGCATCATCGCTATTCTGATGAGCCAATGGATCCGCATAATTCTCGGCTTGGATTTTGGTATTCCCATGTGTTTCATTTGTTTTTTAATAGTTCCTTTCAAACCGACGAAGCGCAGTGGAGCAAATATGTTCCCGATCTGATGACGGATCGCTACCTTGTCTGGCTCAATAAAAACTGGCTGTGGATGGCCGTGCTTACTTTGGTGCCATTTTATTATTTTGGTGGTTGGTCCTATGTGTTGTGGGGTGGATTTGTTCGCCTTGTGTGCACTTGGAATATCATGTGGCTGGTGAACTCCGCATCGCACAAGTGGGGCTATAGAAATTTTGCCACTTCTGATAATACCAAAAATTGCTGGTGGGTAGGAATATTGGCGGCTGGCGAAGGCTGGCATAATAATCACCATGCCTACCAAAATTGCGCAGCTCACGGCCAGCGCTGGTGGGAATTTGATTTCTCTTTTCAATTAATTCGTCTATTTGAATTTTTGGGCTTGGCAACGAACGTTAGAAAAACCATGCCTGCGAACACTGAGATTAAATAGTTTCTTATCTCTTAAAGTCGCCTTTTACGCGTATACCATCTGCTTCCAAGTGCTTCACGATCGGCTCTCGTTTATCGCCTTGAATTTCGATCAGGCCTTCTTTGCCTTCTAAAGAATAGGTGCCTCCCGAGCCACATTTTTTCTTTAGCTTCGTGGTGAGCTCTCGCAGGAATAGTTCTTGTTTAGGAAGTCCATCTATAACGGTTACGGTTTTCCCGCCGCGGCCCTGCTTTTCCAGGCGAATGATCGCCACAAACTTAGATTTCACCACCGCTTCTTCGGGCACGCAGCTGCACGCGGCCACAATCTCTTTACACTTTGGACAATTCTGGTTTTTACTGGGGTCGGAACTATACACTAATCTAGCATTATCGTTCATGGCTCGCCTCGATCTGCGGCCATATTGATGAGGCCGCTCACTATGGAGTGAAAGTGATTTTGCTCTTGCAATTTTTCTTTGCCAAAACGATGCAGCAGCGCTTCTTGGATAGCAGGCACCTTTGCCGTGCCTCCCGTGGAATAGACAATATCGATATCGCTCTCTTGAATTCCTGCATCCTTGATAGTTTGGTCTAGGGTTAGGAGAATTCTGGAGACGATCTCTGCGCTGTAATCGGTGAAATTCTGGCGAGTGATGGTTTCTTTAATTTTCACGCTCGCATGCAGAAAGGAAAACTCTTCCTGCATTTTTTGTGAAATAGCTCGCTTGGTTCGCTCAATTTCCTCGAAGAGCTCAAAGCCAATTTGCTCGTGAATCAGATCAAAGAGCTGATCCATGTGTTTTTTATCGTCGCCACCGAGCGACCAGTTTTTTACGTTTCGAAAAAACTCTAAGGTATCGCGCTCCCGAAGCAGCGAAATATCGGCGGGAGAACAAATTTTTTCCATTAGGTGTTGCGGCATGGTGTGAATATTGGAACCAAAGGGCGCCATATATTGCACTTCAGATCCAAAATGTTTGGCGATGCGCTTGCGCATCAGGGAGCCATCAAAGGCATCGCCTGCGAGAGAGAGCCCGCCGATAGAAAGCACATCTTTATTTTCATATTTTCTCGGGCTCAATTTCATCACCGTGAAATCAGAAGTTCCACCGCCAAAGTCACAAACAAGAACAATTTTTTCTTCCTTCAAATGAGTTTTAAATTCATAGGCGGCAGCGATAGGCTCTGGGCAAAAACTCACCTCTTCAAAGCCAGCGATTTTCGCTGCTGCCGCCAGACGATCTTCCGCAAATGCATCCTCCTTAGGATCAGCGGAAAATTTCGCAGGCCGCCCCAATAGCACCCGCTTTACTTCCTTACCAAAATGCTTATCTGCGCGCAGGCGCATTTCGCGCAAGAAAGTTGCGATAATATCCTCAATGCTCACCGTGCGATTTCCGATTTGTGTGCCATGAAAGCTTTGCATCGGTAGGAATTTTTTGATCGAGCGAATGAAGCGCCCCTCCATATCGTGGCGAACAAATTCTTTCACGGCCTCAGCCCCGAAAAAACATTTCGTGCGATCTTCAAAAAAGAGCACGCTGCGGAGAATCGTGGAATCTCGGGCGTGTGGGTCTAGAGGAATGGGCGGGTGGCTCTTGCCGTCGATTACTGCGCCTAGCAGGGAGTTCGTGGTGCCGAAATCAATCGCGTAAATCATACCCCTAGTATTAGACAGAACGATTCATTCGGCGAGCCTTTCCCAAAAAAATTTGTTAGAGTTCTGGTCATGAAAAATGACAAATGGTGGAGCGAGGGCATTCAATTTCAGTGTCAGGGGTCGGGCAAGTGCTGCGTATCCCGGGGCGAATATGGCTATGTATATGTCACGATTGAAGACCGTAGAAAACTAGCCAAGCATTTCAAGCTATCTACCACGCAGTTCACAAAAAAGTATTGCAACCAAGAAGCGGGAATCTGGAAAATTCGAGATTTCACCGATGCCTGCAGTTTTTTGAAAGAGAATAAGTGCAGTGTGTATCAGGCTCGACCTATGCAGTGCAGAACATGGCCCTTTTGGCCGGAGAATATGAGCGCAAAAGCTTGGAATAAGGAAGTGACTTCTTTCTGTCCGGGTGTGGGAAAAGGGAAACATTGGTCGGCAGAGGAAATTGAGAAGCAGCTTACTCTTCAATCAAAAAGTGAAGATCTCTATTAACGAGCCGGTACCGTGTTGGCGCGGAGTTTTACTTTAGCTTATACGAGCGTATGTCGTTAAGAAGGCGTGCCCTCATCATCATCGAAAAAAATCTCGAATCAGATCGCCAAGCTTCTATCTAAAGAAGAGCAGGTGATTTTTTCCAAAGTTCTCCTTTCTAAAATTCCTTTGTTGGCAGCCTATATTGATGCAAATATTCAATATCGCTACATGAATACTACCTATGAGGCCTGGTTCGGTGTGCAGGCGGAGGATTGTATTGGTCGCAGTCTAGCTGAGGTTCTTGGCGATACATACTTTGCTGGCGTGAAGGAATTCTTTGCGCGAGCCCTTGAAGGGCGCGAGCAAAAGTTTGAAACCGAAATCGATTGTAAAAATGGAAGTAGCAAGACCTTAGAAGTTCACTATATCCCTGATTTCAATAGCTCCGCAGCTGTGGTGGGTGTGATTGTGATTGCGCAGGATATTTCAGATCGTCGAAAATCAGCTACCAATGCGGAGCGATTCGAGAAAGTGTTTCGTTTCTCCCCGAATCCAATTCTTGTGTTTAGCGACACTGGAATTTTGGAATGCAATGAAGCGGCGATTAAAATTCTTGGTTTCGATAGTAAAAATGAATTACTGCAACATCATCCAGCTGAGTTTTCTCCCGAGTATCAGCCCGATGGGCGAAGTTCCAAAGAAAAATCTCAAGAGATGGATCGGCTGGCTGAAGTTCAAGGGAGTCATGTTTTTGAGTGGGTTCATCAAAAGCGAGATGGCACGGAGATTCTCGTTGAAGTGAGCCTATCGCATGTTAATTGGGGTGATAAAAATGCGTTGCTCGTGATTTGGAACGATCTCTCGGATAAACGGCGCCGCGAATTGCAGATGATACAAACATCGAAGTTGGCGAGTTTGGGTGAAATGTCGGCAGGGATTGCCCATGAAATCAATAATCCCCTAGCTATCATTGTTGGATCACTCAGTTTATTGGATCGGCTTAAAAATGATCCAGCACGCTTTCTGGCGAAAGTAGAATCGATGCAGAGATCTTGCGAGCGAATTTCAAAAATTGTTTCCGGGTTAAAAAAGTTTTCCCGTTCGGGGGAGTTTTCTGTGATGAGTGAGTTTTCCTTGGGAGCGATTGTGAAAGAGGCGATGGTTCTCTTGGAATCTATGTTGTCTCGGTCAGGGTGTCAGATTATTTTTGAGATAGAAGAGGATTGTATTGTTCATTGCAATGAAATTGAAATTGAGCAGGTAATCGTTAATTTGGTAAATAATGCCGCTGACGCAATAAAAAACTGTGAAGCCAAATGGATTAAGATTTC
This sequence comes from Oligoflexia bacterium, assembly GCA_903867855.1. Classification (GTDB taxonomy): domain Bacteria; phylum Bdellovibrionota; class UBA1018; order CAIPTA01; family CAIPTA01; genus CAIPTA01. The sequence goes on along the minus strand of CAIPTA010000086.1, from coordinate 8,862 downwards.
CATTTTTCCGCTACCAGAAGCGGTGGTTCTTCGCGTGATGGATTCTGGGCCAGGCATTCCTGAAAATATTAGAAGAAAGCTTTTTGATCCATTCTTCACCACAAAGCGAGTGGGAGAGGGCACGGGCCTCGGGCTGTCCATTAGTAAGGGAATTCTAGATGAGCACGAGGCTACAATTTCTATTGTAGAGAAATCTTCGAATACTTGTTTCGAAATTCGTTTTCCCAGAGTGGTAAAAATCGCAAAAAGTGCATAGCCTGAAAGCTATGAAAAAGTTTCAACTGAATAAGCTCGATTCTGCCGCCCATTCTTTATGTAAAGATAAGGAGGAAGCTCAGCAAAAAACAGTAGAATTGCAGCGTGAGCTCTACGATCTTTTGTATTTGATGTTCGCGCACAACCGTTACTCACTGCTGATTATTTTGCAGGGGATTGATAGTTCGGGAAAGGATGGTGCGGTTAGGCATCTATTTTCTGCTGCGAATCCGCAGGGCATCAAGGTATTTTCTTTCAAGCAGCCTACAGCGGAAGAATCTCGCCACGATTTTCTGTGGCGTTGCCATCAGCACACCCCCGAGAGTGGCTTAACGGCAATCTTTAATCGATCTTACTATGAAGAAGTTACTACCACTATGGTTCACCCAGAGCTTCTGGAGGCACAACACCTCCCTGAATCAATTATAAAGAGCCGAGATTTTTTTCAGCGACGCTATGAGCGAATTAATGAGTTTGAATTGCTTTTATCGGAGAAGGGCACGATCGTTCTGAAATTTTTCCTGCACATTTCGAAGAAAGAGCAAAAGCGTCGACTACAGGAGCGACTCACCAATAGGAGTAAGAACTGGAAGTTTTCTGCGGCGGATATAAAAGAGCGTGCTTACTGGGATGCTCATAGGCGTGCCTTTGAGAAGATGCTGGGTGCCACTCACACGAAGGTAGCTCCGTGGCATGTGATTCCTGCAGACAATAAATGGTATCGCGACTATCTGCTCTCGAAGACAATAGTGGACAAACTTAAGGCACTAAAAATGCAGTTTCCAAAGCCGCAACTTAAGCCGTAGATTTCTCGCTTGAGTTTCCCACACTGTTCAAGGTAATTTGTGGCCATGAAGAATGCTTTCTTGTTTCCATTTGTGCTCCTACTGAACTTTACTCTTGGAGCTGCTGCTCATGCCAATTGCGCCACCGATCTTGCCTCTCTCGGAGGGCTTTTTGGTGTGCCTAGCTTTTCTTCTAGCTGGACTGAAACCTCTGAAACTGATGGCAAGCCCTTGGTGATGACTATCACTCCGCAAGGTGGATCACTTTTTTTGCGATTCGTAAAAACGAATAAGGGTCTGTGGGCTTCGGGCACCTCGGATATTTGCTCTGACGGAGGAGAAGTTACCGCCACTATCTCTGAAGATCAGATTCAGCTTGGTGATGCAGCTCCCCTGATCTTGAGGCTCACCCTCGCTGGCGGAGCCAATTTTGCTCTACAGCTGGATGGGAACAATCAGCTGCAGATCTCGACCACTGGCTGGCAGAGCGTCTTTGTGCCCACGTCCTCCCTGAATAAATAAGCCGCATCCCGCGGACTTAACAATTTGGCGTTCGATCGCTCGCGTTAATGTTTTATCACTCGCCATCTATTTGATATTACGTATCTATATTTGATTATTAATATGCCTTAACAAAACCAGTTTCCGTGTATATAATTGACATATATGGTCAATTTATACTGTTTCCGTGTACTGCGTTTAGTTGTTCTGCTTCTTCTTTTCGCGCCTTTCGCGAGCGGGGCAGACAATTCCAATTTCTATAGCCAGTCGCAAAAAGTTGACGCGCTGGGTAGTAACTTTTCAGCCGGGATGGTTACCGGTGTGGCAAGTGGCACGAACCAAGTGCAGTCCATTGTTGGGCTCGGGGTTCTGGGCCTCGTTTTCGAAGCTATGATGGCGATGTCGAATCCTCCGAACACAATTGATGGCGTAACCTATACGGAAGTCTACGGTTTCGGAAAACGCATCTTTAGTGGCACCTCTTATGTGTCTGGCATAGACGGAGGAATCACCGCTGGAATTCTTCCCACCGAAATTCGCGCTCCTTTACTTATTTATCCTGTTGGCCCCGTGACGTTGGAAATCGACGGCGGTGCTCGGGTGATGGCGGATGTATCGGTACAAAATATGTCAGTGATTGGAATTCCAGCAAGCCTCTCTTCGCTTGGTGTAACAATGTCGGCTGATGCAAGCGCCGCTGGATTTTTAGAAGGCTATGCAAAGCTTTTGGTGATTCGCGGCGGGGTGGGTGGTCAGTTGGATATCATCGATGCGCAATCTAACTTAAATGCGCGCATCACTTTCGATGGCAATAAACCGCTCGTAATGATCAATGCCATGGTGCAGTTTCTTAAGGGAAGGGTGTATGCCTTCTTAGACTATTTCAACCTATTCTCTTCTAACGGATGGACGAGGCTCTTAGACAATAATTTATATCTTTGGAATGGATATTGTTATTCCTTTGGGAACTTGTCATGTCCCGCAAAATAAAATTTGGGCTACTAGCACTGGGCTTGGGCGTTTCCACTATGGCTGCCTTTTATTCGGTAACGAAGCAAAGCGCAGTACTGGAAGGTAGAAATCCGGCGAGTAGTTTTGTGGATTCTACGCTGCCTGGGGAATCGCTGCATTTTTCTCCTCGCGCTGGAGAGCAATACGTGTATCAGTTCAGTAGGCAAATTTCCTTTCAAGGATTAAGTAATACGATCCCTGAAATAAAATATCATGGCGAACTCAGCTTCGATGTTTTTCATGTGGACTCTACTGGCTTCGATGCAATTGTACGCAATAATATTGAGGAGCAAAAGGCGTTAAGCCCTACCTCTATCCGTATTCACATGAGTACGGATGGTACTAACTTGCAGCTCTTTTCTGACAAAAAAAGCTCATCAAGAGAACGCGATCAGCTAAATATTTTGAAAGATCTCCTTGCGAACTGGGCCTTCCCCGTGCAGTCAGATACGGTTGGTGCCTACTCGGCTACATTTTCAAGCCTAGATGGCAAAAGTGGATTTTTACAAAAAGCGAAACGAAAGCTCTTATACCTGGCTTCTGCGGTGGCTCCTGAGATTCTCCATTCCGAAAATATCATGCTGTGGGATATGGCGCTTGGCATACCTCATTCTGTGCGTGGCGTGGAGGAATTACGGCTTGGAAAATCGGCGAGCGGAATTAAAACAAAAAGCATTTATTCAATCGACTTTGACCATCAGGCAAAAGGGATCGGCATTAGTGCGAAGGAGCTAGCGGGATTGAGGAGTAAAGATAGTCTGTTGTTGGTGGCCAGTACCGATAAGAGTGATCACCCAGACTTTAACGGGATCAATTGGGAAGTGGTTTCTAATGATCTGCGCCGAATTCAAACCTTAAGTAAATCTGAGCGTCTGAAAGTGTTCGGAGATTTAACCTATCTTTTGCGTAGCCAGGAATCATTGCTTCCTCAGCTTACGACGCTGCTAACACCAGATATTATCGCTCAGGGAGCAAGTTCTGCCTTGTTTAGTACCATTGTTGGGGGGTTAGCTACTGTTGCCACTCCTGCCATGCAGGCGGCCCTTGTGGCATTGTATGAAGATCAAAATGCCTCCGTGATGGCGAAGGGAGGAGTGCTTTCCGCTCTCACCACCACTCAAGCTACCCTAGATGATACCACGAAGAGTTTTCTGGAAAACACGATGAAAACGGAATCGAATTCTGATTTAGCTCAAGGAGCGGGATTTGCCCTTGGTGCTTCTTTGCAAAACGCCTCAAGCTCTCCGGCGGTGGATACGGCAATTGCGAGCATTCAGGCTGAGTGGAATGCATTGCAATCGAATCCTAATTTAGGGCGTGAACTAGCCTTGCTTGATACAATGGGAAATAGTGGAAGAGTGGAGTTTTATAGCGATATTAATTCGGTGATCAACAGTGCGAGTGATTCACTGGCAAGAGCCAAGGCTGTATTTAGTTTGCGGTATTACACTACTAGTGCTGCGGTTTCTACCTTGAGTGTAAGCTTGCAAGACGCTGATCCCAAGGTGCGAACGGCTGCCGTTCAGGCGATGCAGATTGCACCTTGGAATGAGGCTTTTCGGGGTTCGTTACAAAAGTGTAGTACTAGCGAGGTGCTGAGTTCCCTGCAAAATGCTTGCACCACTGTGCTCATGCAGGCGGCCACTCACGTTAGTTCTCTTTAAAAACGACTAAAGGCAATGCGACATATTCTGTGGCAATTTGCTTACTTTTTTTAGTTTTGCTGTTTGGCGTTTATCAGAAAAGCGCATTTCAATTTCATCGTCAGCACGATCTTGCGTGGCTACAATTGTGAGCTGTTCCCAGTGCATGGTAATGGGGCCGCCACTGGCCACGGCGTTCATGGGAACTCCGCGGGTATTGAAATCGCGATCGATGTTTACTACTGTGCAGCCACCAATTAGGCTTGCAGAGCCATTGTCATTCACGGTTAGGTTAACCATGGCATCACCTTCATTGCCAGTATAGTAATTGGCTGCGTTAGCGAAGCTTGTTGGGGCGAGCAAGAGTAGGGCGAAAAGTACTGTTTTCATTGGGATTCTCCTGGTTTTTGTTAAATTCTAATGAGGCATTTATAGCGGAGTTAACGCGTATTGTCAATTTGTGCCTAGTTAGATATGGTTAGCTCGCATTCAGGGTGACATGCTGGGGAAATGCCTCTATCCTAAATGCATGATGAAACAATTTATAAATATCATTTATATAGTTCTGCTCTCTCAAAGCCTTCAGGCTCTGGCCGAAGAAAAAGGTTTAGCTCATGTAAGCAGGGAAAAAATTGTTCAGCAAACAGTTGCCCTTTTCAATGTAGCTCCGCATGGCGATAAACTTTTAGATAAACTGCAGGCCTTTCTCACCAGCAAGGAAATCACTGGCCTAGAAAATATTCCCGGCCTAACGAAGGGGGCTCAATCTATAACGATTACTGCGAGTGGAGAGGAAGTTTTGATTCGCGATTCGAAATCGAAACAGCTGATTCACCTTAAGGTTATAGATCAAGATAAGGGAGAGTTTACCTTAAATGGCGTGTCGTGGACATTTCAGCCATGGCTATCTCCCACGGAAAATGCAGCGAGCATCGCGAAGCTATTGCATGCAGCCACTACGGTTGGCTCCGTCTCTGTAATAGAACGTGTGCTTTCGTTCTCGCTCCTCGAGAACTCTGCGCAAGCTATTTTTGGCGTGGATGATGGAGTAATTTTTGCCGTTTATTTGGCTGGCGCAGGAATCACCTTTTGGGGTTGTGGCGTTCAGTGGCTTTTGGATCAGGCAAATATGCCGATTACGAGCCCTGATTTTGATCTTTCTAAAGTTCCTGGTAGCTGCGTTGGTGCTGCTGTTGCTTGGCCGGTGCTGGTTGGAGCGGCAGTGTATAAAAATCTTATCGAGCCGGGCATGAATACTTTGGGAAGTCGCTTCCAGAGCCCTGGGCCAGTTGCAAAGATGGATGGTCTCCGCTGTGTATTCCAAACCAATCACCAATCGCAACGCCAAGAATTGCTAAGTGTGACTGCCCATTTTTCGAATGGTTTTGAAACGAAGCTCCTCAATTCTGCAGATGGCACCCATACCGCCAAAATGTTTTACCCTAACGGGTTGAACGCCAAAACTCAGCGACAAAACTTGGCTCTTGGTTCCCAAGTTAAGTTTGATAAGAATTGGATTTCGCCGAATGCCGGTAGCGCCAATGTGGCCTCCCTAAAGTTGCTGGCTACTTCGTGCGAGAATCCTCTCTTGCGACAGCAATTTGGCGACTTGCCGGCGAGCAATCCTGCCAGCCCGAAGATGCTTGATACTCGATCGAGAGGGAAGCCTAGTGCGGCGTCAGGGCAATCTGGTGTGGGTACTAGCGAATCCAGCAAAGACGCTAAATAAATTTAAGTTTTCCACCAAGATGGCCGATTCACAAAGGTTAAGCTCTAGTTTTGGTGGAAAATGAAAATCATTATCTTCCATATTTTAGTTCTACTTTCCCCCATCCTTGTCTACGCAGACAACTATATTCCCGTGCGTGTGCGCCCTATGAATGAAAATATTGATGTTTCAGCGTTAACAGGCCCGCATAAAAATAAGGTGATAGTGGAACACTCTTATGATCCCTCGGATCGCCCTACTGAGGCTGAGCGGGACAAGGTTTTCACTGCAGTAGATATTCAGGATAATGTTTCAAGCTTTGATGCCTTTGCTCGAGATGAGATTTTCTCTAGAGCGGGTTATTTTAGCGTAGAGGAATTGCAAAGTGCCTATAAATCTATTCCCAGAGCAAAGTTAGAAAGTTTGCGAATGGCAGTGCTGGAATGGAAAAAGCTTCGTGAGGCAAAACCATGAAAAGAGGATTTGGATTTCTCCTAATTGCTTTATTTTTGGCTCGTACGGCGTTTGCAGACATTCTTTTCATTAACATAAATTTGAACTTTCAGGAAGAAGAGGTGGCGCGCAAGGCCGCCCTGGCTCGGCATGAAAATTTTATTGTGTTCCCTGTACTAACTGATGCACAGAAGAAATTTTTAGCGGAACTAAAAAAAATGGATGGAGATCGGATTCACTCCGATCCGAAGCTAAGGCAGGCATTTCCTAATGGACTCCCAAATATTCCCGCTGAAATTGAAAAAGCGCTTACGAATATGGACCAAGCGCATCGTCAGCTAACGAGCTTTATTATAACTTCCCATCATGTAAATGGATTTTATGGGGCGATCGGCTCGATTGATGATTTGCAATTGTATCATACGCTCGCTTCGCATCCTTCAGCGAAGACAATGCATACTTTCTATGGTTGGGGCTGTTATTCCACAGAGCCGCAGGTGGCTATTGAAATTAAACGCGATTTGCCTCAGGTAGAAATTTTAGCTGGATGGGATGGTGTGGCGCCGAACGAATCGAAAGCTGCCGATACAGGCGTTCTTGCCTATATGCTCGCCCACGAAAGCAATGCTATCGATGCCGTTAATCGGCACAATTTACGAGGGTTTCTGCGGAATATGCCCCTGGTAGGAAAAAATTTGGGTGTTTCAAATTTTGGATTAGAGGTTTGTGGTGATTTAGAAACGCCTCATGAATCCATTGCCAATATTACTGATACGAGTAAGCTGTGCACCCATCGAGCCTTGTTTGGAGATGGCCATGGATTCGGAGTGATGGGAATGTATTATAGTACCTATCAAAACTACAATAGCGGCAATCTGCCAATTCCAATCGACCTAGAGAACTCCGACTTACGAAAATTTTATAATATGGCGAAAATTTTTTCCGTCTGCTCAGATATTCAAAAATTACAGATGGCGCACCAATTCCCCACTGAGGACCAGATTGTGCATTTAATCCATTTTCAAAATAGTATGGACAATTTTGTGAATTTTTATGCCAACGATTTAGATCGAGTGAGTGATTTGCTTTTGGCGAACAACTTTCGAGACACGCTTTTCAGATCCAATCTAAATAAGCGCTCAATTCGTGGCTACATGAATAGCCTGCTCACGGTTGCGCAAAGACTAACTGCAAAGAAAAGTGATCCGTGGAATTTTTTCAGTCAACACTCGTCTGACGCAGACATTAAATTGTTGCGATCAACGGCTGCAAAAATAAATACGCTTCTACTAGCGAATAAATGCGTGCCTGACTATTGGAACGATCCTCCAGACAATCGACAGCTCTCTGGCCCTAGTTCAGCCTGTTTGGCAAATCCATTTTAAGGAGATTTCGTATTTTTGCGAGCTTCCTGATACTCTACTAGTGCATGAATCAAGAGCAGCTCTCAGTCCTAAAACACATCCAAAGCGTTTGTAAGAAAGACTTTAGTCGGTTCGAGTTTTGGCCTGCCTATTTCGAACGGCGTTTTACGGAATTTCTCAGTTATGAGCAACTCTTCCCCGTGAAACAATTTGGCAAAGTGCTAGAAGTGGGCTGCGGCAACGGTTTTTACTCCTGTCTGCTCTCAAAATTATCTGATGAAGTAGTGGCTTCCGATTTAGAGGATCCTACTTTGGATCAGCACGCCCATGGATTACAGAATGCTAGAGAAATGATTGCCGCGATGGGCTTTCCGAATATCAAGTTGCAGGGTGCTTCCATTGAGGCGATTCCTTTTCCAGATAATTCCTTCGATATGGTTTTCGCCTCCCATGTTTTAATTTATTTGGGTGACAAGACAAAGGCATTACAAGAAGTGAATAGGGTGCTGAAGCCTGGAGGCTACTTTATTTGTATTGTGCCCACTCGGGCATCTAAGGTTTATAATCTACTTCTGTTTCAGGTGTATATCTTGAAAAGAGCTTTTTACCACTTGCTACTCAAGCATTTTGAACGAAAACAAAAAGTAGATACAGTGGCGGTGAAAAATTCCGCAGAACTAAAATCGAGGCCTATAAATTTGTCGAGCTTGAAGGACTATCCTTTTCCTCCGCCTTTTGGTGGATTGAAGCATTGGAAGGATGAGTTTAGAGAGTGGTCGCCTGATGGGTGGAGAGGGCTCCTTGAGGAAAAGGGCGGCCTTCGTTTTGTTTCGCAGTCTACCACTCAGATAAACCCGCTGCTGCCAATTTTAGGGGAGTCCTTTCACTATTTAGCTGCAGCAATCTACGCTTACACATGGCGAATAGAATCTCGCTTGGGTCGCCTTAAATTTTTTCAACGATTCGGCCTTAACTCGATTATAATTTTACAAAAATAAGCTTACTTTAAGAGATCGGGCAAGAGGGCGCCGGCAATTGTTTGATAGTCGGCTTTGCACTCTGGATATTTCTTTATGGCTTGGTAGTAAAGATGATCCACCAGCACGTTCATTTGCGTTTCCACGCAGCGGCGCAAAAGGATC
>CAIPTA010000085.1 GCA_903867855.1 Oligoflexia bacterium | reverse complement strand
CTCTAGCGCAATATTTCCTGTGCAATAGGGAGCACCATTCGCATCATGATCGTAGTGGCCAGGCTCAATCTGACCGAGACCATAATAAAAGGCTTTGATCATATAGGCGTCCGCTTCACATTCCACATCCTTATTTTCATCGCCATCCCGCTGAGTAAGATGCACTGTTTCGTGAAGCAACACGTGCAGCACATTCATATCCGGCGGATTACAGAAATATTCCGTATTCTGATCGACCATTGTATAGGCGTTTGAACTAGAAAAACCATTCGTACTTTCGCCGTTACATTCCTTATCAGTTCCGGGCACGATATTGGCGTTGGCAAGTGCCTCTGCCAATTCGTTAAAGCGCGGGTCTCCAGTTTTTTTGAAGGCGGTGTGATAGACCTCTATCCCTTTTTGGCGCAATTGGTTGGCTTCATCGGCATAGCGGGAATCTACGGTTTGACCACCTCGATCATCATTACCTTGGTCACCGCGGCCTTGAGCTTGGCTACAATACTCTTCGTTGTCATATTGGTACATACAGTCTTCATAGGGTCCGGCCAGTGCCTTAGCCTGGGAGGCAAACATCGCCACTAAAACAGCAGTAAGGCTCAGTAGGCATTTATTGTTCATCTTTGTGCTAATCATGGGCTTCTCCTCATCAAATTGTGTTCTGGGCACAGTTTTATCACTGACCCTGTAGATAGCCCACTTAGATAGAGGAAACTGATTTCAAAAAGAAAGCACTTTTCGTTTAAAAAATCCAATAATTATAGGCATTTATATCGTTACCCTTTTGGTGGTGTTTATATTCAAAAGAGGAAGTGAAAGTAAAGATATAATTAAATTTAGTTTATTGTACTATTATTAGCCCAGGCGATCGTTCACTCAGCGAAACAAAAGCTCGCAACTCATCTCACTCCAGCGCTCTTTTCGCTTTTCCCAATACTCATCCACATCGGACGGAATTAGAAAGCGAGTAATCCCGTAACGACTCCAACCAAAAAATTCCTGTGGCTCATGAAATGCGATTCCATTATTTTCGGCAAATTTTCTGTCGAAATTTTCGAAATCAAAGCCCATTTGCCCATCAGGACGAATATCTCCTGGATAATTTACATCCGGTTTTCGATAAGCAGCATCGCCCACCATGAAGGATTTGGTTCGATCTATTTTGGCGGCACCACCAAACTTCTCTTGGAGTTTCTTTTCTAAAATATCGGCCATCGCTGTATGTGGCTTAGAGTGATCCTCACTCACGGAATAATCAAAATATTGAATCACTCCGCCCTTGCTTTCAGCTCCCTGGATGGTTGCCTGCATTGCCTCATTAATCGCAGCCAAGGATGTTCGGTGAGCACTCCCAACCTGGTTCGAAACTATGGCCACGAAATAGCCTTGCTGGGTGAGCTCCGCTATTTTTTCAGCCACACCCGGAAGCATCATCACTTCGCTCGCATTCGCAGGCGCATAGTGCGCTCCCTTCGAAACGCGAAGCGTACTATCCGCATCGAAAAATGCCACGGGTACTGCTCCGCCTTGATAGGCAAAGTTATGCAGCAGCTCCTGGGGAGCTGCATCTTGAGGCCCGGCGAAGCAAATGGTGGCGGCTAAGCTCAGAGTTAGGAGGTAAAACAATCGCAGCATACTCATTGTCTTATCGGTGGTTTCGGAGTCCGGCATAATAGTTCTTTCAAGCAAAATCGGCTTCTTACCGAATAGTAGACATGAGGTTTCTTATCCTTCTCACGCTTTTTCTTTGTTGGCTAAGCTCAGGCTACGCGGAAAGTCCCGCCCTCGTTTGCGGAAATAACGGCAAAAATATTTGGTACCCAAGCGAACTAAAAGAAAAAAAAGGCATAATGATGCTTTCTCACGGGCTCAACACAAATGCCGTTAAGATGACAGACTTAATAAAATTCTACACGTCTCAAGGCTATGATGTGCTCCTCACGATACTCACTGGTCACGATGGCAATAGAAAAGAATTCCAAAATGTAACCCGCGAAAAATGGATTCAAGATATGTACTCGACCTATTGTGCGGCCCAGGCAAAGGCAAACGAAGAAAAACTACCTCTCTTTTTTACGGGATATTCCGTGAGCGGACTCGTGGTAGAAGATCTCATCGAGAATTACCCGGATCAAAAAGTGCACTTTGAAAAAATGATTTTGTTTGCTCCGGCGGTGGCGGTGAAGCCGATTACTGGATTGGTAAAAGCTTTGAATGTTTTTGGCAAAGACTATATGGTGCCGAGCTTTTCTAATCCTGAGTATCGCGTTTGCAACGGCACACCCATTGAGGCCTACGATTCACTATTTGATTCCTACAACATGCTGAAAAAATCCGATTTTTCTCATTCGAGGCAAACCCCTACTCTCGTGATAATCGATCCGAAAGATGAGCTAGTGAGCACTTCGGGAATTAGAAAAATTATCAGTACAAAGCATCTCGATAATTGGTCGCTCGTAGTAGTGACGAATTATGCAGCCACAACAAAAGTAAAATACCACCACTTTATCGTAGCGGAAGAAGCGGTTGGCGCTCATGTTTGGCAGCAGACTCTGGAAGCCATTTCCGCAAGCCTCGAGGGAAAAAGCCAACCACGAAGCACCATCAATAATGCAGACATCTGCGGAAAAGATGGCAAGCTCTGGAAAACTCCGATGAATGATTCTTGCAGCGACGATACGGCGGATGGCTGCGATCGCAGCCAGAATGACTGCAAACCGATCTAGACTACGCTAGATTTTTTACTGCGCCTAAATGCAGAAACTTCCTGGCATAGGCAGTGATTTGCCCATCAGTAGGATAATCAACTCTCTCACAGCCCACCACCTTACGACCGAGCGCTGGCTGTTGCTCTGCCAGAAATGCCTGAAAATGGAACTTTGCCATATCCGGGCCGAGGATCAAAATACGGGCAGCCGCCTCAAGATGGGGAACCAGTTCCGTAAAAAAAGCAATCCCTGGCTGCCAAGCACGGAGCTCCACTCTTTCCATCTTGTGGTCATGGAGGTGGAAAAGTTTAGCGCTCATTCTATCCATCCAAATTATTGAAATTGCCATACGAGCTACACAGCAGATTTCGGGCCAAGAGTGGGCCTAAGAAAAATACCCTCTAGACCAAATTCGAGGTGCCTTTTTGTCTCAAGGCGGCGAAACAATTGTCTCAAGCCCGCTTTCGAGAAAGCCAGATTCCTAGCGCGAAGAGAGAAAGTAAACTAATGCTCACACCCCACCACAAATGCGGCGCCCGGTATTGAAAAATGATGGGCCCTTTGGAGGCGTCTCCCACCACCGCCCCAAGGAGACTGCCAGCAATGCGGACCATAGGCAGCTTTTGCCCTGCTTGGCTTGCATGCCATCCTAGTGCAAACACTGTTTTAAGGCCAACTACGGCCGTTCCAGAGCCCTCTAGATCCACCTCTGCGTGGGTGCGCTCTGGCCAATAGAATCCGATAATTTTCACGTTGGGAGAAATCGCAGAAAGGCTTTCCAAACCCTTCCAATGGCGCAAAGGATCCTCGAGCTGATTGGTAATTTCTTCTGTTGTTCTAGCTTGCAAAACAGCGTCGATAGACGCTTGGCTAGTTTCATGGAGGTGCGGCGACTTCACCAAAAATATAGGAGTCACCGGATTTGAAATTTCCAGCAATTTCGGAGAAACATTGGCAGTTTCTGGGCGAGGATCACTTAAGCCGGGCACAAATATACTCTTTATGTTGAGTTCGCCAGTCACACTCGGCAATTTCGCCGTTACTAAATGAGTGCATCCGAGGGCGATACTTGCAGCCAAACTTCCCTCTCGAATCTTTTGTTTATAGAAATAGTTTGGTGGCTG
>CAIPTA010000084.1 GCA_903867855.1 Oligoflexia bacterium | reverse complement strand
TATTTCAGCAAAAAGGTGCGGCGGGTGTCGTCCAGTTCGCTTAAAACGTCGTCTAAAAGCAGCACCGGTTTTTCTTCCTGGTTGCTTAAATATTCAAGTTCCAAAATTTTTAAAGCCAAAACCTGGCTGCGTAGTTCGCCGCGGGAAGAAAAAGGCGATAAAAACAACCCTTCGCTCTTTAGGAAAAAATCGTCGCGGTGCGGTCCTGCCAGACAGCTCATCACTAAAGCCTCTTTTTTGGCAACTTCTTCCAGGCGGGTTCGGAAACTCGCCGAAATTTCCTCCATGGTTTCGCCGGCCAAACTTTCATACTCAACTTCCACCGGCCGGTGGAATCCGGAAATCAAAGAATAAACCTCGGCCACGCTGTTATTTAAAAACTTTACGTACTCCTTGCGGCGTTCGATAATCAAACTTCCCCAGCTCACCAGCTTTTTCGTTGCAGGAGCATATCGTAATACTACTTGGCCGAAAATTTCATCTTTGGTTTCAAAGGCTCCGAGTTCAGCGCTTCCATCCGTTGACTTACATTTAATGGGATACATTAGTGCCCCGCTTGTTAAATTTGCTTTTAAATCACTTGCCGTATCAGCGAGGCCTCCGTCCCTCAGGCAACTTAAAAAATCTTTTGAATGCAGGCCATTTTCGGAATTAAGAATTTTAGCAATTCCTAATTCCATTTCTTCTTTATGATCTTTGAAGGGGGCAAGATCGCAAGAAGCGTCGAAAAGATTTAATTTTTTCACCTCCTTCAATGCTGCATAATCAAGTAATGAATAGCCCATAAAATTTGCATCTTTAAGTGTATCTAAGGCAGGAACATTTTCCTGATGACATACATCTGAAATTTGCGGCAAGGGAAGTAAATCAGTCAGTCGGCTATAGCGCTCGTAGCGCTGCCATAGAGGCTTATATTGAAGGCTCAGCTCATCGAGGTATTGCACCACAGTTAAGCTTCCTTTTTTTCCCTTTCGGGTAACTTCTATATTTTGGAAACGCCCGTGATAGAGATTAAAAAAGCGAACGCTTAGATTCTTATTAACATATCTCTTTGTGTCGAAATAACCACGGTGTTGCGAATCCTCGAAAACCTCTTGCCAATCTTTCGTGCTCACTGTGAGGCGCCTAATCTCTTGATCAAGAATACCTCGTTCGTAGTTCAATTCAACAGTTCGCTCCCCCAGCTTTACTTGCTTAATGGTAGATTGCAGAGGCTCTGCAAAGGCGAGCACAGGAGTACAGATGGTCAGAACCCCCATCAGTACAGCTATGCGAATTTTTGTTCGAATAGAACGCATCTCTAGCTTTTCGGCCTTTCCAGGGAAAAAGCTTACTTTTTAGCGTAATTAATCTAGGGTATTTGGGTATTGGGCGGCAAAGTTTTCGCTTTTGCGGCGTTCACAGCGTCAACAGCGGCCTGAATGGGCAAGGTAGAATTACTTGCAGGGTTTCTGCAGCCGGTGCTTTTAAGCAAATCAATCGCAAATGCTAAGTGAAAATCGCCCGAATAATAATTTCTCAGGTATAGACATAACTGATGTGGTTTTTTGGTATCTGGATCTTTCCAGATCACGTGTAAACCGTAACCATTAGTCCATTCCATCATTTTATTATAGCGAGGATCGAGCTCCACTTCCACATAGGGATAATCCTTAATCGCTAGTTGCTGGGTAATATCGTCTGCTGGATCAATTTTAATTTTAGTGAAATCGCAGGTACCTCTTAACCAAGAAGAATCAATATTCCCTTTTAGAACCATCGGCTCATTATTGGCGAGATCAAAAAACCAATCAGGAATTACCTGCGCCTTCGCATTGGCGGCAACCAAAAGGGAAAAAATTAAGAAATGAACTACTTTCATGCATTTAAGGTATCGACCTAGATACGGTAAAACTTTAGCGAACAGGTATTATTCCCATATAACCGCTAGCCGTTAATTCAAACTGCCCAAACTTTAGACACTAAACCACTTTTGTCTGAAATAAAGTTTTTCCCTATTTCTGTCGAAATAATTGAATGATTTTATTCAAATTAAATAAGCCACATTTAGCTCTAATTTTTCTAGCCACACTCGTATTGGCTCCCCGCCTGGCAGGGGCTAGCGATCAAATGCAAAATTCGCCCATGCCCTCGAATCAGCAAAATTACTCTTCCGATATTTTTGGCTCCCTCAGCAGCGCCGCCATTGCAGTGGCTAAAATTCGAGCTTCTTGCGTGGAAAATTTGATGCCGAGAGAATCAGCCAAGGCCACTCGCCGTTACCAAGATTGGCTCCAATCAGCGGCCAACTCCCCTAACGGTATTCATGCCCCAAGTGAATACGCCTGGATCGCTCTCATCCAAGGCGATAACTATAATGAGAAAGTGGAATCTATCTATGAGAATGCCGCAAAATACGATATCCCTCCCGCGATTCTCGCCGGTTCCATTCTGCAAGAATCGAGCGGTGCGGATCTTGGCCTTGGAAGAGATTTCGATAACTGGACCTGTGGTCCCAGCCAATTTAGCGTGATTGGATGGTGCCAGTGGGCAAATAGCCTAAGCCGCTCCGAGCAAGATGCTATAGGCTGGCCACGAGATGCGATCAATGCCTTTAAGAACTCTCATGGCCGCGTGGATATTTGCCAGGAAAATAGCTTCATCGCAAGAGAGAGCGTGAAGCCGATGTACGATATCGCCATGGCGCGGATGAAAAAGAAAATCCACACCTCTCAGCCCTATATTCTCGATGCAAGCTATATGATATCCCCTCGCCCAGTGGAATTCGCTGATCTGCAAGAGGATCTAGCGAAAATCTCCGCCGCTCACAATTTACAATATGCTGGAGATGCCCAGGCAGAAAAGCTTCGCTTCCAGATCATCAAGAGCTTTTCGGAAAATTGCTCCGATCATAAACTGGCCTTTCAAACCATGGCCTTCATGCTAAACGATATTTATAAATCCTTGCCGAGAGAGATTCAGCGGGCCCAGATGCTTCCCGGCATAATGGAAGGAGAGGCAAATCCCCTTTATAACTGCAATCACCAAGTAACTACGAAAGGCTTTCCGCTCCAACTTGGCTGGCTCTTAGCAGATGCTGTTTACAATGCCGGCCCCGGACTCATGCCCGGTATTCAGCAATACCAAAAAGAAAATCATATCCCTTGGGATAACTTCGGCCCCAAAGAACTCGATGCCGCCATTCAATATGCCATTGATCCAAAGCGCGGCATGTGGGGAATTGGTCCGCAAGAGGCGAAGGGCCATATCCACGATCTTATCGAGCTAATTTTAGCTAAATAAATTCTTAATTAGATTCTGTTTAAGGGGCCGCTTTCAATTTGAAAGCACTTTCATCACCTCTATTGGCTATTTGTATCTCGCGTCCTGTAGAACCTTCGCAAGCCGGAATAATTCGGTGTGAATGTGAACCGCTGAGGAGATACCTATGAGTCCCATTTTCAAAAAAAAGTTGCTACAGTTAGCACTCTTCTTTGTCACGAGCCTCACCCTAGGAGCTTCCTTGGCTTACGCAAAAGATAATGAAGAAGATCGTGGTCGCGAGTTGATCGTTTGTAAAAAATCGTATTCAACTTGTATGGGCCAACTTCGAGAGGATTCCAACTATATCTCCCCCGGATGTTTTTGGTACCTCGACTACCTAAATAAAGGACGCGAGGAACGTTGTGAATATGCCAGAGCTGGTGAGCACGCGACTTGTAACCCCCCCATACAAGCCCCCGCAGGCTCGATGCGTCCTGATGGATATTCTGGTGATTGCGAACGAGATTAGGCAATTCTGCGCTCTCCCCCCAGACGCAGCCCTTGCTGTTTTCCTTCGGCCGCACTTAGCACTGGTAACGGTGCTAGGTGCGGTTCCTTTAGAGACTCTCTAGTAGGTCTAGAGCAGTGATCTCTCAAAAATAGGCGAAAAAAATGCAATATAAGTGATTGATATGACTACACTTTATTTATACAATCCAGGAGAAATCATTCTTGACTTAATGAGTCAAGTACTATATTCTCTTTTGGCTATGCTAGGAATTACAAACAAAAAGAATGCCCTCTTCGCCAAAAAGGCCGTTGTTGCCCAAGGCATCGCTCGCCCAGATATTTACCAATTTGACGATGCCGTGGATTATCTCGCGGCTGCCATTAAATATATCAAGGCGAAAAACTCGAGTTTTTCTCAGCGCGCTCTCGCTCGCATCCTCCATATTTCTAGCCCAGGATTTTTCAATCTAGTGCTT
This sequence comes from Oligoflexia bacterium, assembly GCA_903867855.1. Lineage (GTDB taxonomy): Bacteria > Bdellovibrionota > UBA1018 > CAIPTA01 > CAIPTA01 > CAIPTA01. The sequence goes on along the minus strand of CAIPTA010000084.1, from coordinate 13,000 downwards.
CACCGTAAGCGTCCACTCAGCTTAAAGCTGATCGAAGATATCGAAAAATTTTTAGTGGGTAGAGGCATCCTCGAAGCGGACGAACTAAACTACTTCCACCACTTAGCTAAAATTGGCCTCACAGAAGACATAGATGAAAAAACAAATCTACGCACCCTTCTTGGCCAGCTTAAAAGAGACAAAGAAAATCACCAACTCTCTAATAAAGACCTCGATGCCTTCAGCCGCTGGGAAACGATTGCTCTCTTTGAAGCCCTGCAACTTAAAGGCTTTAAATATGAAGCGGACTATCTGCACCGCCTATTTAAAAAGAGAATTCCCGCGCAAGATTTGATTTTCATGGTGCAGCACCTCGTACGCCGCGGTCTCTTAGAGCATACTGATGGCGAGCTGAAGCGCTCTGTTTCTACCGTAAAGAGCACCTGCGATGTGCCAAGTGATCAATTGCGCTCCTTGCACAAACAATTCTTAGAAGAAGCCATCAAGAACATCGAAACTACCGATGTGAAATTTCGTGATTTCAACTCATATACGATGTGCGTGAAGAAAGATAAAATTCCTGAGGCTAAAAAGCTGATTCGCGATTTCAAAAGCAAAATGGCGCAGCTTTTCGAAACCTCAGCTGGCGACACTATTTACCAATTAAACGTGCAACTATTTCCTATTCTCGGAGAAGACGAAAATGAAAAATAAAATTCTAGCCCTTACCCTACTAGTAAGCCTAATCCCGCTATCCAGCTTTGCTGCCAGAAAAGGCGGCACTGACCTTGGCAATGGTGGCGATGGTCTATTGATTATCGATACCGCAAAACATACAAAATTTATTTATGATTTTGATTTAGGCTATCTCGGTATCTTCAATTCGGATCATACTCGATTGCAAGATCCTAGGTATTATTCGAAAGAAAACATGATCGATCTTGCGGTTCGACTCACTTTGAAAAAAGTAATGAACCCTAACCAATCCGAGCAATCGCAACTCTTAGATGAAACTTGCTATGAGGATAAAGATGGTAAGTGCCTAAGTAAAATTACCGCCAACACGGTAGACCGTCTGGGCCAGGCTCGTTACCTCGCTATCGCTGATGCACTCGCCTATCACTTAAGAGCGGTTAATGAGAAGCATCCAGCTTTGGTAAATGCCGCTATCGATGAGCTTGCCAAGCTTCGCTTTAGAATTGCTGTAACCGTGATTCCAAATCAAGATACTGTGCAAAATGAAGATGATTTCAATGACGGTCTCAAATCCTTGAAAGCCATGGGCCTCAACGCCAAACGCATTGGCTGCGCTCGTCGCGATTCGGATAACTACGTGGAACTCAGCCATCTCTGCGCTGGCGATGATATGCCTCTTTCCCATATCGCTGCACTTTTGCTACACGAATCCCTCTATGCGCTGCTTGTGCATTCTGGAATCGATGCGTCTCCAGATGCATCCGCAACAGTTCGCCACGTGGTATCGGAAGTATTCCAAGCCTCCACACCTGGTTACGAAGTTGATAATGCGCTCCTCTCTCTCTTCGAAGAGAAAATCGCCAATCAATAAGTAAAAAATGCAAAACCTAAAACGCCTTAGTGGAAACACTAGGGCGTTTTTATTTTTAAATAAATTTTATTAATAAATAAATTTCTCCAATAACAATTTGACTCGGCATTCCTTCAAGAATATATTCCTGCGCAATGACGGCATTTCGCCGCCATGGAATAGCGAGTTTCCTATGAAAAATTTAAAAGTCAGAAAATTTTCAAAAGTTATTTCTATGTTTACGATTGGCTTCGTAGCCTCTCAGCTTGCGTTTGCTGGCGAATGCTTGATCTATCGAGATTCCGGCATTGTGCGCGAAGGCTGGGGCACTTATATAGGCTATGTGCAGAATGGTCTCGTGTTTTCTGACTCTGGGAAAGCAGCTGCGGGATTTGGCACCTATGTGGGCAACGTGCAGGATGGGCTAGTTCGCCAAGACTCAGGAAAAATTGTTTTTGGTATGGGAAACTATATCGGCAATGTTCAAGATGGCATCATCCGCAGAGACTCTGGCAAGGCCGTGGTGAGTTTTGGTAAGTATGTGGGCAATGTTCAAGATAATATAATCCGCGCCGATTCTGGCAAGATCTCAAGCGGCTGGGGCACTTATGTGGGTAGCGCCAAAGGCAGCTGCTCTGAGGATGAAATTGGGGCTGCAGCGCTTCTGCTCTTGCAACTTCGATAGATCTATTTGCTATATCCTCCTTGAATCCGCCGATAGAAATATCGGCGTTTTTCGTTTTCATCCAGAAAGCACTTCTGTACATCCAGGCAGTATAGCTTGGCTATCCTTGGTAAACTTTCCCTGTCCAAACTCGAGGTCATAACGATTTCGATTCGCGGAAGGAGCATGTATGAAACTATCTATTGGGATTCTTTTGTTCATCGGATTATTTGGAACATCGATACATGCCGGCGCTGCAGACTCCGGTGATCTGAGTGACTCCACCGAATCTAGCGATTGCAGAACATACGAAAGCTCCCAGAGAGAATACTACCTGCAGCAATACTCCGTAGCGGAGCTGAGAACCTTTCGTGATGAGTGCTTTAATCTTTATCGAGAGCTAACGAACGATGGCCGCGGTCGGGATACTGCAAAATCGAAATGGGCCGACGAAACCGGAAATAATTGGGATATGACTTCCAGTATTAAATCTGGGCGTGACTCCTTAGATGCTGCAAAAAAACGGCACGACGACTATTGCAATAATCCAAACTACTACGGTGTTAAGGATACCCCCTATTGCCGCGGAAATTAGCGCTGGTGAAGGCACCGCCCCGCTCCTCCTCGAATTAAAATTTAGCCGAAAATGGAACCCCCAAATATCCCTCGCCCAAGCACCTAATCGAGGGCTTGGGCAATCTAGCGAATCCAAATAAATTCAATTATTTCAATTACTTAACCACCATCATCTAGCGAGATCGCCGCTTTCAAACTGAAAGCAGTTTCACCCCATTTGATCGTAATCCCACCTCCAGGGGAGTAAAACCTTCTTCGACAAAGAAACGCAAACCGAAAGGAAACTTATTTATGTTTACTCAAAAGAAAATCATGACTGTAGGTGTACTTGTTTTCGTTACGGCAATTATTAACTTAGCCTCCGCACTCAACGCAAAAGCTGATCCCACCTCTTGCGCTATGTATACCAACACTGGGCTCGGCTACGAAGCAAAGCAAAAATGCGAATCCGAGAAGGTGAAATGCGTAAAAATAATGGCAGAATCGAAATACAAAAACGAACAAGATCCTACGGTACTGTGGAACAAAGATAATTGGGAATGCAAAAGCTCCTACCGTTACATCGAGAGCTACACAGAATACGCACCGGACTGCCCATCAGTTAATGATGTGTTTGCCGCCTGTTTGGCCGATTTGAAAGAACTATCAGAACTTCCCCAAGAATAGAAATTAACGAAGGAGAATGAACATGAAAGCCCTACTTATACTTGCTGTTTTTTCGATCGCTTCCCAAACGGTAGCGTTCGCAGAAGTGAGCCAACAACACAAATTAGGTTTCGCCGCTAAAGCTGACGACGATGCTCAGTGGGAAAAATCTCGCTGCTCAATGTATACCAACGCCGGACTAGGCTATGAAGCCAAACAAAAATGCGAATCCGAGAAGGTAAGATGCGTAAAAGTGATGGCGGATTCGAAATACAAGAATGAGCAGGACCCTACAGTTCTTTGGAATAAAGACAATTGGGAATGTAAGGACTCCTATCGTTACATCCTAGATTATGCACAAACCGTAGAGAATTGCCCAACGGTTAACGATGTATTTGCAGCCTGCTTGGCCGACCTAAAACAACTATCAGAACTTCCCCAAGAATAGAAATTAACGAAGGAGAATGAACATGAAAGCCCTACTTATACTTGCTGTTTTTTCGATCGCTTCCCAATCGGTAGCCTTTGCAGAAGTGAGCCAGCAATGCAAAATCGATATTGATACGAAAGCAAACTCTCAAGAATGTCATGACGCTTTAACAGTGATGGCAGATGCAAAGGCGAAAAGAGATGCGCCAGTGCAGGGAGTAAATGTATTTTCTGACCCAAGCGCCTCGGAAAGAAATTTCCAACTCGCTGTCGAGAACGCCTTTGTTGCTTGCGTTGCCGCCTGTGACCAATAATCTAGCCTCCCCCACCCAAAAGTGACCATGGAAGGTTCACTGTCCTTGCGAGTAAGAACAATTTACAAAACCAAGTCCGCCAAGTAATTCGCCTCCAGCCAAACATCTTCAATACGCGACCTAGCACACCAATCTCCCACGCTCGCTAACTGCAACTCACGATCGAAAAAAGGCATTTCGCGCGACTCATCATCGTGCGCCTTTTCCAGCAGAGCATAGCGCCAGCGGTGCAAAGATATATAGCTCGCACCCCCAAGATCTAAGCCAACCAAAGATTCCATCTCCTCGCGAAGGAATTTTGTAGCCACAGTGAGATCCTCTTCCACATGCGCTTCGGCCCAACTATTTTCTGTTTGCACCACGAGAGCAGTATGCTCCTGATTGCGACCAGGCTTGCTGGAGTTTACGGCTATCCACTCAATCGGACTCTGCTTCACTTTTGCCGCAATCCAACTATGCCTCCACGATTGAGGCAATCCGATCATCAGCGCAAAACAAGCCAGCAATTTTTCTTGTCGTATACCTGCATCAACGGAGAGAAAGGAATCGAAAAGGCGAATTGTTTGGGCTGGCGGAGCCGTGGATATCACAAGATCAAAAGCCCCTTGCGAATTATTCTCCTTATCGAAAAGCTGCCACTCCTTCCCAGCTTTCGCTCGGAGCGGAGCTATTTCACAATTGAGGCGAATAGAAATTCCCTCTGCTAGTTTTTTACAAAGGAAATTCATTCCGGGCACACACACATAGTGCGGCTCAAACCAAATTCGCTTTTCTTCCTTTTTCCCCTTTTCCAAGGTAATCACCTTGCCGGCCCACTCTTGCACTAAGCCAGAGCTTAGGTGTGTAGATAGAAATTGTTTAAATTCGGGAACTCTCGCGGTAAAAAACTGAGTGCCATGATCAAAGGAGAATCCTTCCGCCTGCCGAGTAGACATTCTCCCGCCGAGCCCACGGGATTTTTCAAAGACCGTTACCTCAGCTTTGGAATGGAGCCTACTCGCGAGAGTGAGTCCACCAATGCCAGCACCAATGATCGCGATTCTTTTTTTCATGCAATGCAATTTATCCTAATGATAAACATTTGCAAGTAGCGTCTCAGAATCAGAGGCTAAAATATCAATAAGAGTTTCCGCAATTGCTCAAACCCCTGCGCTTCAAGGAATATAAATAGATTCAATAGAAGGTAGAAAAGAGCAGGCACGCGAAGCAACCACGAATCACCAATTTTCACTCGCACAAATAAAGCAGCGAGCATCATTATCGCCAAAAAGGCCGCGCTAATTTGCATCAACCATGAGTTGGTTAATCCAAATATTAGCCCTACGCTCGCCAAGAGCTGTAAAACTCCAGTTGGTATTCTCAGCCAGACTAATCCATAGCGGTAAAAATCCTGGCGCACTTGATTAGAAAAAAAACATCCCACTCCATAGCAAAAGAAGGATACTATGGAGACCAATACACTTACGGCAAAAACATTGCTCATTGGCTCAGTATAGGCCTGACTTAGAATTAAAGAGGAAATTTAATGAATATTATCATAACGAGTTGTCAGATTATTATCGCACTAGGCCTGCTCAATGTTTGGCTACTGCGCTACAAGCGTAAAACAGACTTTCGCGGCGGTAGCGCTGAAACTTTGCTTGATGAATTTAAAGCATACGGCCTTCCAACTTGGTTTCACTATCTTGTTGGCATTCTAAAGATTGGCGCTGCGCTGGCTCTTCTAGCCGGAGTGTGGATGCCAGCTTTAAGCTCGCCAGCTGCTGGGCTCGTTTGCGTCTTAATGCTGGGGGCTCTCTCGATGCACCTTAAAATCGGCGACCCTGTTAAAAAATCTCTCCCGGCGTTCGCAATGCTTCTTCTTAGCGCAACTGTTCTTTTCGGGGCCCGAATTTAGATAGAGCCCGCATTCACAAACTTACTCAATAAAAACAAGCATTTATACGCATCTTTATTATTGACCATTACAGTCAATTAATGGTAAAAACCCTGTATTAAATAATTCAGGCGCTTATAGCGCCAGGGCACTTCTTTGCGCCTAAATCCACTCAGCCTTCCATAAATATATCGTATTTAAAGCGCCTTCTCTTAGCCCCATCAAATTCACGCTCTCTCCTGCCCTTAAAACGCCCTCTAGTGCTTTCACCGCGAAAGCAGATTGCGCTCTTCGTGTACACCTATCTCCGCCACTGGGGTAAAACATGCGTATTGAAACTAACCACCCGAACGGAGCATATATGAAGAAATTAAACTTGAACCTGATCGTTACTTTTACTTTTGCCACCTTGCTTGCGGGTGTTGCCCAGGCAAGCAATCCAACACCACCACCAGCACCAGCCCCCCCTGCTGTCGGTGACTATCTTTTCTCTGATGGCCAATGTCAGAAAATTGTGCAAATCGGAAAAACTTCCGTGGCCTGTGATAATACGGTGGGATTCCACTACGCAGAATACGCAGCTGGTCCATCCTATGCGTACCTAGAAGACTCTCATTATTGCGTACTTATCGTAAGCCCTGAAGGCCACCCTAAGTGCGAACAACCAAAACCTGCTCAAGGCGGCGGTGAAAGCACTGGCGCGAGCAATAGCGGCGGCGAAAGCCCTAGCAGCAGTGAAAATCCTGATGGCAACGGAAACAACTAAACAATTTTAAATGATAATAAAGGAGAATTTTATGAAAAAGTCGAACCTAAACCAAATCGTGTCCTTCAGCTTTACCCTTGCTCTTGGTGCTCTACTCTACGCAAGCTCAACACTTGCTGCGACCGCACCCGCTCCAGCACCTGCGCCAGTAGTAAACGGCCCAGACAAACCTGCTACAGGCCCAAACCCTTCGCAGATGTTGTGTATGACTGATTGCCGCGATCTTCAAAAGCAAATGGGTAATTCAAACGGTGCTTGCTTATTCATCCCAGGCGCAAATCAAGTGAAAGATCTTAATGAGAACGTGTGGGATTGTATTGTAGGCCCGAATATTCCTGACCCTTACCAATCCGGTGGTGGTGGCGGTGGCGGTGCTTCTGACAATTGCAAAGACCCTTACCAATCAGGTTGCTAATCATTGAACGATACCTACTCCAGAAACTAAAGGGGGGGCATTCGCAAGAGTGCTCCCCTTTTTTTAGATCAGAATAATAATTTTTAACGGAGACCGAAATGAAAGCTCTATACTGCAAAACCAAATTTTCGCTCGCAATATCCACCTTCATGCTTGCACTTGTTAGTTATAGCGCCAATGCTTTTGCAGAGAGCTCGGCCTATCGCCAGTGCATGGATCAATACGACGATACATACTATTGCAGTCAATTTCAGACTAGCGGAGCTAACGGCAATCAGGGTGATAGCGAGTACGATAGCGCCGCGGAGCATGCAAATAAAATACGGAAAGACGGAGTAAAAATATTTCGTACCGCAGCCCAAAAAACAAGAGATCCTATATTCAATCGCCTGGCTGACAATTTAGAGAACGCCTCATTACTTCCAGGCTACGATTCGGAATGCAGGGGTTCAACACTAGCCTTTACCTATCTCGGCACAGACGCTAACTATTTCTGTGTTAGCCCTAGCATGCACACTCTACTTCATGAAACCGTTCATACCATCCAAGTAGAAGATGGCCGCGGCAATGAAATCGAATGCGAAGCTGACTACTACATGATTAAGGCCCTCTACTACGGCGCCGGCCAAATTGAAGAAGGCCACTATGATGATGAATGCCCTAACAAGGTGGATCTTGAAAGAAGCCTAGGATCAAGTGGTAGGTGATGATTTTTAGAAAGAGGCAACTTTGAATAGTACAAAAATTATTTACATAACTATCATTGGAATTTGTTTCTTCGCTTGCACACCTCAAGTGAATGCAGCGGGCCTTAGCTTCGAACAGTGTATGGAGCAATATGGAGTGGCCAGCTATTGTAAACAATATGGATCGAGCGACGAAAGTGGCGGCGAAAGCTCAGAAGGCAGAAATGTAGATTCTAAGTATGCAGAGGAAGCAGACCAAATGCGCTCTGAGGGCATTCAAATTTTTCGTAAGGCAGGCGAAAAAACTCACGATCCGAGATTTGCTCAATTGGCTGATGCCCTCGAGAACGTAAAGTTTCTCCCAGGCTCTGAAAGTGAATGCAATAATGCGCACTCGGCAGGCAGCACTGTTTTGGCCTATACAGAAGCATCGGAAAATACCGAGTATTACTGCCAAAGGCCAAGCATGGATACAATACTCCACGAAACCGTGCATATCGTGCAGGGCCCTGGAGGAGAAAATAAGGAAGTAGAGTGTGATGCCGACAACTACATGATCAAAGCCCTCTATTACGGCGCTGGACGCATCCAAGTGGGCAACTACGACTACGATGAGAATAACCGGCCCTACTGCCCTCAAAACATCGCCCTGGAGCGAAGCCTCCGAAGCAAGTAAACCATTGTAAATACTAGCTTATTTTCGCTTTCATCCTGAAATCACTTTTGCTCCTTCCGATGGGCTCCCCCAGTCGGCAGTGGTAAAACCACCCTCGCCACAATGAACGAAGGAGACAATTATGAAGCACATAAATACTATAAAAAACATTTACACAATCACTGCTGGAATTTCTTTGCTCGCGCTCGTGATCTTTAACTTTAGCGGCAGCGCATTGGCCTCCGAATACGGAGAAAATCAATACGAGAGCTATGCACAAGACGCCAAACAAATGCGAGAAGAAGGTGTAAAAATATTTCGTACCGCTGCAGAGAAAACGGGCGATAATAAATTCAATCGCTTGGCTGATGCTTTGGAGCACGCCTCCTTGCTTCCTGGTAACGATTCGGATTGTGCTTCCGATGAAGGTGATAGAACCTTGGCGTATACCGACCCAGGACGTGACGCCAACTACTTCTGCGTTAGCCCAACCATGCATACCCTGCTCCACGAAACCGTACATACTATCCAAGGCTTTTGGCAAAGCAGTCACGATGACGAGTGCGAGGCAGACAATTACATGATCAAAGCCCTGTACTACGGTGCCGGTCAGCTTGAACAAGGCAACTATGACGATGAATGCCCTGCCAATGTGGACCTAGAAAGAAGCCTAGGCGGCGGCAGATAAATTCCAAATCATGATGTATTTTATCAAGGTGTAGCGATTTCAACTTGAAATCACTTTGAACTCCTTCAATGGGCCCCCTCTCAGGAGAGTGATAAAACCAATCTTGTTAATAACTGTAAATAGGAGCCAATATGAAAATCTCCGCCCTACTACTCATCTTGTTTACCATTCACTCCAATGCTTTTGCTTCAATACAACTTCGCGAGAAGCGAGTTCAGAAATTGAGGATCACAGATCATCTCAGCAGTTACTCCTCGAAATGGGGCGGCGCTGGTTACCAAGATGAAAACTATGGCTCTGATACTGGAACTGTAGACCCCAGCTATGCAGAACAGGCTAACGGAATGCGAGCTGAAGGAGTTGAAATTTTCCGGAAGGCTGCTCAAAAAACGGGAGATCGAAAATTCACAGAGCTGGCCGATTCCTTAGAACGCGCAGAGATCGTGCCCGGAACAGAGAGTGGTTGTCGCGGCGCCAATGCGTATACCCACGCCGGGATAGATACAATATATATGTGCGACAACGGCCCATATATGCACACGCTGCTCCACGAAACTGTTCATACCATTCAAGTAGAAGATGGTCGCGGCATAGAGATTGAATGTGAAGCGGACTTCTACATGATTAAGGCGATGTACTACGGCAGCGGCGTAGTACAGGAAGGCGCCTATGATGATCGATGCCCAGACAATGTGGAGCTACAGAGAAGCCTAGGATCAAATGGTAGGTGATGATTTTTAGAAAGAGGCAACTATGAATAGCACAAAAATTATTTACATAACTATCATTGGAATTTCTTTCTTCGCTTGCACACATCAAGTGAACGCAGCTGGCCCTAGCTTCGAGCAATGCATGGAGCAGTATGGAGTGAGCAGCTATTGCAGCCAGTACGGATCTGGTGGTGAAACCAGCAGTGGCGGTGGATATGAGGACAGTGGTAGCGGCCTAGGCGGATCCACGGTTGACCCTCGCTATGCTGAAGAGGCCAATAAAATGCGATCAGAAGGCGTAGATATTTTTCGTAAAGCAGCCCAGAAAACAGGCGATCAAAAATTTACTCAGTTGGCTGATGCACTAGAGAGAGTGCAAATGCTGCCTGGCTCTGAAAGCTATTGCAATAATGCGCAAGCCCCAGGCGGCAGCAAAGGGGCCGCAGCCTATGCGATGGCAGCAGAAAATGCCGAATTCTTTTGTGAACAGCCAGAAATGCACACCCTACTCCACGAAACAGTGCACATCCTTCAAGGCGGCGGATTTGGCAAATCAGTAGAATGCGATGCGGACGAATATATGATTAAGGCCTTTTATTATGGCGCTGGGCGAATCCAGGAGGGGGCCTACGACTATGACGAAAATGGTAACCCCTATTGCACTCAAAACATCGCCCTAGTGCGAAGCTTCCGGGGGCGCTAAGCGCCCCCCTAAGCCTCCGTGAACATACCGTTTCCCTCGCTTTCAAGCTGAAATCACTTTCAGGCTCTCGGGTGGGCCCCCGCCACTCGGAGTGATAAAAAAGTGCTCACGAATAATGATTTAGAAGGAGTCCGATATGAAGAATTTGAAACCTACCGCTAATCCCCTACGCAAACTTTTCACTGTTATTGTGGGCATAATTTGCCTCCAATCGAACGCATTCGCCTATAGCCCTAGTCATGAAAATGGCTATGATGATGGTAATGGTGGCGGCGGAAGCATTGTTAGTGATGCCGAGCAAATCCGAGACGATGGATTGAAAATTATTGCCGCAGCTTTCGAGAAGACCGGCGATCAAAGATACAATCGCATGGAACAGAAACTACGAAACGCTCGTTTCGAAGTAGGAGAAAGCGGTGAATGTGAGGGCGCAAACGCCTATGCGGATCTAGGGGGAAGCACGATTTACTTCTGCAAAAGCCCAGCCATGCACACCTTAATCCACGAAACTGTGCACCTCACACAGAGTGGTTGGGGCGGCGGTGGACAATCCTCTGAGTGTGAAGCAGATTATTATATGATTAAGGCGATCTTTTACGGCTCTGGCGGGATTGAACAAGGCGCCTACGATGAGGATTGCCCAGACAATGTGAGCCTCCAGCAAACTCTTGCGAGTGGAGGGCAATAGACCACCCAATTTAAATCCTTGACACACTTAATGCATTGCATTAATTAGGGGCGAGCCCAACAAAAATCGCCTCTAAAAAGGATTTATATGAAAACACTATTTCTATTCACTCTAGTAGTAGCCTGCGCCCCAGCCTTCGCTCAAGAGCTAGCCTGCACGGGCGGCGGCGAAAATATTACAGTGAACGTGGCAGAAGATAAAATCGAAGTGAGCGCCAACTATGGTGAGCTTGCCCGCGAAACTCAAGATCCTGATTGCGTCTATCGCTCCAATCGTTATGCGTGCTATGAAGATGGCCAACTAATGATCAATATCCCTCTAGCCTTGGCTGCAGGAAAAGTAGAAAAGGGCACGATTTATATTCAATCAGATACTGGCGACAATGCAGATTCTCACAACCACGCCTTGCTTGGCGCTCCCTATAGCTGCGTTACTAAATAAAATTTTTATACAGAAGGAAATCGAAATGAAAACTATCGCAATTCTACTTGCCACACTAGCAACACAATCCGCAATTGCAGCGAATACTATTCCGAATCAAAGCTGGACTTGCCACCTAAATTCTGGAAACTCGAATGAACTCTTAGGAGATCGAACGCCAAAAAAGCCAAAGAAAAACGATTCCACCGGCTACGGCATTGCAGATTCAGACAGTTTTCAGGTGAAGATTGCGGATGGCAAAATTGTGGACGGTTATCTTAAGTCAAATTTTGCACTTGGTGATGCTACTTGGGTATTTTCTCAACCTGGGCCCGGCGCCGATACTCGCGATGGCGAAATATATACTCTTCGCGACGTAAAAGAAGGCAACAACAATCACCTCATCACAGGCTTCGACATGGATGGTTGGGATCACTACAACTACTCCGTGGATCTTAATCCAAATAAGAAAACTGCTACTGTTACGGAAGACATTCAACTAGACTGCTGCGATCCTGCCGTAGGATACGCAGAGTACGATTGCGAAGTTCAAAACTAAGCGAGTTGAAGAAAAATATATTTTCCGTCAGGGTGCTTGCGACGCCAAAGAAAAGCGTCGAAAATATAGGTGAGACTATACACACAAGCTGGGAAGGCGATTGCAAAAAGTCTGTTCCATTCCAGCCCGCGGCCCGCTTTCGAGAATTCATAGCAAATCCACAAAATAAGAACCAAACCATAGCAGCCTAAAAGGATCGTATAGAGAACATCACTCGTTCCCAACCAAAGAAAACCAGAATTCCATTTGCCACTCTTTAACGGCCCAATGAGCATAGGTGTACTACAAAAAAAGTAGAGAAAATAATCAGAGCCCAAACGGAGTGAATCATTTAGCTTTTGATACCACTTGCTGATGCCATAAAACTGCCGAATATTGTGGAACGCGCGAATACTCGAATCAATCAAAACAAAAGTAACGAGGGAAACTTGGAAATATCGCTTCAAGCCAAAGTAGACCGTAAGCAAAACTGGCACATACCAATACATATTGCTGCGCCGAACTTCTTGCGGATTGAAATAGGTTCGCCAAAATGTGGCACACACATGGCCAAGGTTGGCCACTCCTAATACCAGAAAATAATATAGGTTAGTGCTGCTCTCGCTGCCATGCCAAAACAGACAAAAGAAAGTTTTTTAACCAGTATTGGAATTAATTCGGAAGATCCGCTTTCGGTGATTT
>CAIPTA010000083.1 GCA_903867855.1 Oligoflexia bacterium | reverse complement strand
CCTTCGCAACTATGGCTGTTGTTTTATTATCCACCAATAGTGCTCATGCACTGGTTGCCATTGGTAACGGAAACTATTTCATTGGTTTCACGGATATTGAGCATCCAGCGCCAGCGAGTGCTTTTCAATTGAAGATTCAGCGCACCTATAATAGCCGCTCTCAATATGATGGAATTTTTGGCTATGGTTGGGGATCTGACTATGAAGCCTTTTTGCTCCCTTCCGTAGATGGAAGTATCGTGATTCAAGAAAGCGGCGGCGGAGATAAAACTCGTTTCTCCCCAAAAGAATTCTCCAAAGCGCAACTTGATAGCCATATCGATGCGCTGGTAACAGCCTTTGGAAAAACAGTTCGTAATGATGCTGCTCGCATGAAGGCCTTTCGCGAAAAAGTAACCAACGATGCGAACGAGCGCGATGAGCAAAGCCGCACGCTCGGTTTGATGCCGCAGCTTCCAGAAAATACCATGCTCTACAGCACTCAGCGTGGCGATAAGCAAGTGGTGAAGGTGATCAAGGGTGGATATTTGCGTCAGTACGCCGATGGTAAAATTGAACTCTATAACGTGAAAGTGGATGTGGCCGACCAAGGCGTGGATCAAGCTCACAAGCGCATCTTAAAGGGCGTATATAAGGTGAGTAAGTTAGTGGATCCTGTGCATCACGCCACTGTGATCTATAGCTATAATAAGAATGGTCAGTTGGAATCCATCACCGATAAATCTTCGCAAACTTTGCGCCTTCGTTATAACGAAATGGGTAAAGTGCTTGAGGTAACTGATGCCAAGGGAAATAAAGCCTCTTATCAATATTGCGATACCAACGGGGTTACGTATAACTCGGCGAAAAAATGTGGTCGCGGGGATTTAGTGAAAAGTCAGGATACCTCCGGTTCCTCCTATCTCTACAGCTATGATTCCTCCCACAATTTGATTCGTATCGGCTATCCCGATAAGACAGCGGAAGAGATCACCTACTGGCCTCTTCAAAGTGCTTCTGGTGGCGGCGTGAAGTCGATCAAATCACAAAATGGAGTGCTTGTTACTTACGATTATTGGCAAGATCCGAAAGATAAAGACGAACACTATAAAACAAGCGTAGGCACCACCTACCCAAGTGGCAGAAAAACAGAAGCTTCCTACGAATATTATGAGAAGCGTCGTGCGGATGGATCCCACTACCGCTATCGCATGGATTCTGCGATCGATGGGGAATCAACAAGTACTATTTATAACGAATGCTGTGGCCAGCCACTACAGGTTACGAATAGCGCTGGGGTAACCAAGTTTGAATACTTAGCCGGCTCAGGATTGCCCAAGGAGAAAGATACTCCCACCGAGACTATCCAATGGGAATACCATGAGAAGTTTCACGGCAAGATCACCAAGGTTACCGTGTTAGATAAAACCAGCAAGGATGTGCATAGCAGCGTATTTGCCTATGATGATAATGGTCAGTTGGTGAAGGCTCGTACCTCGGATGGTAAGGGCATTGCGATCCTCTACGACCGTGAAGGGCGCATCAGCACCATGGTGGACCAAGAGAAGCGCAAGATCAGCTTTAAGTATACCATGGGTTCTAAGCCTGCGGAAATCATCCAGGATGGCGTGGGCAGCATCCAAGTGAGCTATGATAAGGCTGGCAATATTAAGGACGTGAAATCCAAGGGTGGGCGCCAAATCGCCATTAGCGTGGCAGCTGCTTTCCAAAATCTCCTAGAAATCATTAAGCCGGCTGGAATTCAGCCGATATAGCTTATAGCGGATTTGAGAGCTTTTTGGGAATGGTCTGTAAAGAAACTAGACAGCCTGTCAAAAAGCTCTACAAGTTGGTGAAAAAGGCAGCCCCGAGAGGGCTGATTTTTCAGGGGTTTCGAGACATGGTATTTGGCATAGGCCTTGCTCTATACTCTCTAATAGGATTTTACTTAGAAGGAGAAAGAATATGAAAAAACTAATTTTGGTAGCAGTATTGGGTTTCATGGCAAGTCAGGCAGCTTTTGCGGCTGGTCAGCAAGCTTGTAATACAAATGGCGTTGGTCCAATGGACAAATCCTGCTGTGATGCAGTTAGCTCTGCCATTAATGCAAAAGCAGGTTCCTCTGCACCTCAGGGCGCTGTCGGTAGCGATGGTCAGCCTGTTAAATCTGGAAAATAAGACCTAAGAATCCAATCTTTCTCTGAAAAGCCAAAGCACATATGTGCTTTGGCTTTTTTGCGTTTATACTAGTCGAGAAATTCACAAATTCCATCCTCTCCCACCAGATACATCACTAAACTTTCGACAACTCTCTCTACTCCTGTAAAAAAAATAGACGTCTCTGCAGCGATACAAATACACTTTCTTTAGTCCTCCACCTCTTATCTACATGATTTATTTACTGTTTCCTGAAGGATACAGTTTTGGCAAAGCCCTTGCATTGATATGTCCAGTAGTTGAATTGATGCGCAAAGGCTTTGATGGTTGATTGCGTGTCACATGTTGAAGTGAGGTAGAAGATGAAGTTACTTAATTTGGCTCTTGTACTAGGTTTGTTGTGCTCTGTAACTGCAATGGCAGAAGTTGGCGTAATGGATAAATCTGAAATCCGTGATGGCCAATTGATTTGCCCTAAGATCTTGGCGAAGCAAGAAGCAGATCGTAAGGCTGCTGCTGCACAAGCCACTGGAACATCACAAGCTAGCGCTCTCTAGGCTTTTGCCTGAGGGGCTAGCTCGGTTCTACCTACGCGCTGAAACGCGAAGGATAGAAAGGTCTCATCGCTGAAGGGTAGCACGAGTACATCGTCTGCTCCGTATCGATAGGCCCGTTCTAAGAGATGTCGATTCCGCACTCGCGTAATCAGCATCACATGGCAATCATTGTTCTGTTTCAGTTTATGCAGGAGTTCTACTCCTGAAGTGCCCGGCAGAAAGAGATCAATCACCACGAGTGATGGCTTTTGCTGTTTCACGTATTCTATGGCAACTCTGGTATCGGTAGCTTCCGACACGGGGCCGATTCTGCTCTGCTCTAGGGCGGATTTTAGTCGTTTACTTAGCGTCTTATCGAGAGAAACAATCAATACATCATTCATGTTTTTCTCCCGCATCCTCTCTGCTCACTTCAATCGTCACAGTTTCAATGGATTTTTCATTGGCACGATGCACTCGTATTCGCAGATTTCCATAATATAGCTCATCTCCCGCCGTGGGAATTCGATTGAATTGTTGTAGCAAAAAACCTGAGAGGGTTTCGTATTCCCCTTTTGGCAGCTTGATCTCTAGGCGCTCATTGAGTTCATTGATGCCCATTTTAACATGCACTAAATACGTATTGGGAGAGAGCTCCAGCATGGTGAAATCATGATCATCCCATTCATCGGAAATATCACCCACGATCTCTTCCAGCACATCCTCACGAGTTACAATGCCTACAGCGCCACCGTATTCATCTACGGCTATCACCATCTCAGCACCTGTTGATTTCATCTCCTTAGTGAGGCTTTCCACCTGTTGGTATTCGGGCACGAAGAGTGCTGGCCGCATCACTTCGCTCACCAAATCTTCGCTCGGCTCTTTGCAATTAAAAACATCGGGAAAATAGAGGATCCCAACGATATTATCGATGCGCTCTTCATAGACTGGAAGACGAGAGTGACGTAGGGTTTCAAACATATTGATAGCTGTTTGCAGTGTTTCACTTTTTTCAATCGCATCTACATTCACTAAGGGCAACATCACTTTTTTTACATTTTGCTGTGAAAAATCGAGAATTTTTCGAATGATTCGCTTGTGACCATGGCGCACTTCGCTTTCACGATCATTGTCTTGGAGCAATGCATGAAGCTCTTCGCGCACGCGTTTTCTCCTGCTTAGTGTATCTTGCTTGGCAATTCCTAGTAGTGCCGAAAAGCGGCTAGTGTAAATAGAAAGTAAGCTAATGATGGGGGAAAACGTGCGGCTAAATAGGGCGAGGGGCAAAACCAATTTTAAGCTCATGGTATTGGCTTTATAGCGAGCGATCACCTTGGGTAGGCTATCAGAAAAAATGAGCAGGAAGGGGGCGATTACTATCAGCACGAGGAACTCATGGGCGATCGCCATCTCATGCACAAAGATGGTGCCGAGAGTGGCAGTGAGCGCAATGGCGAGGTTGGCACCAAATTGGGTGGTGGTTAGGAGACGATCAATATTTTCGAGATATTTAATTACTAATCCGGCTTTTCTATTGCCCAGTTTTTTTAGGCGACTAAGCTCAACTTTATCTGCACTAATAATGGCAGTTTCAGCAGCGGTAAAGAATGCTGTAAAGCCGATGCTCAAAAGGGTTGATAAAAAGAGTATGGCTGCGTGCAAATTCATGATTCACCCCACAGCTCGCCGAACATTTGCTCCAAAAGATCTTCCATGGTGATCGCGCCAAGGGCCTTTCCATGAGAATCTGCCACGATAGCGATGTGCACCTTCATCTGCCTGAACCGACGGAATAGTGCGTCTGCCTTCATTGTGGGTTCCACGAAAATTGGCTCCTTCATAAGATGTTTAATTCTTACATCTTTATCATCTCGATTAAGGTGAGCGAGGAGATCTTTCGCGTAGAGAACACCCACGATGTTTTCCGAGGAACCAGAGCGAACAGGAATACGTGCATGAAAATTGGTTTTTAGGCGATTGATAATGTTCTTAGGGTTCTCTTCTTGATCCACAGTGAACAGCTCGCGAGTAGGAGTAGCGAGTTCGATCACTTTATCATCATCGATCTCAAATACATTCTCGATCATATCCTGCTCCACACTATGAAATGCGCCCTTTTTCTTGCCATCCTCTAGCAGCACGCGAATGTCTTCTTCACGGATATTTTCGCTCTTCTTATTAATTTTCCGCACTCCTTTGGTGAGGAAATTCACGATGGATTCGAGCACAAAGCGAATCGGAAGAGAGATGCGATAGAAAAACCAAAGTGTGGGAAATAAAAATTGAACAACGACCATGTTGGATTTGGCCGCTATGATTTTTGGTGTGATTTCTCCTAGGATCAAAATGATTGGCATCACCGTTATTAGGTTTATTACAGTGATGGCGAGTGGAGAGAAGTGGTAGCTCTCATAGAAATTAGTGAGTAAGTTTGAGGTTAATAGGTTAGCACATTCATTTCCGAGCAGTACGGTGGCCACTAAGGAAGCTGGTCGATCAAGAAGCACTCGAATCCGAGAAAAGATCTTCGGTGTTTTTTGTTTTATCTGACGCAGTTGAAAACGCGAAAGGCTGAAGAGGGCCGTCTCCGACGCAGAAAAGAAGGCAGAGCAGAGAACTAAAAAGCCTACCTGCAATAAAGGGAAATCCATGTGAAGCACGATCTAATGAGAATAGCACCGACCTAGGGGTCGATGCTATCCGGTAGAATGTATTTTGCAATATGATTTATTTAGGCTACGCGTTCAGAAGCACTCATTCGGTCGCGGTTTCTGGATCCACCGCTGCCGCTGCTCTTCTTGGTGCGAGTAGGTGTGGCGCTCAAGCCTTTTACCAGAGCAAACTGTAGCACTTCATCCACATGTTTAACCGGCAAGAACTCTAGCTTGTTGCGATACTCTTCTGCGATATCTTCCAAGTCTTTCACATTCTTATAAGGAATGATGATCTTGGTAATACCTTGGCGCATCGCTGCGAGAGCCTTCTCTTTCAGGCCGCCGATCGGAAGCACTTTACCTGTTAGGGTTAGTTCTCCGGTCATCGCGATATCTTTTCTCACTGGCACTCCAGAGAGCTTCGAGACAATCGCTGTAGCCATCGCAATACCTGCAGAAGGACCATCTTTTGGAATCGCACCCGCTGGAATATGCACATGGAGGTCATGCTCACTATAGGATTTTTCATCAATCCCGTAGCGTTCTGCATTGCCACGAATATAGCTCATGGCAGTGGTGGCACTTTCCTTCATCACATCTCCCATTTGACCGGTGAGAATGATGCCGCCTTTTCCTTTGGAGAGAGAAGTCTCGATGTAGAGAATCTCGCCGCCAGCTTGTGTCCAAGCAAGGCCAGTAGAGATACCCACTTCATCGCGATCTTGCACATCCTCACGAACATAAGTTGGGGGGCCAAGTAATTTGCCTACCATATCGGCAGTCACTTTTACTCTTGTTGTGTCGCCTTCAGCTACCTTGCGGGCAACTTTGCGGCAAACAGTTCCAATCTGACGTTCTAGATTTCTCAAGCCAGCTTCACGAGTATAGTGTTCGATGAGGTATTTTGAGCCATCATCTGTCACATCGATATTCTTCTCGGTGATGCCATTCTCTTTGATCTGTTTAGACCAGAGATATTGCTTAGAAATTTTTAGCTTCTCATCTTCTGTATAACCAGAGAGTTGAATAATTTCCATACGATCACGTAGCGCTGGCGGGATGGTGTCGAGCACGTTCGCCGTTGCCAAGAACATCACATTCGAAAGATCGAAGGGGAGATTCAAGTAGTGATCGCGGAAAGTATTATTCTGTTCTGGATCGAGCACTTCGAGCAGAGCAGAAGATGGATCGCCGCGGAAATCATTGCCTAGCTTATCAATTTCATCGAGCACGAAAATTGGGTTCTTGCTCTTCACTTGCTTCAAGCCTTGAATGATTTTGCCAGGCATCGCTCCTACATAGGTGCGACGGTGACCACGAATCTCCGCTTCATCTTTCACACCACCAAGAGAGATTCGGAGGAATTCTCTGCCAAGTGCGCGAGCGATGGACTTTCCAAGCGAAGTTTTACCAACCCCTGGAGGGCCTGCGAAGCAAAGGATCGGACCTTTCATCGACTTATTCAATTTTCTCACTGCTAAGAACTCTAAGCAGCGCTCTTTAATTTTTTGTAGATCAAAGTGATCTTCATCAAGCACTTCTTTTGCATGCTTCAAATCAAGATTGTCTACGGTTTCCTTATTCCATGGCAATTCTGCAACCACTTCTAAGTAAGAGCGTAGGATAGAGGCTTCCGAAGAATCTGGATGCATGCGCTCGAGACGGGAAAGTTGTTTTACCACCTCTTGCTCTGTTTCTTCTGGCATTTTAACATCTAGAATCTTTTGACGAAGTTCTTGTAGTTCCTCTGTCTTATTGTCGGTATCACCTAGCTCAGATTTGATGGCGCGAATTTGCTCACGAAGGAAGTATTCCTTCTGAGATTTCGTCATCTCATCTTTGGCTTGAGAACGAATCTTCGCTTGCATAGCTAGTACTTCTAGCTCGCGAACAAGAATATCATTCACCGTTTTGATACGAACGATTGGATCAAAAATTTCAAGTAGACTTTGACCTTCAGCCATCTTCAGGCCAAGGTTAGAAGCCACTAGATCAGAAAGGCGACCCGGATCAGTGATATCATCAAGAACCATCATGATATCGGGCGAGAGCACTTTACCAAGAGAAATTACTTTCTCGAGGTTCTCTCTTACATTTCTCATCAACGCTTCTGATTCAACAATCGCTGCTTCAGTGAGCACTTTCTCCTCAAGCTTTTCGATTTTCACTCTGTAGAAAGGATCGCTTTGCACAAACTCATTGATCTTCGCTTTGGAAAGACCTTGAGCAAGAATTTTAATTCGACCATCAGGCAGCTTGCGCATGCGCATGATCATTGCAACCGTACCTACATTATAGATACCGTCGGGTTGGGGGAATTCATCTGCAGTATTTTTCTGCGAGGATAGAAAGATCAGTCGATCGTTTCTGGCCAGCGCTTCTTCCACCGCTTTTATCGAACTATCTCGCCCCACAAAGAGAGGTAGGATCATAAACGGGAAAATTACAATATCCCGAACAGGAAGCATCGGTAAATTTTCTGGGATATGAATTTGTTCGCCTTCGTAATTAGTCACCATAGTATCTCCACATTAGCCATTTAGGATCGAACTACCACTATTGCCACTTATGCTACGTAAAACTTCTTCTTCTTCTCGGCTTCTTCCTGATGCGCGATACAAAATTTTGCTGTTGGAAAAATTTCTAGACGTTTCATTCCAATATCATCTTCACATTCTTCACATTGTCCGTAGGTGCCTTCTTCCATTTTCTGGAGGCAATCATCAATCTCGGCTAATGTATGTTGTTCTTTTTCTCGGAGAGTAAACACAATGCCTTGAGAAAGTTCGGCAGTTGTTAAATCTGTTTCATCAGCCAGATCTTCTGAAGAGATCGAAAATTCGTTTTTTCGAGAAGTGGCTGAATTG
>CAIPTA010000082.1 GCA_903867855.1 Oligoflexia bacterium | reverse complement strand
CATTTGCCAAGTGATAATCAAAGAATATTAGATCGGGATCTTTATTTGCGATATGAGTGATTGCTTTCAAAGGATCTGTAAAAGTATTGATCTCTATTGTTTCGCTAGAGAAGATGTCGAAGAATATATCACATAATTCTTTTTCATCGTCTAAGTAAACAATATTGTATTTCATTTTTTAGGCTCATTTTTAGAGATGGCCTTGGCAGACACATGAGAATCCAATATTTTTTCATTAGTCTCTTTTGTATCACCTTTCGAACCAAGCCCCTTCAGGTGCATATAGATTCCACCGTATCCTTCAATTCCAGCCTGAATAAGGTTTTTTAGCGTCTCTGCGTGGTGAGATCCGAGCGAATCCGAAAGCTCTTCGTTGATCTCCAATTTTAAGCCCTGACCATCGGAAGAAATTTTATAAAGTTGATCACTATTTTCTGTTTTGTAGTAGCAGGATAGTCCAGCCTTGAGTTCATTTGCGATATGATTAAATTCCGGCTTTGTGAGCAGTTCTTCGATGATTTTCGCCTCTGTGAGGCGGCGCCAAACGCTTTGGCGGATGAGTTTTTCCTCTGCAAGGAGCGAATCAATTTGTGAAAAGGGGGTGGCGCGCAGCTTCTCTTCTGTTGAGTTCTTCTTTGGTAGGCGATTATTAATCGGGCGAGGCATTTTTTCTCCAGTTATAGGTCTAATCAGTCAATCAAGAAATCGTAGCATAATTATTAGTTTCCTTTAACTTAAGTGCATAATACATACCAAATTAGCTGACTTGAGCCGAAGCGAGATTAGATAAAATTTATTTATTGAATGTATACTCGGTTTCGAGCGCGATATTAAATGGTAGCATAGGAATTTATTTTTCTCCCTTGAATTGAGCCCGCTTCATATTCAGTTTTTTCCTACGAAATGATGCGTGAAACCTAGGCCGATTGTCCGGGTGAGGGCAGGTGCTTCGGCTTGCTTTCATAGAGAAAGCACTTTGAGTGATCCGTGTATTCGACATCATTCGATTAGGCTAAAACCTGCTAGCGTTAATACTCTAACAAAGGAGCCTTTATGAAAATCAGACTACTAAACCTTGCCTTACTCGCATCAATTCTATTGGCATCATCTTTGGCCCATGCCCAGACAGTTACTTTAACGGGTGAAGCTGTGGAGGAATTTATTTCAAAGCATTTTCCAGATGCAGAAATCCCTGGCAAAGTGAAGGGCGCTTTCCAATATATCAATAAGAATGGAGAGCATAAGCAAGGTTATGCGGAGTGTAGCGTTCCCTATATGGGCGACGAATCCGACGGCGGCGTTGCAAGCTGTACGGTACAATACTAAGCTAGAAAGAAAATTCCCGAGCCGAAATTGTTCGTTTCTACGAGTCTGGCCTTTCTCTTCGCGAGATCGAAAAACGTTTCCATGTCCCAAAGACTACTGTTCGAAAGGCTTTATTGATAAAGACAGGCAAAGTCTTGCAGCTGATTTGGCTTTAAATAGCAGTAGGCCGTGCAGACGTAGGTGTTACCGATTGTTGAAATCGAAAAGGCGACATCATGAAGGACGGGCTTCCGATCCGAAGTCATGACAAAAAGGGACGCGTTGAAACCATCTTTCGACTGCGATGCAAAAAGGGTTTCGACTTTTCCCAAAAGAGGTGCTGGTAAACCACCCTGACCGCTGATTTCACTGAAGGCATCGAAATATAGCTTTGCGGCGGCATTGTTAAAGCATTGCGCGGGGGGGCGGGCCAAGGCCTGAACCGAGGCCCCAAAGAGACCCATCGCCAAACAAACAGATTTTAAGAACGTGCTTTTATTCACGACATACTCCTGAGCGATCGGAGCCCCTCCCTTGCAGAATCAGAGAAATCGATTCACGATGAATCAGATAGGAAGCCCGATCGAATTGGCCGGAGCTTAACCTGCGAGTGAAATTCCCGCTATTTTTTTTTGACGCAGGGAAGTTTTTTTCAGTGGGAATAGATAGTGAAACGTAAGTAAAATTACGAATACAGATGAAATCTCTTTGAAATCTGTCGCCAGACCTGTTCATCAACAACTGGACTTTGAACTGTGTCGTGTTCATTAGAGCTTTAAAGAATAGGCAGTCTGTATGAAAGAACGTACCTATATGGGCGCGTTCGCTCCTGCTAAATATTGGCCATTCTCTCCTATTAATTTCGAAAATTTACGAGAGTAAAAAGTCTGGAAAATCGTTTTGGTTCGACTCCCGTCATTAAGTAACCATTCGGCCCAATAAGCAACGAAGCTCGGGGGAAATTTAAACAAAAATTGTTGGTGGAGGTGGTGGGATTGATTCGGGGCTCCTGCCCCTCACCCTGCGGGCTCGCTAAAGCGAGTCCAAAAATAGCAGCCTGCTATTTTTGTCGAACCCATTCGCCTGCCGGCGATGAGTTTCCATTCATCCACAACGCTTCAACCGGTCCTAAATTCCCAATTTGCTTTTTTGCCGAGGCGTCTGAAGCTCGCGCAGCCGTGAGGCGTACACCCGGTACGCCGGAACGGGGCGTCGAGCGAAGCAACGACGGCAAAAAACAAATTCGGAATTTAGGTGGTGGAGGTGGTGGGAATCGAACCCACGTCCGAAGATCTTCAACGCCGCCGAACTACACGTTTAGTACGTATTTTTTCTTAACTAGGAAGCGTCTACGCACAAACTATTCCTAGTCGAAGCCTACTATAATTTCGGAACTCACCGGCATGCCAGCAATGAACTCCTACTTCCGCATTAATAACGATTACTCTCAGCGACACGGACGACCCCCGAGGTAATCGAGCTACTTAATTAAATTAAGCAGCAAGAGCGTATTCGTTGCCAAATACAAGTTGCCACCTTTTTTACGTGGCCTGATGGCACCACGACGTGCACGAACGGATCTCTGATCCCCGTCGAAACCAGTACACCCCCAAATTGAAAAAGAGCAGCAGAGTGGAGCTTTCGCTTACCCTGTTTATTTACAATAGCACATTTGGAGGGGGCTGTCCTCTTGGGTTTGAGACAAATTCGGTCTACTTAGGTGAGTATTGTCCCTGATGCCGAATACTTCGGCTTTCTAATGCTCCAGGGCTTCGTGGAGGAGAATTAGTCTTGGCGCTAGACTTGCTAAAGAATTACGAGAGCATGCTACTCGTTGAATTGTAAGCGATCCGAGTGCAGTTGACGCTATTCATAAAAAGGAGAAATGAAGATGAAAAATATACTGATGCTACTTGGCGCCCTATCGATAACATTTGGAATTCAAGCTTGCTCGCATGCTGAGGTGGATAAAAAAATTGATCAAAAGCTTAGCGAGGAGTCAAATGTGAAAACTCGTTCCGACCTTCGGGGTGAAGCGGCAAAAGCCATTCAGGCTGACGCTAGTTTAACAGACGAACAAAAGGCAAGATTGAATGCCTTGCGGGATTCTGTGAGAACTCAAGATGAGGCCCTACACACCCAATCCCTACAGCTGCGAGCCGTCTTGATTAAAAATTTGTTATCGAATGACTATAGCGAAAAAGAATCTGCACAGCTAAAGGATAGAATCAGAAAGATAGAAGAAAAGCGGGTGAATATTACGTTCGACGGAGTAGACAAAGCGAATAAGATCTTGGGACATAAAGATATCACCGCTCATCGTGAAATTATGAATAACTTTTTTGAAGGCAGTGGTTCTAGAGAGTAGTTTTCCTAGCTCTTCTTCGATCCTTCTCTGGAAAATTTCCATGGAAGGATTTTTTCTCATCCAGTGGCGAAAATTAGCTAAGCTTTACTGTTTCGCCTAATTTGGCAATATGAGGAACAATGCCAAAACGATCGGTGATGCGCACGCGTAAGCCCTCTGATGCGTGCTCTTCCCCGTGAACAATAAAAATTTGCTTTGGCATTTTTGTAAAGCCTGCGATCCAATCGAGAATTTCTAGTTGATCCGCGTGCGCCGAGAGCGAAGAAATTTCAGCAATGCGAGCTCTTACAGGAATATATTTTCCAAAGAGCTTTGCTTCCTCTGCGCCTTCGCGCAAGAAGCGTCCGAGCGTACCGGATGCTTGGTAGCCCACCAAAAGCACCGTATTTTTCTCAAAGGCAAGGCGGGAGAATAGATGGCGCTTGATGCGTCCGCCATTGAGCATGCCGCTTCCTGCTAAAATAATCGCGGGCTCTTTGCTCTGGCAAAGGGCCATGGAGTGCTGAATGCCCGAAACGTGTTGGTAGGTGGCAGAGAGTCGCTGTAAGTCGGGAGAGGATAGGCTATGCCAATGGGGAAAACGATCAAATAGGGCAGTGGCTTTGTCGGCCATGGGGCTATCCACATAGATGGGTACATCTGGAATCTGATTTTTATTTTTCAGCTGAGCGAGCAAATGCAAAATATCCTGGGTGCGACCAATCGCAAAACTAGGAATCAAAACTGTTCCACTTAGGCGAAGGGTATCCTGGATTATTCTTGCTAAATTGTCTGCCGCAGATTCCTTGGAGTGGCAGCGATCGCCATAGGTGGATTCAATGAGCAGGATATCCGCCTCGGGAAGCGCGACCCGTGGTTTCAATGTGATGGGATGTTCCCGCCCGATATCGCCACTGAACACAAATAATTTTTCTTTGGTTTTTAGTTCGATAAAAGTGGAGCCAAGAATATGGCCGCTATTCGTGAGCTTCACTTTTGCCGAATCCGCTAAAATAGAATGCCAGTGGTCTGCTTCCAATATATGGAATAAACGAAATACTGCTTCTGCATCAGAGACTCTAAAAAGTGGCAGGGCAGGTTTATGCTTGGAGTAGCCACCTTGGTTATTTTGTTCTGCGTCTTCCTCTTGAATCTTTGCAGCATCTAGCAAAATTACTTTTGTTAGTTCTGCCGTGGGTGCTGAGCAATAAATAGGACCT
>CAIPTA010000081.1 GCA_903867855.1 Oligoflexia bacterium | reverse complement strand
TGATACGGCGACCACCGAGATCTACACAGGCGAAGACACTCTTTCCCTACACGACGCTCTTCCGATCTCACATCTTCAATTGCAATAACAGACTTTTTTGCGTCAAAGTGCTAAAAGTAGAAAACGCAGAAGTATTTTCGCCACAGTGCCCTTCGCGGAGTTTTCTCCGGAAGAAAATAAGAAATGGTTCTGGAAGGTTCCGCGCTATATCTGGACTATCGTATTGCGCCTTTACTTGCGCAAACGGCATGGCTTCGAAATTAGTGGTTTGGAGAATATTCCAAGCAATACCCCATTACTATTCGCGCCTAATCATACGAGTCACTTCGATATGCTTTCTATTGTAGGGGCCGTGCCCACTTCACTAATTCATCGCACCTATGCTGTGGCTGCAAAGGATTATTTCTTCACCTCTTGGTGGAAAGCTCTATTGGCACGAATATTTGTGAATGCGCTTGCCTTCGATCGACGCGGCAGAATCGATGAGAGCATGGCAAAGTGTCGCGAGGTTTTGGATAATGGGGATTCACTCACAATATTCCCCGAGGGTACCCGTTCGCCAGATGGAAAATTACAAAGCTTTAAGCCGGGTGTGGGTCAACTCCTGGCCTCTCATCCGAAGGCGTTGGCTGTTCCGGTTTATATATCGGGTGCCTATGAGATTTTTCCAAAAGGAAGCACTCAGGTAAAGCCGGGATTACTGCGGGTTCACTTCGGGAAGGCGATTTCCTTCTCCGACTTGCCGCCCATCCCAGAAAGTTATAAGAAGGTGGCCGACCGCTTACGTGAAGAAGTGGTGAGGCTGAAGCCCAGCCCTTGAAAGGACTAATTCTTGTCTCGTTATTTTGTCACCGTAGCCCGCGGACTTGAAAATATCGCCGCCGGAGAGCTCTCCGCCATCGGCTCCACCCAAACCCAGTGTGTGCCCGGAGGAGTCTACTTCGAGGGCGACCAAAGCACGCTCTATAAGGCCCACCTT
Organism: Oligoflexia bacterium; assembly: GCA_903867855.1. Taxonomy (GTDB): domain Bacteria; phylum Bdellovibrionota; class UBA1018; order CAIPTA01; family CAIPTA01; genus CAIPTA01. Next base: position 6,883 of record CAIPTA010000081.1, on the reverse strand, counting down.
TGGATGCGCACGGGCAATCGTATTTTTTTACCCTTAAGAGATTTTCCGGCTCGCAATCCTGACGAGCTCTACGAGGGAATTATCAAATTTCGTTGGGAAACATTTCTCACTGGCAAAAAAACTTTCGCTATCGATTGCACGATCAGCGGGCAACACAATCCTGATTTGAATCATTCGCAGTATGCGAAACTTCGAGTAAAGGATGCAATCGTAGATCGATTACGGGAAAAAACGGGCGGACGCCCCGATGTAGATGTAGAAAATCCAGATATCTCTATTTCTGTTTATATTCGGGATGGGCATTGCACTTTAAATATGGACGCAACGGGAGGTTCTCTTCATGAGCGTGGGTATCGTAGCCCTGATGCTGCGGCTCCACTCAAGGAAACACTTGCCGCCGGTTTGATCGCCCTAACGGAATGGGATGGAAAAACTCCTTTCATCGATCCCATGTGCGGTTCTGGCACCCTGCCAATTGAAGCAACCTTAAAGGCTGCCAATCTCGCACCCGGGCTTCTGAGGGATTCTTTTAGTTTTATGAATTGGCCAGACTACTTTGAGCCACGCTGGAAGGAGCTAAAAGAAGAGGCTCTCTCAAAAGTGATCTCAGTATCGCCTGGACAGATTTTCGGATTTGATCAAAATGCCTCGGCGCTATCTGCTGCGAAAGAATCTATGAAGCTGGCGCGGATTTCAGAAGGAAAAATTGAGTTTGCTCGCCGTCGTTTTGAAGAGTTTGTATTGCCAGAAGGATTGCAACCCGGCGTTCTTATCGTGAATCCGCCCTATGGTGAGCGCCTTGGCGATGTGGAGGAACTGAAGGTTCTCTACAAGCTCATGGGAGATACCTTTAAACAGAAATTAAAGGGCTGGCGAGCGTATATTTTCACAGGGAATCTTGAGCTTGCTAAGCACGTGGGGCTCAAAGCGAGTCGTCGCTTCGAACTATATAATGGCGCTATCGACTGTCGCCTGCTCAAGTATGAGTTGTATTAGCAATCTCTTCTCGAAAGTAGAAAAGCGTTGCCAACACTTGCGCATAGCCGAGTAGAAATACATTCAAGAGTGGGATGAATAACAAGGCTGTCAGAATTAGGCCGAGCAGAAAATTCGCTAAGAGATCTTTCACAAAACTCATCCCGCGCTCTCTCTTGGAAAGATGCCTGCGGGCATAGAGCGTAGACAAAAAATTATAGCTGAGCAGCAATGCCGTGAGCACAAAATCTACAAGTACGGCACCCGGAATAAATTCAGTGATGAAAATGATCAACCCAATAAATGCGAGAAGCAACCCGTAGACTGCTTCTCCGATTACTCTTTTTGTGCTTAGACTTCGCGCGGGCAGTCGGATTTGCTGCCAAAGGGAGAGTTGTACTTGGTCGATGATAAAATCTTCTACGGGGAGTAAGGCTAGATTTCCAACAGCAAGCCAGCTGATAAAGAAGGTGGCGATGGCCAAGGGTATCGCTAGGGAGATTCCGGAAAGCCATACCATTCTGGAAAGGGCAAAGGATACACCCACCGTTAGGATACCAGGAAAGCTCGCTAGAAAAAAAAGCTGCGGCCTCCGAAAGAGAAGCCGCAGCGCTAGAAAAGGGAGAGTCAGCACTTTACTTTGCGGTTGCGTCAGCCGCTGCTGGAGGGCTGAGCAATGCTAGTAGATTTCGATACTGCAGTCTTGTTGCTGCATCAGGAGCCGACTTGATGAGGTCTTTCCATTTCGCAGAAACACGAGCAAGCGCTGCTGAGCCAGAGTCTGTGGGGCTGAAACCTTGCAGGGCTTTTGCTTCCGCAGTTAGTTCCGCAACAGGGCGAGCTGCGCCGTTAGCTTGGCTTGTGAGCGCTTTTTCGAGGATCGCCACGGCGTTAGCTTCTACATCGAGCGTGCTGCTGGCATCGGCGTGGAGATAGAAGGGAGCGGTATCGCTATACTTCAAGCCGCCCAATACCACTCTGCGCAGTTTGGAAAGCAGAGCCGTATTTACTACGCTCTCCAAGCCAGTAACAGGAGCCAATAATTTCGTGGCATTGCCTTCTCTATCTGCGAGCGCCAAACCTTGCATAGCAGGAGTGGTGAGTAACCAATCGTGGGTATCATTACCTAGCTTGGTTAGCGCAGCAGATACGTTCGCTGGCACTTTCTCAAAACCCGCTACAAACGTGAGCGCTTGAATCGCACGAGCGCGCATATCAGCTTCCACATAGGCGCCATCTTTTGGCAAACTGCCATCTTGGAATACATAGAGGTTTCTCAAATCATCAAGAGCGATATTAGCGAGGCTATTCGCACCACCGCTAATATAGATATTTACGATTCCTTTTCCAGCGAGCGCGATTTTCGTGATCGCTGCCGTAGCATCATCGGTGGTCTTAATCGTGGCTGCATCGGGGAAGCTTTTAGACACTTCTCCAATCGCCACTTCGAGAGAGTTGAGGCGTCCAACCTTCGCATCTTTCAACTGAATGAGATCGATGGAGCGAAGTGTTTCTACGCTTGGATCTTTTCCTATATCGTAGCGAATGCAAAGTGGATCCACCCCACCATCGAGAGAATCAGATTCTGCATCGGCACAAGCAGGCAATACAGCATCGGAATCTTTAATGTCTTTGGCGTCATTGTAGAGAGCAGAAATAATCTGACGATCGTACTCTAAGAGTGGTCCGCCAGAGCCATCTAGGCTAGTAAAGGCTCCAGCCACTTCTTCATTGTACTCGTTATAGTCCATGATGGATGTGCTGAACATCGACTTAGCCGCATTATCGGGATCAAAGGATAGTGACCCTTTGAAGTTGTGGGCTAAACCAAACGAGTGACCCACTTCATGGAAAATTGTTGTTTTGAGAAGTCCACGAGCGAAGGCATCAGGATCCAATCGTGCCGAAAGCGACAATTTCATCATTGGATCTTCTACGCAGTTCACGGGAAGTTTCTTGCCCATGAAGTTCCTTGCCGCAAGCAGGCTTTTCACCTGTGCGGTTTTGGCGTTCACATCGTCTTCTGAGAATTCGGCTTGCGTCCAATATTGCTTCCCAATATTGATCCACGCATAAGGCATATAGATCAGGGAGTGAGTCTGAATTCCTGTTGTAGGATCAGCGCCCTGGCTCTCATAAGCAGCGCCCGCATCTTGAACGGTATCCCAAACGATAGTGTTGTAGCGAGGATCTCCAACTTTTACGTTAGCGGGAAGTTTTCCAGAAAACTTGATGAAGTCGCGACCCCACATGGCTTGGGAATAACGGTTCCAGGCTTCCACTGCGTTCTTGATATCTGGCAAAAGATTATCAGGAGCGTTTGGTGTTACCCACCATTGCACCACTCCATCTTTACCAAGGTTCCAGCGTTGCGCTACTGCAGTTTGGATGCGGCCTTTTCCAGCAACATCCATATACACTTTACCTGCATCTAAGAAACGGAATCGATCAGCTAGATCTTCCAGCGCGCTATCTGCGAGGAGGGGCTTATAGTCTTTGGGAACAATATTCTCTCTAGGCACTAGAGTTTCCATGAATTCACCAATGGAACCATCAGCGGATTCGATGGAGCTTTCCCACATCAATAGATTTTTTTCTTTAATGTATTGCAATGAGCGAATCCAAGAAGATCTATTTGCCGCAACTTTTTCATCAAAAAGTGCGGTGGCCAATACGGGGGATGCTTCTGCTGCAAGGATAGTGATAGAGCTATCATCTTGGCTCACGATTTTAAATGCGTGGATTAAGCGCGCTGGATGGTTCACATCGGATTCGAAGCTAAGGGATTGGTCTTCAAGTAATTGTAGGGTGTTATCTACAATGCGAAAGTTAGCTGGAGTTTCGCCGATCGAGAGTCCCATCAAGGCAGTATCCCCAAGAGTGGGATCTTTTAAGGATGAAAATTGGAGGCTCGATCCATAGAGAAAAGTACGATTCAGGAGTTCGCTCTTAGCCAAAGTTAATTTTGTGGAGATCGCTGGAGCATTTGGGTTAGATCCCGCTGCATTATCTTCTACCCACGAAGGCACGCTAACAACAGATTGCTCTATGCTTGTTACTACAGGAGCCTGTGAGGCGCTGTCTTGAGATTTACTGCAGGCGCTAATTGCGAGCGGCAGAGTGAGTAGAACAGAGATACGAGCTAGTAAACGAATCATGGGGGCCTCCAAGGTTGCACGATTCTATGTATTTTTTGCCTAGCGTCAATATCTATTTGCAGATATTTTGTGAGCTGGCTCTAAAGTGAGTTTGGGGGAAAATTAGTTGCACCAAAATTTGGCTAAACCCCTGATTTTACGTCAAACTCAATAGAATGGCATCTCAAGTTTTTACCAGTCTTTGCGAACAAGGTGCGGCCACCTACCAAGAGGACGCTATTTTCGCCGAATCCGATTCGAAGCTGTTTATCGTTTGCGATGGGCTTGGTAGCAAGGGCAGCGGGGCTGTGGCCAGCCAAATTGCCATTAGCAAAATTCGAGATACGGTTCAATCCGGAGCCAACGATTTGCTGGCTTTGCCGATCGCTGAAAAAGACGTGCGCCAAAAATATATCAATTTACTGGATGAAGCCTTTCAATCCGCGTCGAAGGCAATTTTTGATAAGGCAAAGCGTGACCCCACTTTTGTGGGGAGTTGTTCTACGGTAGATGTATTTCTCCAGGTGGAAGATCGCGCTTTTATCGGTCACGTAGGATCGGGACGAATTTATTTAATAAGAAATGGTGAGCTACATCAGCTTACGGAAGACCATACTCAACTCGCCCACTACCGACGCGTTGGACGCTTGGAGGGGCTGCCTGTAGCGCAACATGCCCAACTGGGAAAGCTCCTTACTCGTGCTGTTGGATTTCAAGAGCAAATCAAGGTGGACATTCTCGAGCTAGAACTCCAAGAGGGTGATCGAATCTTGCTCTGCACTGATGGCCTGTGGCAGGTGATTGAGGAAGATCGTTTGCAATCTGCCTTTGTGGCCCATGATTTAGAAATCGTGCTCAAGCAAATTCAGGCAGGCGTTAGTAATAATAAAGATAATATGAGTGTGGTGCTCGTGGCTCCTTCATTGCAACGTCAATCCCTGGCTGAAAACACCGCCGACCAAAAAATTAAGCTCACCGGAAAAATTTCTCTATTCCGCTATTTATCCTATCAAGAGCTGATCAAGGTGGTGAGTGTAGCTGAATTATTTAAAGCCAAAGCTGGCACCATGCTTTGCAAAGAAGGCGAGTACAGCGGAGAGATGATGATTATTCTTTCTGGGTCTGTTGAGGTGACGAAGGCTGGCATGCTCCTTTCGCAAATGAAAAAGGGAGAGGTTTTTGGAGAAATGAGCATGATCGATACTGCACCTCGCTCCGCAACTGTAGTGGCAAAAGAGGCGAGTAGCTTTCTTGCTTTTCCGCGTGATGCTCTGTTCGCCTTGCTGCGGGCGGATTCCGCCTTAAGTGTGAAGTTACTTTGGGGAATTTCGCAGGAAATGAATAAGCGAATTCGGAAACTAACGAATAAGTTAGCTGGCACCGAAGATGAAGTTAATGTGGATCGACAAGGTGGCAAGCTTCCATTCTATTATTCGAAAGAAGCTGAAAAGTGAGAATTCTACTTTGTGTTGAAAATGCGGATTTGCGGGAGCTATTGAGCTTTCGACTCTCAAGTGAATTTCCAGTTTCAGTACAAGAAGTACCAAGCGTAGAAGAAATCACCGCGCTCATTACTGTTGAAGAGATCGATACAAAATCAGATCCGATTGATCTATTGATCACGCCTATCGTGCCAGAGGAATCTGTTTTTTTGCAGCACTTGAGGCAGCGTCAGGAGCCAATTCCACAAATTTTTTATTATGAGAAGGCCCCTCCGAAAAAAGAACAGGTGAAGGGATTACTTGTTCTAGGTTCAATCGAAAAAGCGAATTTAGTGGAAAAGGTGCTAACGCTCGTTAAGGAGTTTGTGGCCGGCGCAAACGAAGAAGGCATCGATTTAGAGTATTGCCCAATTCGAACCACTTTGCTTATTAGGGCTACTCCGCTCAAGAGCGATATCTATATTCGTCTATCGAGCAAAAAATATTTGAAGCTTTTCCATGCAGGCACAGATTTTACTACTGAAGATTTAGAGAAATATTATCACGCCAAAAAAGTGGAATATATGTTTCTTCGTCGCAAAGAGACCTCTGAATTTCTAGTAATGTTCACCAAAGAGCTGGATGATATCGTAAATTCGATGAATGCGAAGGGCGAGAATCTTTTCGCTACAGTCACTGCTACCCAGGAGATGGTAGAAAATCTTGTGCAGCGTATAGGGTTTAGTGAAGATGTGCAGATACTCGCAAAGAAAAATATAGAGCTAACCCTGCTCTCTGTTGCCGAGACTCCAAAGTTGAATGATCTCTTCGAAAAATTAAAAAAAGATACCAATTATTTGTCGCAACATAGTGCGCTCATTGCCCATCTATCTTGTTGTATTGCGCAGGAGATGGATTGGGTGGCGGAAAATACCTTAAAAAAACTAATTTTGGCTTCCTATATGCACGATATCACTTTGCAGAATCCGGCGATCGCGAAGTTAAGAACAATCTCGGAAGTGCAAGCAAATCAGAAACAGTTTGACCCCAAAGAAGTAGAAGCCTTTCTCACGCATCCCGCTCGTGCGGCAGAATTAGTAAAGTCATTTCAAGAAATCCCAGCTGACGTTGATGCAATAGTACTACAGCATCATGAGCGACCAAATGGTTCTGGTTTCCCGGCAAAATTAATTTTTAGTTATATTTCGCCACTCTCTACGGCGTTCATCATTGCCCACGATCTTGCGCAGGCGATGATTTCGCAAGATGTAGAATTTTCCCTTCCTGATTTTATTACGCAGGCAAAAAAAGAATACTATCAGGGCAATTTTAAAAAGATAATGAGTGCTC
>CAIPTA010000080.1 GCA_903867855.1 Oligoflexia bacterium | reverse complement strand
ACTGTAACTTTAGGTTTAGTGTAATTTATTGTATACCCTTGGCTCTCATAATCCGAGAAATCACACTTAAAATTATCCTCAATATAAGTGGCAAGCTGCTGCTGCATCTGCGTCTTACTCGGAACCTGTTCCTTTAGTATATTGTTTCCAGAATAGTACAGCCAGTAGGGAACTGCTGTTCCCATAAAATCAAATTGTGATGAAAATGGTGCATAAGAACTTCCAGGCTTTTTGAACTGCACCTATGGTTTTCCACAAATATGGTATTTACTCCCTCTATGAATTTCCTTGTTCTAGATAATTTTTTTAGAGATCCAATAGCAGTGCGCGAAAGGGCTCTTTCGAAACCATTTACGAATAAAACAGGTCATTTTCCTGGCACACGAAGCGTGAACGAGTTTCGTTTTCTGGAGCTTCGCGAGTTTTGTCGTAATGCTAGCCCGCTTCTGGCGGAGCGGGGCGAGCTAAAAATTCAGTCGGCCTGTTTTCAGTTTTTGGGCAAGGGCCAAAGGAAACCCTATATTCACGCTGATCCCATGGCTGGTTACGCGGGAATTGTTTTTTTAGGCCACAAAGCCGGCTCCTACCCAGGAACGAGTTTCTTTCGTCACAAGGAAACCGGGCTCGATTGTTTTAAGTCAGAAAATAAAGAATGGATTCGGGAAACTTTCCCCAATCGCGCGGCCTTCAGAAACGCGAGAGACATATTAGATCGCGATCGATTTTTTACTCCGAAAAAATGGACAAAAGTTGCCACGCTCGATGCCGCATTTAATCGCCTAATCCTTTTTCCCGCCGAACAATTGCATCAAAATGCCTCTGCCTGGGGAACTAATCCAAGAAATGGACGTCTCACCTATAATTTTTGGTTAGGGGCGAAGGCTTATCCTTAACCAATTGCTAGAGCTCGAACAGAAATTCGTTCAGCACGATAAGCAATTCAAGATTGTGTTCGAAGCCATACGTCAACGGATGACACAAGGAATACCCAGAAACAGAATTATTCGAGGCATTAAGTTAATCAGCTGGGCATTTTGTCTCAGAGTATTTTGCCATCTATGGCTTGAGGAGGGAAAGCCGGTGGTCCATTACTTGCAAATATTTTTGCTAAGTTAACCGATGAAAACTTGGAGAAGATTATGCTGCTAAATAAAGGAAGTCTTACAATGAATTCTTGGGTGTGTTCGGCATTCATTCTGACTGGCCTACTTTCACCCAATGTGTATTCCGCCGCTCCGAGCCCATCGCAACTCAATATGACAAAACAAATTGAAACTGCAATCGAGTGGACTAGTCACATGCGGGACGAGGTGCGGAAAGGCACAAAATCAAACCCAAACGAAATCAAAGGTGATCTGGCTGGGATAAAAAGCTTTCTATCTGCAATGAGCCTTACTGCAGGGCAAATTGTTCTCGAATCACCATCTGAAAAAACCGAGGGTCACTTTACTGAAATGCGGAGATTTCAAGACGCTGCAACTTTTGCCGCAAAGGATTTCCCGATACCAATAAGTGGAAAGAATCCAAATTTCTCAAAGATGAAAGCCGCAACCAAGGAAATCATGGCCAATTTGGAAAATGCAAAGCACTGGCATGAGCTAGAACTTTCAGAAATTGGAAAACATCAACAGGACTAAATTTAGGTACAAACAGAAGATTGGAGTCTATCGTGAATCTTGCGCATATCCATTTATTGTTAAACCATATTCCTTTAATCGGCCTGCCGATTGCGATTGCCTTTTTGGGATACGGGCTGTGGACTCAAAGTCCTCCGATGCAGAAATTTTCTCTATTCATTATTACTTGCCTAGCATTAGTGGTCCTGCCGATCTATTTTACAGGGGAACCCGCAGAAAAATTAGTTGAGCATCTGCCCGGGGTTGGCGAGTCATTTATTGAGTCGCATGAGGGCGCTGCACAGTATTCACTTGCTCTTACTTTGATCGTAGGTGTTTCGGCGATTGTAGGTCTGCTATTCAATAAGCACGCTCTCAGTCGACGCATAAACATTTCCGTGCTGGTAATTTCCTCCATTGCGGTTCTTAGCTTGGCCTACACTGCAAATCTGGGAGGAAAGATCCGGCATACAGAAGTTCGTGCAGTTAGCGATGCTATATCAGGAGCTAAGGCCGGTGCTGGCGGCGAAAAACACGACGATAGAGACTAACTATTTAGAGTAATGAGATTCGCTCCTTCAAAGCTTTAAAATAGGGCGTGGCGGGCATCGAAAATACCTACCTCTAGTCTTCACTGAGCAGGGGATTGCGATGCTCTCTAGTGTATTAAATAGCGATAGAGCGGTCGATGTGAATATTACTATTATGCGTACCTTCGTAAAAATGCGTGAATTCCTTGAAACAAACAAAGAGTTAGCCAAGGAGCTTTCAATTTACAAGGAATTCCAAAAGTACTTTTAAGAAATTCTATACCCGTGGATAAAGCAAAAGATTT
>CAIPTA010000079.1 GCA_903867855.1 Oligoflexia bacterium | reverse complement strand
GCGCGAGGCTGAAAAAATGGGATTCCAAAAATGCTTTCTACCCCACAAGAATGCGGAAGCTCTAAAGGGGAAATTTAGGGGCATGGAAGTGGTTGCGGTTCGGCAGGCCAAAGAGGTGCTAGAGAAACTATTCTAAACAAACTCGGCGAATGGCTGTTCGCCACTTTGTTTTGAGTGAGTGCACCTTTTCTAGATTGCCGGCTGGGTCGAATTCACGGTCAAGCTTCCAAGCGGCGCGAAGAGATTCTAGGTTCGGCCAAATTTTTACAGCCAGGCCCGCGACCATGGCGGCACCGAGTGCCGTAGTTTCAAGCACCTTTGGACGAACTATCTTGAGGCCAGCCAAATCAGACTGAAGCTGCATCAAGTAGTTGTTAGCAGAGGCACCGCCATCCACGCGGAGGGACTGCAAGCGCTTCGGCGAAATGTCTTCTTGAACCGCACCAAGCAAATCATCATTCTGAAGGGCGATACCCTCCAGAGTCGCTCTTGCTAGGTGTGCGCGAGTTGTGCCGCGAGTGAGACCATAAAACATTCCGCGTGCCTCGCTCTTCCAGTGTGGCGCACCGAGACCGGTCAGTGCCGGAACGAATACGAGCTCACCCATATCCTTATCCGCAGCGCTAAGGGCAAGCCCTTCGATTTCAGAAGAGCTACGAATGATTCCTAGATTATCTCGCAAAAATTGCACAGCCGCGCCGGCCACAAAGGCGCTCCCCTCAAGGGCATAACTGGTTTGATCGCCAATTTTCCAGGCAACAGTAGTAAGTAAACCATGTTTAGAGTGCACGATCTCGCTGCCGGTATTACACATTAAAAAAGAGCCCGTGCCGTAGGTGGCCTTTGCTTCGCCGTGCGCCGTGCAAAGCTGGCCAAACAGGGCCGCCTGTTGATCACCCAAGATTCCACAGATTGGAATACCATCAGGCAGGAGGCGCATGTTTTTTGTGCGACCATAAATCTCGGAGCTAGAGTGAATTTTGGGAAGGGTGTTTTCTGGAATCCCAAATAACTCCAAAAGAGACCTATCCCAAGAAAGGCTTTCAAGATCCATGAGCATGGTACGAGAGGCATTGCTCACATCCGTGACATGGGATAAACCAAAACTCATTCGGTAGACAAGGAAGCTATCAATCGTTCCAAACGCTAACTCGCCACTATCCGCTTTTGCTTTTAGGTTCGGAACATTTTTTAATAGCCACTCCATTTTCGTGGCACTGAAATAGGGATCTAAAACCAGGCCGGTGATCTTGCGAATTTTTTGCTCCAGCCCCGACATTTTTTTGAGTTCTAGGCAGCGATCCGAAGTGCGGCGACACTGCCAAACGATGGCCTTGTGAAAGGGAATCATCGTTCTTCTGCTCCAAGCCCCAACGGTTTCACGTTGATTCGTAATACCGATACCGGCTATTTGCGCGGGTTGAACCTTGGATTCATCGAGGAGTTTCTTGATAGTGTTGAGGGTGGCTTCCCAGATCTGATCTAGATCATGCTCCACCCAAGAATATTGCGGATAGCTAGGCAGCACTTCGGTGGAGCTGCGCGCCACTACTTCCAATTTGTCGTTAACGAGTAAAGCAGTTGTGGAGGTGGTGCCCTGATCGATGGCGAGAATTAATTTTTCCATGAGTATATTCCTTTATCTCCGATATAGTAGTTTGTATGCGCTCTTTCTTCGAGCGAAAAAGTAGAGACAGTCTTCAGATCCAAGGCTTCTTGCTGGAAATAGTAAAAAAATATTTCCGTCTTGAGGTGGAGGGTTTGGAGCATGTTCCGAGCAAGGGGCGAGCACTCATAGTGCCGAACCACTCCGGCGTAACTGCACTTGATGCGGTAATGCTAGGTCACGAGATTCACACCAATGCGAATCGCATACCGCGCATCATGGCTCACCCACTTTGGTTTGTGGGTCCGAATATACGAATCTTAGCTAAAAAGATAGGTCTCGAAGAGGCGAATAAAGAGACGGGGCAACGGCTTTTAAAAGAGGGAAATGTGGTGATGATATTTCCCGAGGGCGCCGAAGGAAACTTTAAGCCAACCGCGAAGCGCTACCACTTGCAAGAATTTAAGCGCGGCTTTGTGCGTATGGCAATGGCTTCAAAATCGCCAATTATCCCCGTTGCGATCATAGGCGCAGAAGAAACAAATATTAATTTGTCGTCAATAAGCCTCACGAAATATCTGCGCGGAACGGTGATCCCGATCCCCTTAAATGTATTGCCCCTGCCGGCCAAGTGGAAAATTATCTTCCTTCCGCCAATCAGCATGCAGAAATATTCTGTGAAGTCTGCGGCAGACCACGACCTGGTTCACAGCATTGCTAACGATGTTCGAGACTGCATTCAAAAAAGAATCGACGAAGAGTTGGCGAAGCGAGAATGGATTTATTTTCCGAAGCCAAAACGCACTCGCTAGAGATTATAATTGGCCCCCGCAGAGCAACTGGCGCATGGGGCGGCGATTTTTTGTCCGAGGAATCCCCAAAATCGAACGGTGAGTTTCTTAATGCCGGCCTTCATGGTGCCGGCAACACTAATAACCACAATAAGCAGCAGAAAATATTCTATTACTGCCTGGCCAGACTCATCCATGAGAAATCGCCGTAGGTGCATCTCTAAAGGATAGGGCGATTTGCGAGTCTTGACAATAGTAGTAAAAATGGAAATAGTGGGGCTATGAGGCTTCCCATTATGTGGCGATTTGTTATAGCAAGCATTGTTCTGGTGGGGGCACTTATCTTTTACGTGGGCAGTCAGAAAAGTAAGGGCTCTAATAATCCACCCGCAATTGGAGCGCAGAAAAACCTGCAGGCAGGTGATATATTTCCCGCCAATGTGGAGCTGGAGTTGGTTGGTGGAAAAAAGGTACACGGATCCGACTTTCGTAGCCACCCTTTGTTAATTAATTTTTGGGCCGCCTGGTGTGGGCCTTGCCTACATGAAATGCCATCCTTGGTGGCCGTCCAAAAGGAATATGGGCCGCGTGGCTTTGAGGTGTTGGCAATCGACATGGACGATAACCCAAGCGAAGGAAGCAAACAGCTAAAGCAAAAAATCGGTGAAACACAGCTACAAATTTTCCGCGGCACAGATTCCCCTGTTCAGTCGCTCTTCGATATCAGCGGCGTACCCTTCACGGTATTGGTGGATAAGGGCGGTACAATTCGTTTCGCGGAGGCTGGCGAAGCAGACTGGATGAGCCAGGAAATGCGCCAAAAAATTGAGGCCATTTTGTGACCCTACCATTTTACGCAAAAACCCTTTCGGGCAAGCTCTGGTGCTTTTTGGCAGGGTCTGTTTGTACGATCTTCCTTTATCAACTCACGAATCGTCTGCAGCTCGCAGCGCCGCGTCTCTTAGAGTTGGGGCCAGTGGATCGCAGCATGCCGTTGCTCCCCTGGACTGTTTGGGTTTATTTCTCGGAGTACATTATTTTTTTCTGTGCGTATTTTGGATTGAAGGACAACGAAAATGTGATGCGGTATTTTTATACTTATATGATCGTATTCGTGATCAGCATCGCGTGCTTCATTGTATTCCCGGTTACTTTTCCGAGAGATCAATTTCCTGACGCGGGTGTGGGTGTTTCTGATCAGGCGCTTTATTTTTTACGTAATTACATGGATACGCCAAAAAACTGTTTGCCCAGCCTACATGTGAGCACTTGTTTTGTTTCGGCATTTTGTTTCTGGCGCGAAAGCAAAAAGAAGACGCTCCTTTTCTCTTTGTGGGCATTGGCTGTGGCGATTTCTACCATGACCACAAAACAACATTATTTTGTTGATGTATGGACGGCGCTGATCCTAACCCTATCTGTAAACTACTATTGTTTTAATAAACTAAAGCTAAGCTAAGCTCTTGGGGAAAACCAGGCCTGCTCCGGCCATTTTATAGAACAGCGCAGAGGGGTGATCTCCTTCTGTAAAAACGGGCTCTCCAATAAAGCCTGGTATAATGGCGCCGAAATGAGCCTCCTCACCCAAACTCTTGGCTCCATTCCATGTTATTGCGGCTATAATTTCTGGCGTTGTCATTCCAAGTTGAACGGCGGCAAGGGTGCCAATAAAAGGAAGGTTTTGTGTGGGACAAGTGCCGGGATTGAAATCAGTGGCGAGCGCGACGCAAACACCAGCATCAATAAGTTTGCGGGCTGGAGCGGGTGGCTCCCTTAAATAAAAACTAGTTCCTGGCAGGAGAATACCAACGGTACTGCTCGCCGCTAACCGTTTAATTCCCTTTTCGCTAATTTTTAAAAGATGGTCTACCGAATACGCAGCTAGTTCCGAGGCTAATTCAGCGGCACCAGTATTAGCAAGCTCTTCCCCGTGAAGGCGCAAGTCAAAGCCCATGTTTTTTGCTGCCGAGAGAAGGCGCCTAGATTGATCGATGGTGAAAAATCCTGGATCACAAAAGGCATCCACAAAGCGAGCGAGACCTCTCTTTTTCACGATAGGTAAAATATCTTTCAAAATGAGTTCAATATACTCATCTGAGCGCTCACGAAATTCTGGGGGAACGGCGTGTGCAGAAAGGCAGGTGGCTTGAACTGCGATTTTCTTAAAGGCAGCGGCTCCATCCCGAATTGCTTCCAGACAATTAATTTCCGAGCGCGCGGTGAGGCCATAACCACTTTTTGCCTCGATAAGGCGCACGCCAAATTGATGGGCGATTTTTAGCCGCTGCTGAACAAGCTCGGATAGCCTGGCCTTAGTGGAGCCGCGAGTTGCCTTCATGCTTGTAATAATTCCACCGCCGGCAGTTGCAATTTCTTGGTAGCTCGCGCCGCGCATACGCAGAGAAAACTCTAGGCTACGATCGCCATCGAAAACAAGGTGTGTGTGAGGATCAACTAGCCCCGGGTAGGCAGTGAGTCCTTTGCAGGATATGTGTTTGAATTTTTTACTCTTAAATTCTTTCGGAAGGGATCCATCTTTACCCACCCAAAGGATGCCCATCCGCGAATCATGCACAATCGCGGCATTGGAAACAATGCCCAGATCCTTTTCTTGGGGATGTCGTCCTTGTTTTGCTGGCAAACCATCATTGGTTATTGCGCAAGAAATTTTTCGATAAACAATACCCATTTACTTTTCCAAGAAGGGCACTTGAATGCCGTTTCTTATCGCACAATCTTGAGCTTGTTTGTAACCGGCATCGCTGTGGCGAAGCACACCCATGGCGGGATCGTTATTCAATACTCGGGAAAGCCGTTGTGCGGCCTCGTCGGTTCCATCCGCCACGATCACCATGCCCGCATGCAGCGAATAGCCCATCCCCACTCCGCCTCCGTGATGGAAGCTTACCCAAGATGCGCCGCCGGAAGTGCTCACGAGCGCATTGAGGATTGGCCAGTCGGCTACGGCATCGGAACCATCAAGCATGCTTTCTGTTTCGCGATTTGGGCTAGCTACACTTCCGCAATCTAAATGGTCGCGACCGATCACAATAGGAGCAGAAACTTTTTTCTGTCTCACGAGCTCATTAAAAATAAGACCCGCCTTTTGTCGCTCGCCATATTTCAGCCAGCATATTCGAGCGGGCAGGCCCTGAAACTTAACGTGCTCTTGCGCAGCATCTAGCCAGGTTTGCAAACCAATATTTTCTGGAAATGCCTTGCGAAGAGCATCGTCTGTAACTTTGATATCTTCTGGATTGCCAGAAAGCGCGACCCAACGGAAGGGGCCGCTGCCCTCGCAAAAAAGCGGCCGGATGTAGGCGGGAACAAATCCGGGAAAGTCGAACGCATTTTTAATGCCCGCTTCTTTTGCGTAAGCGCGAATATTATTTCCGTAGTCAAAAACGTTTGCGCCCATTTTTTGAAAGTCGAGCATGAGTTGAACGTGGCGTCCCATAGACTCAACAGAAAGAGAGCGATATTTTGTGGGGTCTAGGCGGCGTAGCTGTGCTGCTTGCTCCAAATCCATGCCAAAGGGCACATAGCCATTAATCGGATCGTGGGCACTGGTCTGATCTGTTAGGAGGGAGGGAATAATTTTTTTGGCCTTTAGCGCTTCCAGCAAAGAAATTGCATCGCACTCTACTCCGATGGAAATAGGTTGCTTGGCTTTCATTGCCTCTTGCGCCCATTGAATGGCTTGCGAAATATCATCGGTGGCTTTGTCTAAATACTTACTCACCAATCTTTTTTGAATTCGTTCGCCATCAATTTCGGCGCCGAGGAAAACACCACCGGCCAATTTCGCTGCGAGAGGCTGTGCGCCACCCATGCCGCCAAGACCAGCCGAAACAACTAAGTGTCCCCGAAGATCGCTTTGAAAATGTTTTTTGCCCGCAGCTAGAAAGGTTTCGAAAGTGCCCTGAAGAATTCCTTGCGTGCCGATATAGATCCAGCTACCGGCCGTCATTTGGCCATACATCATGAGGCCTTTTTTATCTAATTCGTCAAAATGTTCCCAAGTTGCCCATTTTGGAACGAGGTTGGAGTTAGCGATCAGCACGCGTGGAGCATTAACGTGCGTAGGAAGCACGCCAACTGGCTTTCCACTTTGTACGAGAAGGGTTTCATCGTCGCGAAGATTTTCTAGGCAGCTAACAATCTTATCAAAGCATTCCCAGTTCCGCGCCGCCTTGCCGATGCCGCCATAGACCACGAGCTCATCCGGATTTTCTGCCACCTCGGGATCTAGATTATTCATGAGCATGCGGAGGGCGGCTTCTTGAATCCAGCCCTTGCAACGAAGCTCTGTTCCTCTGGGCGCACGAATTTTTCTTGCAGACATGGCAGCCATAACCTTCTCCTTAGTGAAGCGACCCAACTTTGGATTCAACTGCGGCAACAATTTCGCCGCCGACAATCTGATCGTGAATAATGGTGATATCTTCGTGAAAGGCGCGATCGACGGAAGCCGTTTTCACTCGCGAACGAATTTTCTCATAGGCTGCTTGCGCGCCCTCTCCCGCCTTCAGGGGCTGAAGAAAATCGAGGCCCTGAGCTGCGCAGAGAAGCTCCATGGCGAGCACATTGCGCGTATTTTTCATGATCTGGCGAGCCTTGCGGGCTGCAGTCACGCCCATGCTCACGTGATCTTCTTTGTCGGCACTGGTGGGAATAGAATCCACGCTTGCGGGGTGGGACAAAATTTTATTTTCAGAAACGAGGGAGGCGGCCGCTACCTGCACAATCATCATCCCAGAATTGAGGCCTGGATCTGGCGTGAGAAAAGCGGGAAGGCCACTCATATTAGGATTAATTAGTTTTTGTACGCGTAGATCAGAAATATTGGCTATCTCCGCCAAGCCGATCGCCATAGAGTCCATCGCCATAGCAATGTATTCACCATGGAAATTTCCACCAGAAATAATTTCTCCACCCTCTGGACCATCACCCTTACCATTCAAAAGCTCGGGCACAAAAACTAGCGGATTATCGGTGACAGAATTTGCTTCCGTTTCGATGGTTGGTTGCGCCGTTAAAATTTGTTTTCTTGCGGCACCATGCACTTGGGGAACGCAGCGGAAACTATAAGGGTCTTGAACCTTCCCGCAACCGCGATGGCTTTCCGCGATTGCGCTCTTTGTTAGAAGATGGCGAATATTCTCTGCCACTTCAATTTGTTCTTTGTGCGGTCTTGCTGCGTGAATCGCGGGATGAAAAGCTTTTGCCGTTCCACGCACGGCCTCTAGGCTCATGGCACAGGCAATATCAGCAATCTTTAGGAGCTCGCGAGCCTCCGCGAGAACAAGTGCGCTAATCGCAGTCATGATCTGCGTGCCATTGATAAGCGCCAGGCCTTCTTTGGCACCGAGGGCAAAAGGTTTGAGGCCCGAGGCCTGAAGCGCCTCTGCGCCAGAAGTTAGCTTCTCTTGATAATAAGCTCGGCCTTCGCCGATTAGCACGAGCGCCATGTGAGCAAGGGGCGCAAGGTCACCGGAGGCACCAACGCTGCCCTGCTCGGGAATCCATGGCGTAACGCCCTTATTTAACAAAGCCAAAATAGAATCGATTAATTCTGCAGAACAGCCAGAGAGCCCAGAGGCGAGAGTGTTAGCACGAAGTAGAAGCGCCACACGAGTCTCTGCGAGAGATAGGGGTTCACCAACGCCACAAGCGTGCGAGCGGAGTAGGTTTAGTTGAAGCTGTGAAAGCTTTTCTTTTGGAATTTTCACATCACTTAATAAACCAAATCCAGTATTCACCCCATAAATGGCTGCGTCGCCAGCTGCAAGGCGGAGCACATACTCTCTCGATTGAATTACTTTTTTTCTCGCCGCTGAATCTAACTCCACTCGAATTTGGTGATGCGGGGTTTTAGAAAAAGCAGAAAGGATATCCAGCGAAAGTGATTTGCCATCAAGTATTAGGGTTTTCATGGATTTATTCTCAGGGTTTGGATTGCGTGAGCATAATCCTTTGATTTAAAAATGTAGTTTCCGGCCACAAGAATATCGGCACCCGCTTGAGCTAGATCGCGGGCATTCTTATCATTCACGCCGCCATCTATTTCGATCAAGAAGTTGAGCTTTCGCTTCAAGCGCTCTTCGTGGAGGGCTTTGCATTTATCAAGTATGCTGGTAATAAATTTTTGGCCGCCAAAGCCGGGGTTGACGCTCATGAGCAAGACAAAATCCACCTCAGATAAAATGGCATCGAGCGTAGAAATGGGAGTGGCTGGATTTAGAACTACGCCGGCCTTAACGCCGAGCTCTCGAATACGAGAAATGGTGCGATGTAGGTTTGCGCACACTTCTTGGTGGACGCTAACCAAAGTTGCGCCCGCTTGAATGAAAACCTCTAAGTAGCGATCAGGATCGGTGACCATCAAATGCACATCGAGGGGGGGGCTAAAAGATTTAACAGCCTCTACTACGGCTGGACCAATTGCTAAATTCGGCACAAAATGCCCATCCATCACGTCGATATGGATCCAGTCGGCGCCTGCTGATTTCACGGCCCGAACTTCCTCACCAAGCCGAGAAAAATCGGCGCAGAGCAAGCTCGGGGCAATTATCGTGGGAGGACGTTTCATCTAAGCTCCATCGAATTGGAAAACGCTATCATCGTTATCCCCTTGTTTCATACCATTCACAAATTCACGGGGCAACATGGGGCGCTTGCCTTCGGGCTGCAACTCAAGGATTTCCAGGCAGACATCTTTGCAGCGCACGAAAATGGAGCTGCCAGATGCATAAAATTCTCCAGGAGAGAGTTTTGCAT
>CAIPTA010000078.1 GCA_903867855.1 Oligoflexia bacterium | reverse complement strand
GCATCTTTGGTTGCCATATAAGCTGCAGATGGTCCACCAAATCCCAATGGAATACCAAAACGCTGCGTTGAACCGACTGCAATGACCCCAAGCGCTAGCCTCGCAGCTATCGTTGGTGAAAAAGCTCTTCCTCGTACAGAAGTTACGAAGAAACTTTGGGCATACATCAAGAAGAACAATCTTCAAGATGCTAAAGAGCGTCGCAATATCCACGCTGATGATAAACTTAAGCCAATTTTCGGCGGCAAAAAGACTGTTAACATGTTCGAAATGACGAAATTGGTGGCTAAACACCTTTCTTAATTTTCGACTTCGAAAATGAAAGCCAGCGTGCCTCCGGGTTCGCTGGCTTTTTTAGTTGAGAGAATCAGAAATCAGACCAGAGACAGCATTCTGGCTTCTGATCAGATTGCTGAATGCTGTCTCAGAGCCGATCTCCGATTCAAATTATATTTTTTGCTTCAGCTTCGCGTGAAAGCAAAAAATATAATTTGGAGGATCTGCTCATGCTCAATCACTTTCGCACCTATAAATTAGCCGTCGATTTTCATCACGCTGTTCGTTCTGCGGAATTTCCCTCTTATTTGCCTGATCAATTGCTTCGATCTTCCAGTTCAATTGCTCTAAATCTCGCCGAGGGTAATGGCCGAGCCAGCAAGAAAGATCAGCTCCGATTTTTTACAATCGCCATGGGTTCCCTTCGCGAATCGCAAGCAGCATTGGATTTGGCACCCAAAAAGTACCCTAATTTGGTAAAGATGGCTGATATCCTCGGTGCCCATCTTTATCGCCTATGTAAAACATAGCCTGTGAGGCATATTGTCTCGGCTTAGCGATGCGGAAGTGAGCAGAAAATTCCATAGCCGCGGCGCCTGACGAGCGCAGCCGTGAGTCGGCCTCGTGGCCGACGGAACGGGGCGCGAGGAAGTGCAACAAAGGGGATGGGATTTTCTGCTCACTTCCTCTAGTTGACAATGATTCTCAAAAAGGATATTTCACTACTATGACCCTCCTTGAAGCTCCATTTCGCAGCCAGCTACGAGTGCTCTCGCTCACTGGCCTTTCCGAAGAGGCGAGAATGGTGCTGCTTCAGCTTGGCGTGGAGCCTGGCGAGGCTCTTGAGAAAATGCACGTGGCGCCCCTTGGTGATCCGCTCACCATTCGCATCGGCGAGCAGCTATTTACCTTAAGAAAAGAAGTTTGCGGACTCATTGAAGTGGAGTCTTAAGCTATGTCGCAAGAAATTCTCCTCGTCGGCCGGCCAAACTCTGGAAAAACCACACTCTTCAATCGTCTCGCGGGCACCAACCAAAAGGTGGGTAACTACGCTGGTTGTACCGTAGAGAAAAAAACTTCTATCGTTACCTCGCCAGAGGGCATTGAATTCGAACTCACTGATTTGCCGGGCATGTATTCGCTCAAGCCAAATACGATGGACGAAGAAGTTGCCCTCAAGCATCTCGATAGTATGCGCAGCACCGCCTATTTAGTTTTCGTGGTGGATGGCAATAACCTAGAGCAGGAATTGATCCTGCCACTTTTACTGCACCATCGTGGTCTCACAGTGGCCATCGCCGTGAATATGATGGACGAGGTGAGCGAAAATGGAAAAAGCATCAATACGGATGCGCTTCGAACGCGCACTGGCATTGAATTTTTTCCGCTCTCGGCCAAAACTGGGGATGGGGTAGAGGCTCTAAAAAATCATATCCTTTCCAAAACGCGACCGAAAAATCCGAGAGCCGTGCTCGCGCCTTCTGTGTTGCAAATGCCGGAGGAACAATTTCGTCTTGCCCACAAGGAAGCGAAGGCTGAATCGAAACGTCTAAGCCTCGCTTGTGTTACTCAAGGGCTAGACAATCGTCTCCTGCGCCGCGATCTGCGGATTGATGGCATCATATTACATCGGCTCTTTGGCCCCGTTTTATTTTTCGCGATCATGTTCGTGGTGTTCCAATCGATTTTTACGTGGGCGAGCCCGCTCTCCGATGGGATTCTCTTTTTCATTTCTAAGGCACAAGAAGTAGTAAGGTCAAATGTGGGAGCTCCCTTACTTTCTTCATTACTATCGGATGGGATTTTGGCCGGGGTGGGGGCAGTGCTCGCTTTTGTGCCGCAGATCGGGATACTTTTCTTGCTTATCGGAATTCTGGAATACTCCGGCTATTTGCCTCGCGTTGCCTATATGGTAGATCGCGTAATGAAACCCTTTGGACTAGATGGAAAAGTATTTATACCGCTGTTAAGTTCCGTTGCCTGCGCGGTGCCTGGAATCATGGCCACCCGTACGATTGAAAATGAGCGCACTCGTATTACTACGATCATGATTTCTCCGCTCATGACATGCTCGGCCCGTCTGCCAGTCTATACATTGCTAATCTCCACTTTTGTTCCTGCCGCGAGAGTATGGGGATTGAGCCTGCCAGGGCTTGTGATGTTCGCCATGTATTTGCTCGGCACCGTGACTGCCTTAGTGGTTGCGCTCATCTTGCATCTCACGAGTTCAAATAAGAAAAAAAATGTGATCGATATGATTCATCTGCCGCACTATCGCACCCCAGATTGGAAGCTCTTGCTTCGTTATGTGTGGGGACGCATCTCCGTATTCCTTCGCAAAGCCGGAACGGTGATCGCCGGCATGGCCATTCTTTTGTGGGTTCTCCTTAGCTTTCCAAGAGACGAAGCCTTTCGTGCCTCCATGGAGAACAATCTGAAAACCGCAAACGCCGAGCAAAAAGAGCAGATTCAAAATCAAATCGCTGCGAAAGACCTAGAAAATAGTATCGCCGGGAAAACGGGAAAATTTTTGGAGCCGGTGTTTCGCCCCATAGGCTACGACTGGAAGCTTACTATCGGGATTTTGTCGTCGCTAGCGGCGCGAGAAGTTTTTGTTTCCACTTTGGGCACTGTATTTTCTTTAGGTAAGGTGGAGGGGCATGAAGAGGGTTTATCCGCTACGCTCCGAGCGCAAAAAACAGAGGATGGAAAATTGAAGTATACCTTGGCTACTTGCTTGAGCCTGCTCGTGTTTTTCGCCTTCTCCTTGCAGTGTATCTCTACGATCGGCGTGGCTCGGCGAGAAACCAATTCCTGGAAGATTCCGGCCACTATGTTTGTGTATATGTTTACGTTGGCTTACACGGCGGCGTTTATCGTGTACCAGGTGAGTTCTTTGCTGCTCAAATAGCTAATCTTTTTTCCATACGATTCCGAAATGCTAGCTATGAAGATGAATACTTCAATCATCATTACTAGTTTGATTCTCGGTTTCGCGATGGGGGCAATTTTCTTTCCCTTATTGCCTGCGCCTACTCGTGAGCTTGCCTCGCAGCGAGATCCGGGTAAAGACCATTTAGACGCTCATCTCTCTTCCACCTTTAACCAATGTCTGAGTGACAATGTGAAAGATGGCAAAATTAACTTTACGAAGAGTGAAGTAGATGGCCATAGCTGGGCCATCTTTAGCGCCGAGTGTTTAGGCGATAAAGCAAAGGCACTCTACGATGCTGTGGGCGGATTTGCCGACGAACAATATATTCA
This sequence comes from Oligoflexia bacterium, assembly GCA_903867855.1. Classification (GTDB taxonomy): domain Bacteria; phylum Bdellovibrionota; class UBA1018; order CAIPTA01; family CAIPTA01; genus CAIPTA01. The sequence continues at coordinate 2,624 of CAIPTA010000078.1, read as the reverse complement.
CTACAGTGATGGTCGTCGCGGTATCGGTCGCTTCTTTGGTTCCCTCTATCCACCAAGCCAATGTGTTCGTCTTACTCGCACCGCACGGGGCAATGAGATGAATTTGTATAGTTGTTCGATACGTTTGGATGTCTCGCACGAGATGGTCCAAGGCATGAAGTAGCAGGCTTCGTAAAATTTCCAATCTCTGCGTTGCCCTTCCTCACACCCCGTTCCGGCGTACTATGCGTACGCCTCAAGGCTGCGCTCGTCGGGCGCCTTGGTCTTGAAAATTTTACGAAGCCTGCGCATTTGTAGCGATTAGAAAAATTTGCCAAGCTTCGATCGCAGAAACTAATCAGAATTCAGATCTGATCCTGATTCCTGTCTTCTGATCAGATTACCGAACACTGTCTCAGAGCGAAAATACGCACCAACTCTGGCGAATTGGTGCGCCCCATTTTCTACAATAAGGAATCTGGATTTTTCATGATCAGCACAGCAGCTGTAACCTTCGCGAGATAATCCTTATCACCCTCGAAGCCTGCTTGAATGAGTTTCCACGCATCTTTCGAGCCGGTGCTATCGATTCCTCGCTGCACCGTATTCTCTCCCGCATTGTAGGCGAGTAGTGCAAGCTGCCAATCTTGGAAGCGCGCATGATTTGAGGAGAGGTAGCGAACAGCCGCATCTGTCTCCATTTCGGTATTGAGTCGCTCGTCTACTTTAGCTTCCACCTTCATGCCATATTTTCTTGCTGTGGATTGAATGAACATCCATAAACCAGCGCCATAGCCATGCTGATTTCTGTCCGGAAGATTTTGATAGGCCGACTCCACAATGGGAACCGCCATCAATTCATTGGGCATATGGAAAGTGTGGAGCTTCGATTCAATCGTTTCCCGATAGTTTTCCATCCGCGAGAGCGCATTCTTCATATATTCCCGGCCTTCGGGGGTGCCGAGAAAGCGATTAAGCTGGCCCACTACGCGTTCATTTAAGGTGATGGGAAAGCTATTGGTATCGATAGCCTTCGCCATTTCTTGCGCTTGTTCGAGTGTCACCCTGCGATCTTGCACTAAGCCTTTCGACGCGTATGCCGTGAAGCCGAGCATAATGGTGAGTATAGTTCCGAGGGCAAATAGGATCGAACGATTGGATTGTTTTTTTGTTGTTAGCATTTTCTCTATCCTCCGTGTGAGTAAATTGCCATCCACCAAAAACGTTAAACCCGTTGCGCATACGGGCATTCGCTTCTGATCGATGGCGGTTTGCGCTACCTCTACTAGACAGCGCGCATATGCCTTCGATGAAATATTCTTTTGGTCGACCAGTACTTCATCACAGGCAAATTCTTGTATTTCGGAAATCATGCGCTTCCACGCATGCATGAATGGATTTGGTGCGCAGAGCACTTGCAAGGCCCAGAGCGGATACACCCAAAAGGTATCGCCCTGGCGGTGGTGCTGCAATTCGTGGGTGAGCGCCATGCGGTAATCTTCTTTTTTAGGGAGCAAGTTGCTTGGCAAAATTACATGAGCACTGAAAAAAACGGAGTAAGAAAAAGGCACGGCAATATGGCCACTGCAGTAGATAAACACATTGCCGATTCTTTTCTGTAGCAGAGCATGTTTTCTAATTTGGTGAAGCGATACTAGATCGCATAAAAGGCGCCAAAGTCCAACGCAAAGGATAATAGCTCCCAATACAATCCAGAGGACGCTGATTTTGTGAGCGTCGAGGCTGGCCTGGGCAACGCGATTGGACAAACTTAAAAATCCATCACTTTTATCAACGGAGAAATTAGTGGGGAAGCTTTTGATGGAATCCGCCGACCAAATCTTTACCGGTGGCTGAAAGCTATTCTTAAGTGGCAATAGGGGATAACTAAGGAGAGCTACGAAAATCCCTACGAGAGTAGCATAGTGCAGCTTGAGTTCTACGGAACCAGTGATGGATTGGCTTAGCTTTCTGAAAACCGAAAGCGAAATGAAGCTCACGCATAGAAGTAAATTTAGCGTGCTATAGAGAGATAGGGAGTGAGCAAGAGTCATTTTTTCTTCTCCGCTGCATCAATGAGGGCGCGCAGTGCTTGCAGATCTTGCGCTTTGATTTCTTTACTGTCGAGAAGCTGCTTTACGAGCGCCATCGGGGTGCCATCAAACACCTTTTCCACCACATGTTTTACGGCTCGAGATTCGTAGTCTGATTTTTTTAAAAGGGGAATATAGATATGTCCGCGACCCTCTTTGCGTGCCTTCAAAACCCCTTTCTGCTCTAGGATTCTTAAGATCGTGGAAATGGAAGTATAGGCGAGCTTTCTTTCTTTCGGCATCTCCTCCATCACATCGGCCACGGAACCTTCCTGCAGGCTCCATAGGATGGTCATCAATTCTAGTTCCACATCGGTGAGCATTTTAATGGGCATAGATTCCTCTAAAAAAAGAATAACTAAGAATTTAGTTGAATGCAACTAAAAGTTTAGTTGGTGGAAAAGGTGGCTGGGATAGCCTCATTATGATATTTCTAGCGCAATGAACAAAACAAAAAGGAATCCTCCTTCTTTGCTACCGAGAGCTTTTGCAAATACTAGCGCAATAACTACAGAACCATCATCAATTGCTTTTTTAATATGATCAAATACT